>NZ_CVTT01000065.1:0-351965 GCF_900006605.1 Pseudomonas sp. 58 R 3 | reverse complement strand
TGATCGTTCCCACGCTCTGCGTGGGAATGCCGCCCCGGACGCTCCGCGTCCCGATGTCTGCGCATAGCTGAGCCTTGCGCAGTGTGACGCGGAGCGTCACGGGATGCATTCCCACGCGGAGCGTGGGAACGATCGGTCCGCCGAAATGTTGCTGGATGTTGAATTACCAGATTGAGCAGCATCCCTGGGTTAGCTTTGTTTGCCTACCGACAACAAGGACAGGTCATGCAACGCAAAGTCATCAATCCCACCTCCGTGTTCAACTCCCTGCAATACGGCTTCAGCCAGGCCCTCGAAGTGCCGCCTGGCCGGCGCATCATGCTCTCCGGGCAAGTGGGGGTGGATGCCGAGGAGCGTACCGTCGGCCCAGGCATCGCCGAGCAGACCACCACCGCCTTGGATAATATCGAAAAGGTGCTGGCCGAGGTCGGCGGCAATCTGGCCGATGTGATCATGCTGCGTCTGTACATCGTTGAGTCCGTCCGTGAGCAGCAGGAGCCCATAGCCCAGGCGCTGCGTGAGCGCTTCCCGCACAACCCGCCGCCGTCTTCGTGGATTATCGTCAGCGGGCTGTCGTTGCCTGAGTGGTTGATCGAGATCGAGGCGGAAGCGGTGATCTGAACACGGTTTTTCGAATGGCGAGCGGTGTTGCTCGTCAGCAGTAGTCAAACCGCGAATGCCCCCGTACCATTCGCCCCCTCGCAGTGACGCGAGGTGCAGCGCCAGGAAGGCTCATCCCATGTTTGCCCTGACCGCCTGCAGTTATTTTTTTGCCCGTGTTCAGGATCCGACATGTTTTGTTTCCCCAGGCCCCAGGCCTTGTTCTTAATGGCATTAGCCCTGACGGGGTGCGGCACTCAGTCCGCGTCGCTGGTCAGTCAACCGTTGCAACCTGGCCCTCAGGAACCGGTGGCTTATCTGGTCGGGTCAATCGGCCCACAGAACTTCAACGCTTCCCCCGCACCTAACCAGCGCCTGCTGTTTCGCAAGCGCGGTTCTGAGTTCGGCGCTGCGGCGGTATGGGTCGGTATGGGGCAGCAAACGCCTCAGGATGTGAAAGACGCAGCCGGTGCCGCCAGCGTGTTCGTGCTGGCGCTCAAACCTGGAGATTATGAATTTTACGATTTTCAGTTCTTCTCCAGTAACTATTCCCCCACCCTTGGCACCACCTACACCTCGGTCCAGGCGCGAGAAAAGTTCAACCTGCCGCTGCGCTTGCAGGCCGGCAAGGCCTATTACCTCGGAGAGTTTCGTTCGCTGTGCCTCGGTGCTTCCCTGTGCGCCTTTCGCTGGCGCGATCAACAAGGCCGCGATGAACCCCTCGCGCGCCAGTACGTTCCGGGCTTGCCGAGCCTGAAGGTACTGGCCCTGGATTATCGCAGCGCCGCCCCTTATATCATCGCGCCGTTACCTGTCGGCGCGGACCAGGACACCCTGCACGAGACTCGTCCATGAACCGCCTTGTTACCCTCAGCGCCGTGGCGCTGCTGACGGGGTGTGCAACCACCCACACGCTGCCTGAACGGGCTTTGCCTGACGGCAAGGAATACCTCAAGCCGATCCACGTCATGATCGATGACCCGCTCAATGCTGCGCAATTTCGTAACCAACTGCGTGAAACCGGGGTGTTTCGCACTGTCGAAAGTGGCCGGGGCAACCGCGAGGACTATTCGGTGTGGGTCCGGTTCAATGTTCAGCGCGACATGCCGCCTTTTCCTCTGGTACTGCTGAGCGCGGCAACCCTGTTCCTGCTGCCCTTGTCGGTTAGCGTCGACACCACCACTGAGTTTTCCCTGCAACATAATGGCAAGCAGCTCAAGCAATACAGTTACCGCAACGTCACCCATAAATACTCTTGGCTGCTGGATGGCCCCGGCGCAATGGAGCAGCAAAACGTCCACCGCGTCGCACGCGCCTTTGCCGAAGATGTACAGCGCGACGGCCTGCTGCCTGAGGAGCATGCACAATGATCAGAGCTTCTGTGTTGGCTGTCGTGCTCGTGCTTGGCGGTTGCAGCACCGCCCTCAAACCATTGGATTACAAGGCCGAGCGCGCCTATGTACCGATGAGCGTCACTATGCCATCGCCCGCGTCGCGGTTTGAGCAGCAACAGCAGCGCGAAGTCATACAGCGCTTGCGTGATACCGGTGCCTTCAGCTTCCTTGATGGCGGCTTCAGCAAGACCGGCTACAGCCTGTTGGTGGATCAGGGCGGCGGTAAAGGGGCCGGCGTACTACCGGCACTGCTCGGTGCGTTAACGCTGCTGACCGTGCCTGTGCCTTATACCTACGAGCGTCAGTTGCACGGCTCGTTGTACAAGGACGGTCAGCTGTTGAAGACCTACGCCTACAAGCGTGGTGGTTGGACGGCTACGACCTGGTACATCCCCATGACCGAGCCGCGCAGCGAAAGTGAAATGCTCAGTGAAATGATGCGCGACCTGGACCGGGATCGCCTTATTCCCTACCAGTAATAACCGGTCACTCGCACCCACAACCGAACAACGGCGGCGTATTTCAGCCGGCTTTTCCTTCGTTATGCGCAGGTGCCACCGGGGAAATATCGGCTGCGGCAGTCGGGCTTGGGTAGACGCTCCAGGCGCCGCCCAGTGCCGTGTACAGGTTGACCTTCGCGACCAGTTGCGCCAGCCGATCGACGATCAGCGCCTGCTGCGAACTGAATAACGAACGCTGTGCATCCAGGAACGTCAGGTTGCTGTCCACGCCGCTGCGGTAACGGTGCCGGTCAGATCGCCCGGTACTTTCTGGCGCTTGCCGGCGCAGCGGGCCGCTGGTACTCGGGGATCAGCGAGCAACCGCCGAGCATCCAGGCCATGCCAAGGGTGGAGAGGGTGGCTTTTTTCATCAGGCGCCAACCATCCATTTGGCCAGGCCATGGCGCCCACTCACGCCGAGCTTGGCGGCGGCGCGCTTGAGGTAGGTCTCGATCGAGCTGTTTTTAACACTGAGCTTTTCCGCCATTTGCGGCACGGTGCCGCCAGTCAACAGGCCCAGGCACACCTCCTGTTCACGCGCCGACAGGGTGATATCGCTGAGGGACAGACGCTTGTAGAACTCGCGTTGTAAATGTGACTGTTCCAGCTGGCTGTGGTCCGGTTCGGCCTGGCTGTGGGGGGCCTGGCGCACACTCTGCGCGTGCCGTTCCAGCAAAGGCAACAGGGTGTCCGACAAGCACTTGAGAAACGACAACTCAGCCAGTGAAAAGCCCTGTTGGGTCGGCGGGCGGTAAAACGAAATCACGCAGCGTCGGTTGCCCTGGCGCGACACCAGGTTGCACTGGTGCGAGGTGCCGCGCGGGTGCGCGCCGTTCGCCTTGGCCTTCATCTGGATCAGCAACGGGTCTTGCATGCGCAGCATTTCCCGCAGCAGCGGGTGGTCATTGAGCGCATGCACCGGCTGGGGCGCCGGCAGGTGTTTTTTCAACCCGGCGCTGCCCAGCAGCTGGATATCGACCGCGCTGTCACGTAATTCGTCCAGGGTCCACTCACTCAGGTCGACCAAGTGGATCGGTACCCATTTATCCACCAGATGCAGCATGTTGGCGGCGAAATGTTCCTGGCCGCTGTTTGAAATCAATTCACCCATTTCGGCGTAGAACTGCGGGCTGTGGGCGCCGCCAATAGTAGAAGTCAGACTCATAGCCATCTCATCCTTGATGTCGAAAACCGTCATCGGGTGCCCTGGGTCTGTGTGGGGCGGCCCGTACTCCTTGAACGTGACTTTTCTTTAACGTCATTCGGCGTTCGAGATTTCATTTAGCCATAGCGATTTGTCCTACGTATGTAGCGGAAACGAGGGACACAAGCTGCCATAAAATCCACGTCATTAATTCGACGCTTCAGACGAAGTATTCCGCCTACGAAGAGCCGTGACTCAACATTAGATTTATTTAAGCTATTGATATTCAAAGTAAATGTTAATGATTGCGACAGGCCTGGAAAAACTGGCCACGGCCAGATGTAGCCAATTTCCTACAGCGCTTTAATCGTTTCAGCCGTCAACCATCAGCCAAGCCCGTTTCTATCCATTTGAATGTCCGGGTTTCTGGGGTCAGACACCCTCGGAGCTGCATGCTCAAATCCGGCAATTTTGGCGAAATGGGCCCGTGCACGGCCGTGCCTGACTCCTATTGAGAAGGATCTTATGAAGCATTCCCCAAGCTTCCCCCTCACTGCCGCCCAGCAGGACATCTGGCTCGACCAACTGCGAGCGGGCGACTCACCGCTGTACAACATTGGCGGCTATGTCGATTTTGCCGGGCCCGTGGTGCCGGAACTGATCCAGCGCGCCGTCGAGTTGCTGGTGGCCAGGCACGATGCCTTGCGCACCCAGTTGCACAGCGATGCCGATGGCTTGCCGCGACAGACCTTCGACGCTGCGCTGACGGTGCAGGTACAACGGCACGACTTCTGTGCGCTGCAAGACCCACAGGCGGCAAGCCAGGCGCTGATGCAGGCGCAAATGGCACGGCCCTACGCAATGAGTGGCGAACCGCTGTTCCGGTTTTTCCTGGTCAAGCTCGATGACGATCACTACCGCCTCGGCACCCAGGCCCATCACCTGATCCTCGATGGCTGGGGCTTTGGCCAGATGCTGCAATCCCTGGCCCGCCTGTACACCGACCTTGAGCAGGGGCGGCAATCGGAGCCGTACGCACCGTCGTATATCGACTTTATCGACACCGACCAGCGTTACCAGGCGTCGGCCCGTTACGCCCGCGACCGCGCTTACTGGCTGGACAAATACCAGGTGTTGCCCGAGCCGTTACTGACGCCGCGCCACAACGCCCCGGCGCCGAGCAACACCTGGGTGGAGCCGTTTGCGGTGACGCTGCTCAATCGCATGGAACAAGTCGCCAACCGTTACCAGGCTTCGGCCTTCCATGTGCTGCTGGCGGCGCTGTACGTGTATTTCACCCGCACCAGCCAGCGTGATGAATGGGTGGTGGGGCTGCCGATCCTCAACCGTTCCAACGCACGTTTTCGTTCCTCCGTGGGCTTGTTCACCCAGGTCAGTGCGGTGCGCTTTCAGTTCGCCGCGCACTTGCCGTTCAGCGCGCTGGTGCGCGGTGTGCGTGACCAGCTCAAGCAGGATTTTCGCCACCAGCGTTTTCCCCTGAGCGAGATGAACCGAGAGCTGGGCCTGCGCCGTACCGATCGCGGCCAGTTGTTTGATTTGTCGGTGTCCTTTGAGCAGGACGATCACGACCTGCGCTTCGGCCAGGTCCAGGCCCGCGCGATCAAGGTTTCCAACCACCACGAGTTGCTGCCGATTGCCTTTCACCTGCGCAGCAACCGTTATCAGGACACCGCGTGCCTGCACTGCGTTTACAACGAGGCGTGGTTTCGCGAGGACGAGGTGCAGGCGTTGGCGCAGCGCTTCACCTGGCTGCTGGAGCAGGGGTTGGCCAATACCGCGTTGCCGCTGGCTGAATTCGCCCTGGTGACGCCGGCCGAACAGCTCCGGTTGCAGCAATGGAATGCCACCGCACACGCGCATGCCGGTACGCAAACCCTGCATCGGCGCATCGAGGCGCAAGCGGTGCGCACGCCCGACGCCATCGCGGTGGCGCATCTGGGCCGGCGATTGACCTACGCCCAGCTCGATCAGCAGGCCAATGCCCTGGCCCACCAACTGCTCGAACATGGCGTGCAGGCGGATGACCGCGTGGTCATTGTGGCGCGGCGCGGGCTCGAAACCGTGGCCGGGTTGCTGGCGATCCTCAAGGCCGGCGCCTGCTACGTGCCGGTGGACCCGGCCCATCCGGCCGAGCGCCTGAACTACCTGTTGCACGACAGTTCACCGGTGGCGGTGCTGACCCAGCACGACTTGCTGGCGCGCCTGCCGATGCTCGACGTGCCGATAATCCGCCTGGACCTGCCGACCCATGGCCGCAGCGGCAGCCCACCGGTGGCGGTCACGCCGTCGAACCTTGCGTATGTGATCTACACCTCAGGCTCCACCGGTTTGCCCAAAGGCGTGATGGTCGAGCACCACACCGTGTCCAACCTGGTGGACTGGCACTGCCGCGCCTTCAACCTGCACGCGGGCAGCCATACGGCCAGCGTCGCCGGCTTCGGTTTTGACGCGATGGCCTGGGAAGTCTGGCCGGCGTTGTGCGTGGGCGCGACCTTGCACCTGGCGCCCGTCCAGGACGATGCCCAGGACATTGATGCGCTGCTCGGCTGGTGGCGTGCGCAGCCGTTGGACGTGTGCTTTTTGCCGACCCCGGTGGCCGAGTATGCCTTCAGCCAGCGCCTGCAACACCCGACCTTGCGCACTCTGCTGATCGGCGGCGACCGCCTGCGCAGCTTCAGCCGCGCGCAAACCTATGACGTGATCAACAACTATGGCCCCACCGAAGCCACGGTGGTCGCCACTTCCGGGCTCGTCGCGGCGGGCCAGGGGCTGCATATCGGCGCGCCGATCGACAATGCCACGGTGTACTTGCTCGATGAACAGCAGCGCCCGGTGCCGATTGGTGTGGCGGGCGAGCTGTATATCGGCGGCAAAGGTGTGGCGCGGGGTTACCTGAACCAGCCTGAACTGAGCGCCGAGCGCTTTGTGGATGACCCGTTCAACGCGGGCCGGATGTACCGCACCGGCGATCTGGCGCGCTGGCTGCCCGAGGGCAACCTTGAGTACCTGGGCCGCAATGACGACCAGGTGAAAATCCGTGGCGTGCGCATCGAGTTGGGGGAAATCGAATCTGCGCTGGCCGGCCATCCGGCGGTCCAGGAAGCCGTGGTGCAGTGTCGCGAAGGCCAACTGCTGGCCTGGTTTGTCGCCCGGCACAGCGTCGAAATCGAAGCGTTGCGTGCTCATCTGCACGCTTCGCTACCCGATTACATGCTGCCGGCGGCCTATGTGCAGTTGCACGCGTTGCCCCTGACCGCCAACGGCAAGCTCGACCGCAAGGCGCTTCCCGCGCCCACGCCACACGCCTTTGTCACGCGGCTGTTCGAGGCGCCGCACGAGGGCGCGGAAACCCTTCTGGCGCAGGTCTGGGCTGAGTTATTGCAGGTGCAGCAAGTGGGGCGCCACGACCATTTCTTCGAACTGGGCGGCCACTCGCTGTTGGCGGTGCAGTTGGTGCAGCGCATGCGCCAGGTGGGCTTGCATGCCGATGTGCAGGTGTTGTTCGGCCAGCCGACGCTTGCCGCGCTGGCGGCGGTCAGTGGCGGCAGCGAGGTCCAGGTGCCGGGCAATCGTATTGCGCCAGGTTGCAGCCACATCACCCCGGACATGCTCGCACTGGCCGAACTCGACCAGCCGAGCCTGGACCGTATCGTCGCCGGTATCCCCGCAGGCGCGGCCAATGTGCAGGAAATCTACCCGCTGGCGCCGTTGCAGGAGGGCTTGCTGTACCACCACCTCACGGACGAGCGCGACCCCTACCAGCAACATGCGCTGTTCAGTTTTGCCCGTCGCGAACAGTTGGAGGCGTTTGCCCAGGCGTTGCAGCAGGTGATCAACCGTCACGACATCCTGCGCACCAGCCTGGTGTGGGATGCGCTGGAACAACCGATGCAAGTGGTGTGGCGCCAGGCGCAGTTGCGCGTCGAACCGCTGCACGATCAACACGCACCGCTGGATTTGCGCCAGGCGCCGCTGATGGCGCTCGATTACGCCGAGGAGCCGCACAACCGGCGTTGGGTCGCCAGGTTGCGCTTCCATCACCTGGTCAATGACGCCACCTCGACCACCGTGCTGGTGGATGAAATTCGCGCCCACCTGCTGGGTCAACAGGCGCAATTGCCGGAACCGGTGCCTTACCGCAACGTGGTCGCGCAGACCCGTTCGGCAGCGCGCCAGGCGGCCCATGAAGCGTTCTTTCGCGAGCGCCTGGCCGACGTTGACGAGCCGACCCTGGCGTTCGGCTTGCAGGAGCGCCAGGCCAATCGCGCCGACATCGAAGCGGCCGAACGGCCCCTGACCGACGCCCTCAACCTGCGCCTGCGCGCCCAGGCGCGGGCGCTGGGGGTCAGTGCCGCGAGCCTGTTTCACCTGGCCTGGGCCCAGGTGCTCAGCCGGGTGGCGGGCCGCGATGATGTGGTATTCGGCACCGTGTTACTCGGCCGTTTGCAAGCCGGCGAGGGCGCTGATCGAGCCCTCGGCATGTTCATCAACACCTTGCCGCTGCGCCTGCGTCTGGCCGGGCAAAGCGTGGTCGCTGCGCTGGCAGACACCCATGCGCAACTGAGCGCGCTGGTCGCCCATGAACAGGCCTCCCTGGCGCTGGCCCAGCGTTGCAGCGGCACATCGCCGTTGTTCAACAGCCTGCTTAACTATCGGCACACGGCGGCAGACCGAGACCTGAACCTGGTGCCGGGCATTGCCCTGCTCAGCAGTGAAGACATCCTCAGCTACCCGCTGATGCTCACGGTCGACGACATCGCCAGCGGCTTTCGCCTCACGGCCAAGGCGCCGCGCAAGGTCGGTGCCGAGCGGTTGCTGGGTTATCTCGAGACGGTGTTGCATGGCCTGGCGGATGCCCTTGAACAGGCGCCGACCACACCCCTGCGCGAAGTACAGGTGCTGCCGGCCAGCGAACTGAAAAGGTTGTTGCTGGACTTTAATGCGACCCACACCGACTACCCCGAAACCCTCACCGTCCAAGCCCTGTTCGAAGTCCATGCGCGGCAGATTCCCAATGCCATTGCGGTGCAGGCCGGCGAACGGCAATTGACCTACCGCGAGCTCAATGAGCGCGCCAACCAGCTCGCCTTTCACCTGCGCGAGCGCGGCGTCCGGCCGGATTCGCGTGTGGCGCTGTGCGTCGAGCGCGGGCTGGAGCTGGTGGTGGGTTTGCTGGCGATCCTCAAGGCGGGTGGCGCCTATGTGCCGCTGGACCCGGGCTATCCGCGCGAACGCCTGGCCTACATGCTCAGCGACAGTCAACCCGTGGCGTTACTGGTGCATGCGGCCACCCGTGACTTGCCCGGCGAGGTGTCGATGCCCGTGATCGACTTCGACCGCTGCGCCTGGAACCAGGCACCTGCCGGCAACCCGTTGGTGCCCGGTTTGAGCGTCGCCAACCTGGCCTACGTGATGTACACCTCCGGCTCTACCGGCACGCCCAAAGGCGTGATGATCGAGCATCGCGGCTTAAGCAACCTCATGCACTGGGGCTCCCGGCTGTGCCCGCATGCCCAGGGCGGCGCCTTGTTGCAACGTGCGCCGTTCAGCTTCGATGGCTCGGTGTGGGAGCTGTTCTGGCCGCTGACCAATGGCATGCGCCTGGTGCTCGCACGGCCCGATGGGCACCGTGAACCGGCGTACCTGGCCCAGGTGATCCGCGAGCAACAGATCAGCGTGATCAAGTTTGTGCCGGCGATGTTGCAGCAGTTTCTGGAACTGGAAGCGTCGGCGCTGTGCACCAGCCTCACCGACGTGCTGTGTGGCGGTGGCGAACTCACGCAAGCCCTGGCCCGAGGCGTGCAGGCGCGGCTGCCCAACGTGCGCTTGCATAACGTCTATGGCCCCACCGAAGCCACGGTGGACAGCAGCGCCTGGACCCTGGAACCCGGCGCCGCCGTGCCGGCCGTGCAATTGCCGATTGGTCGGGCGATCAACAACACCCGCCTGTATGTGCTGGATGAACATGACACGCCGGTGCCCATGGGCGTCAGCGGCCAACTGCACATCGGCGGCGTCGGCGTTGCGCGGGGTTATCTGGGCCTGGAACAGATGACCGCCGAGCGCTTTATCGACAGCCCGTTTGTGGCCGGTGATCGGCTGTACCGCAGCGGCGATCTGGTGCGCTACTTGCCCGATGGCAACCTTGAGTTCCTGGGGCGCAATGACTTTCAGGTCAAGCTGCGGGGCGTGCGCCTGGAACTGGGCGAAATCGAATCACGCCTGGCCGCGCACCCGGCGCTGCGGGACGTGGCGGTGCTGATGCGTGATGAGCGTTTGGTGGCGTACTTTACTTTGCGTGGGCAAGCGCCCGGCCTGGAAGCCTTGCGTGCCTATGTGCTGGAACAGTTGCCCGAGTACATGGTGCCGTCGGCCTTTGTGCAGCTTGATCAATGGCCGCTTAACCCGGCCGGCAAACTCGACCGCAAGGCCCTGCCGGCGCCTGGGTTGGAGGCGGTGGTGAGTCGTGCCTATGAGCCACCGCTGGGTGAGGTGGAAACCCTGATGGCGGGCATCTGGGCCGACGTGTTGAAGCTTGCGCGGGTAGGGCGTCACGACCACTTTTTCGAGCTGGGCGGGCATTCATTGCTGGCGGTGACCCTGGTGGCGCGGATGCGCAAGGCTGGGTTGGAGGTGGATGCGCGCACCCTGTTCAGCCAGCCCACGTTGGCGCAATTGGCGGCCTGCACCACTGCGCAAGTGGAGCGCGTGGAGGTGCCGCACACCGCGATCCCCCAACTCAACCGCCGCCGGCGGATCTGAAGCCTGGAGGTGGGCAATGTGGGAGCCAGCTCCCACACTTTCAGACCACAGTCAGGCAGTTGGTTTTGAGGGGTTCAGGCACTCGATAGAGCGGTCCACCGTGGTCTTGGCCACCTCAAGCAAATGCCACACCGCCAGAATCTTCGCCCGCTGGGGACTGGCCAGCAGATCACCGCAATTGAGCGCGGTCGCTGAAGCGCTGTCGAGCAAGCTGGCGGTGTAGAGCAGGGCATCTTCGAAGCTCAGGTCTTCGATTTGAACACCTTTGGAGGGCAGGTAATGGTCGATGGCGCGATTGAAAGCGGCGCGGTCTTTGGCGGAATTGCGGGGTGGGTCGGGGACGACTTTTTTCATGGTGTACCTTCGTGTCGGATTAGGGACGACACCCTTCGCGACTAAACGAGGGTGGCGGCTGTACGCAGGTTAGTCGACCGGCCCAACACGCAAAATCCGGCGCACCCGAAGGTGCCCTGCGCACAGCCACCATAAAACCTCATGGAGGACCATGCACGCGTTGGAAGGTCGGGCGACTAAACCCGATCACTGATAAGCAGTGACGGATCGCAGACTAGCCATCGATTCCAACAGGCACAAGGCGGCAGGGATTGTCTAGGAAACGTCCTGCAATTAAAAGGGACACGCCTTGCTGGCCTTTTACAAACCATGACCAAACGCCATCAACCGCAGGTTCCGATTTGATCGTTCCCACGCTCCGCGTGGGGATGCAGCCCGCGACGCTCCGCGTCGCACGTGCGCAATGGGAACGATCACCAAAGGCCATCAACCGCAGGTTTCGATGGAACCTTTTGCGCCGTCGCCACCAACACACTGTGCAGTTTCGCCTGAAACGTCAGCCCTTCGACGCTGTTGGATTTTGATGGACAACGTGGCTCATGACCCCAACGCTTGGACACTTTCAGCCTTTCATACAGGCGCGCTTGCCGACGTTGCCTGCTCCTCGCACGGAGGCCGACACCTCCAGCCTGCCGACGCGCGGGCAAACACGGCCGGCGGACGATCTGCGCTCAGCCACGCAAATCTACAAGGACAACCCCATGCTGGGCACGGGCATCATGTCCCGCGCCTTTGGCTGGAACCCGCAAAGGCGTCAGCGCCAAACCCGATTGATCACCCACTTGAAGCGACAGGTGGGCGACTTTACCGCCGCCAACCCAGACCCGGTGTCACGTGCCAACGCCATGTATCGCCTGGCGCGGGTGATCCACCACATTGACAACGACCCCTGCCTGCGCCGGGTCAAAGGCAGTTATCCAGGTGATGGGCACCTGGACGTGCAGGGTATGAAGGGGTTTGCGTCCGAGGTGGACCGCCTGACTCAATTCGCCGAGCAAGGCTACCGCGTGCTCGGGGAGGGCGGTCGCGGGGGCATCTGGCCAAAGCCTGCCCCCCACGGTCGCGCAACAGGTGACCAACGCTCGGTGCAGGCAATCACGGTGAATCCCTTGTTCAAGGCACTTGATGATGTGCTCGACGGGAACGAACGGCTCGCCTTCAAGGTGTTCGTAGGCGGTGACTGGAACGACCCCCGCTTACCCGCCGATGTTCGCGCAGCCAGTGCCGCGAAGGCTGAACACGTCCTTGAATTCATTGACCAGCAAGGCGGCGCCCATTCCACTGCCAGTAACGGCGAAATAGACGGAAAGGTGGAAGACGTTCCTGATCTTCCTGCGCCTTACCTGACGCGCGAGCATTTCACGTACCCCGGTTCCGAAGCACGGCGGTTGTCGGATTTTGCTTATGTCGGTTATGCCGTGTTTGAGAAGCGCTAGCGGCATTCCAGGCACGCTGACGCCGATAATGCCGTCAGCGTGGCGTTGGAACAAACGCCACACTGCCCCCCGAGCGCTTCTGGAACAACCGCTCGCCATTGTCCGGCTGCGTGGTAATCACCGTGTGATCCGCGCCCAGGTAGGCCAGCGGCGTCGGGTCTTCCTTGGAATACTGCGCGACGATAATGGTGCGTTGCGGGTTGAAGCCCTGGCCGCTGGTTTTTTCCAGCCAGGCCATGAATGCCGCGCTGTCGCCCTGGCGGGGGAAGTCCTGGGTTTCGCTGACGTAGTAGAACGGCTTGCCGCCATTTTGCAGGTACATCGGCACCTTGTTGTCGACTTCTACCATCACCATCTGCCAGTGAGCCCACGGCGCAGTTTTGACCGCTTCGGCCTGTACGTCGTCGGCGAAGCGGGTCACGCCGCCATTGCCGGTGACCCAGGGATAGATGCCGCCGAGTACCAGCAACAGCAAGCCTGCCGTAAAGCCGAAACCTTTTTGCCAACGTGGCCAACTGGCGGTTTTTTGCTCCAGGCGTTCGCTCAACCACCAGGCGGCCAAGAGTTGGGCAAAAGGCACCAGCGGCAACACGTAGTAGCTACGTCGGCTGCCGCTGGCGGTGAAGAACACGAACAGCAGGCCCAGGCCCCACACCAGCCAGCGCACGTTCGGCGGCGTTTGGCGCCAGTTGCGCAGCGCCAGCCACAGGCCCAGCAACCAGCACGGTGCCCAGGGCAAGGTGTAGGCGGGCAGGTAGATCAGGTAGGTGTAGATCGGCCCCATGTGGTCGAACGGGTCGAAGAAGCGCACCACGTTTTCCTTGAACACCAGTTCAAGGCCACTCTCGCCGTAAGTCGGCGCGCCATAGAGGTGGGACAGCACGAAGGGAATCGCGTAAAACGCCGCTGCAATCAGCATGGCCAGCAGCAGGCGCAGGTTGAGGTGGCGCTTGTAGCGCTGCTCGCTGAGCAGGTGCGGCAGCAGCACCAGGCCCGGCAGCACAAAACCGATCAGGCCTTTGAACAGCGAAGTGGCCGCCAGCAGCAGGAAAAATACCGTGTAACGCCCCAGCCGCGTGTCGTCCGGCCCGCGCCAATACCACCACACCGCCGCCAGCACGCCGCACACGGTGAGGATGTCGGCCGTGGCCAGCCGGGCCCAGAACAGAAAGTAGAAGGTGGTGGCAAGCATCCAGCCGGCAATCAACCCGGTGCCTTTGCGAAACAGGCGTTCGCCAATCAGGTACACCAGCCAGATGCTCAGCCACGCCGCAATCACCGACGACAAACGCAGCGACCAGGGGCCAAGTCCGCCCATCAGGTTGGCGAAGCCGGTGATCAGCCAATAGGAGGGCAGGGGTTTGTCGTAGTAGGGCGCGCCCTTGAGGTAGGGGTCGAAGTAGTCACCGCTTTGCAGCATCTGCAACGCGATGTTGGCCCAGCGGGTTTCCGGCCCCCACAAGTCGCGACTGCCCAGGCCCAGCAGCAGGAGCAGCGCCGAGACGCCCAGCAGCAGCACCAGGGCGCCGCGTTCGGTTTTGAAAACACTCATGGGCGGCTCTCAAGGCAGACGTAACGTTAGGGAAGCTGCGGATAGATAATCAAGAGCAGGGCGCCTTTGCGATAGCGTTTGCCACCCGGTGGCAGTTGCCCTTCTTCGCGGTGTTCGCTGGTGCTGCGCACGCGCATCAGCACACCGACCGAGCCTTGCTGACGCGCCTGCGCAAGCCAGCTCTGCACGCTGTCCAGGTCGACCTTGCGGTGCACCGAGTCGGCGTACTGGAGGCCATAACGCAGCTCGCCTTCGGTGTCGTAAAACGCCACTTCCGTGCGGCCCAGGCGCCAGGACAAGGCCGACGCCGAGCCCAACTCGTTGCTGATCAAAGCATGGGTTTGTTGCAATTCATCCAGATGCTCAAGCACGAACTGGTCGGGCATTTCGGTATCGGTGATCATCGCCGGCATGCCCGCCGGCAGTAACGCCACCAGCAAGCCGATGCCCAGCGCCGGCATTGCCCACAGGGTCAGCGGGCGCAGCGCTTGCAGCAGGTTGGCAAGGATCCAGGCCAGCAATACGATAAACGCCAGCGACAGGCTGAACATCTCCGCGTGGCTGTTGCCGTACATCGGGTTGCAGATTTGCAGGTAGATCAACGCCACCATCGCTGCCAGGCCGATCACGGCGTTGACCAGGCCATTGATCAGGATCGCGCGGGCCTTGCCTTGCCGGATCAAGTCGATCAGCGCATGGCCCATCAACAAGGCCAGCGGCAGCAGGCACGGCATGATGTAGGTGGGTAATTTGCCGCGGCTCATGCTGAAGAAGGCCAGGGGCAATAGCAGCCACAGGGCCAGGAACACGATGGCCGGCTGGGCTTTGTCTTTCCAGGTCTTGATCAGTGTGGCCGGCAGCAACGCCGCCCAGGGCAGGCAGGCGACCACCATGATCGGCAGGAAGAACCACCAGGCCCGCGCATGCTGGGCATTGGCGGAAGAGAAGCGACGGATATGCTCGTGCCAGAAGAAGAAGCGCCAGTAATCAGGCTCTTGCACGTGAATGGCCAGGGCCCAGGGCACACACACGATGGCGGCGACCACAATCGCCAAAGGCCCGTAGCACAGCAGTTCACCCAGGCGGCGCTGCCAGAGGATGTAGGGCACGGCGATCAGCACGGGCAACAGCCAGGCCAGAAAGCCCTTGGTCATAAAGCCCATGCCGCAGGCCACGCCCAGCACTGCCCAGGCACCCAGACGAGCACGCGGCGTGCGGCTGTCGAGGGCAAACCACAGCGCTACCAGGCTGAGGTTGACCCAGAAGGTGAATTGCGGATCGAGGTTGGAATACCCCGCTTGCCCGGCCACCAGCCCGAAGCTCATGTAGAGCAGGGCGCAGGCGAAGCTTTTGCGCGGGTCGTTCCACAAGCGGCGGGCGATGAGGTAGGCCAGCACCACGCTCAGGCCGGTGGTCAAGGCCGACGCCACACGCACGCCGAACAGGTTTTCGCCGAACACCGCCTGCCCGAGGGCGATCAGCCAATAGCCGGCGGCGGGTTTTTCGAAATAGCGCACACCCATGAAGTGCGGTGCGCCCCAATTGCCGCTCTGCAGCATTTCCTGGCTGATCTGGGCATAGCGGGTTTCATCCGGGATCCATAAACCGTGCAGGCCCATGGGCAGTAGATAGAACACCGCGAAGGCCAATAGCAATAGAGGTAAGGGTTTAAGCAGTCGAGTCATGAAAACGTCACTCCTTGACGTTTAATGGTGAAGTAAGCAGATATGTAAAAGTTTGTAGGAAGAATCACAAAGTTCACTAAGTCGATGAAAAAAATCATGACGTCCAATAGTAGCGGGCGTAGTTGAACATGCCAGAAGAGGGCTGTCGTTTTGCTGAACATGAAGAAAGTTATAGGTAAAAAAGTGTCTATAGCTTTTTAAGTACGGCGGACCAGGCCGGGCCTTTCATGATGCCAAGCGTCTCGAATTTGCCGTTGCCCAGTACGCGCACGAACAGGGCACTGCCGTACTCGGCAAACGTTGCGCGGGGGTAGCCCAGGGCGCTTTCGAAGTCGGCAATACAGCCACTGTGGGTGACAAAAACGAGGTTGCGACCAGACCGTTTGCGGCTGAGCAGTTCTTCATCGATGTCCTCGCCGCAGATGGTCTTTTCCCCTGGGGTCAGCTCGGCTTTGCCGAACATGAAGTGCGAGGTCTGTACCGTGCGCAAGGCCGGGCTGGCAACGATGTCGGTGTTTTCCAGGCCCAGTAGTTTGAAGGCCTTGCCCACTTCTTCGGCGCGCTGGGTGCCGACGGTCGTCAGGCCTTCAGGTGCGCCGAAGCAGGCATTGGCCGAGCGGTCGCAGCGCTCTTCGTGACGCACCAGCACGATCAGGTCGCCATCGCGCCAGGCCGGCAGCACTTGTGAGGTCAGCAGGCGGTTATCGACGCTCAGGTCGCGCGGCGAGAACGGCCAAAACAGGAAACCGGCGAGCAGCAAGCCGATAACGGCAAGGCCCGCCCACCACTTTCGCAGGCGCTTGAGATAGCCCCGGCGTGAGCGCGGTTTGGTCAGGGTAAGGTCAACCACATCATTCACCATGGGCACTGTCTTCAGTGTTTTATTCAAATAGGCGCAACGCACTGACGGATGCCCGTAGTTGAAGCGGAGCGTGTCATAGCGCTGCTGTCTTTTGGCTGAACACCCAGCCGTTAGAAGTTGCCGTGGGCGGCAACTAACAAGTTGCCGACTATCGATACTGGGGGGCAATTTAGAGGGGTGAGGGTGGGCAAGCAGTGAAATCGATGTGAAAAATTTGCATGGGGTCGTCAACCAGCCGTTATGCTCGTTTGCAGTCCTTTAAACGAGCGTGTTTATGTTGCAGGTGCAAGGTGTTGTTAAGAGCTACGCCACCCCGCAAGGTCCACTGCCGGTGCTGGCGGGTGTCGACCTGTACCTGGGCGAACGTAGCAGCCTGGCGCTGATGGGCGAGTCGGGCAGTGGCAAAAGCACGTTGTTGCATCTGGTCGCCGGGCTCGACCGCGTGGACAGCGGCACTGTCCAGGTGGGCGAGCAGCGCCTGGACCAACTGAGCGAGGCGCAACTGGCCCATTGGCGGCGTACCCAAATCGGCCTGGTGTTCCAGCAGTTCAACCTGATCGGCAGCTTGCGTGTCGACGACAACCTGGCGTTCCAGGCCCGCCTGGCCGGGCGCTTCGACCCGCAATGGCAGGCGCAGCTGGTTGAGCGCCTGGGCCTGGGCGACTTGCTCAAGCGTTATCCCGAACAACTCTCCGGCGGCCAACAGCAGCGGGTTGCGGTGGGCCGCGCGTTGGCCTCGCGCCCCGGCTTGTTGCTGGCGGATGAACCCACCGGCAACCTCGACGAGGCCACCAGCGATGACGTGCTGCAATTGCTGCTGGACCTGCTGCGAGACAGCCCCACCAGCCTGTTGATGGTGACCCACAGCCCGCGCATCGCCGCACGCCTGGACCGCCAGGTGGTGTTGCGGCATGGCCGTGTGGTCGCGTGAGATGAGGGTATTTTATTGGGCACTGCGCGCACTGTTGAGCCATTGGCGGCGGCACCCGGTGCAGTTTTTCAGCGTGCTCACCGGCTTGTGGCTGGCCACCGCACTGTTGACCGGCGTGCAAGCCCTTAACAGCCAGGCGCGCGACAGCTATGCACGTGCCAGCCAATTGATCGGCGGTGAACCCCAAGCCAGCCTGAGTGCGCCGGACGGTGCGAGTTTCCCGCAGGCGCTGTTTGCCGAACTGCGCCGTGCCGGCTGGCCGGTGTCGCCGGTGGTGCAGGGGCGGCTGCAGCTCAAGGGGCATGAAGAGCTGCGCCTGCAGTTGATGGGCATCGAGCCGTTGTCCTTGCCCGGTGGCGGCGCGGTGGCGGGGCAGCGCTTGAGCCAGGCGCAGATGCTCGGGTTTTTCAACCCGCCCGGGCAAACCTGGATCGCTGCGCAAACCTTGCAGGCGTTGGGGTTGCAGGCCGGTGAGCAGCCATTGACGGTCAGCGGGCAACGGCTACCACCTTTACAGGTTCAGCCCGACATGGCCCCCGGGCTGTTGCTGACCGATATCGGCTTCGCCCAGCCACTGTTGGACATGCCGGGGCGCCTGTCGCGCCTGTTGGTGGACAAGGCCTTTGCCGCCACCCAGCCGACGCCGCCTGCCGCGCTGCAACTCAAGCAAGGCGAGGACAATAACCTCTCGCGCCTCACCGAAAGCTTTCACCTGAACCTCGATGCCTTGGGCTTTTTATCCTTTGTGGTCGGCCTGTTTATTGTCCACGCCGCCATCGGCCTGGCCCTGGAGCAACGCCGTGGTTTGCTGCGCACCTTGCGTGCCTGCGGGGTCAGCGCGCGCCTGCTGATCGTCAGCCTGGCGGTTGAGCTGGGGGTGTTGTCGTTGCTGGGCGGCGTGCTGGGGGTGATCAGTGGTTACCTGCTGGCCAGCCTGTTGCTGCCGGACGTGGCCGCCAGCCTGCGCGGCCTGTATGGCGCCGAAGTGGCGGGCCAGTTGAGCCTCAGCCCGTGGTGGTGGCTGGCCGGCTTGGGCTTGGGCCTGCTCGGCGCCCTGCTTGCCGGTGCCGGCAGCCTGTGGCGTGCGGCCCGTTTGCCCTTGCTGGCCCTGGCCAATGCCCAGGCCTGGCACGAGGCGCATGGGCGCTGGCTGCGCCGTCAGGGTGGGGTGGCGGCTACCGCGCTGGCGATTGCACTGCTGGCGCTGTGGTGGGGCAACAGCCTCGCCGCCGGGTTTGTGCTGATGGCCGCCTTGCTGCTGGGCGCGGCGCTTGGCCTGCCGGTGGTGCTCAATGCGCTGTTGACGGCGGTGCTTGGACGCAGCCGTTCGGTGTTGGGCCAGTGGTTTCTTGCCGACTGCCGCCAGCAGTTGCCGGCCTTGAGCCTGGCGTTGATGGCGTTGCTGTTGGCGCTGGCGGCGAACATCGGCGCGGGCTCCATGACTTCGGGGTTTCGCCAGACGTTCAATAACTGGCTGGAACAACGCCTTACCGCCGAGCTGTACCTCAACCCGCAGAATCCGGCCCAGGCCGAGCAGCTTTCCAGCTGGTTGGCGCAGCAACCGCTGGTGCAGGCGGTGCTGCCGACCTGGCAGGTGGCGGTGCAATTGCAGGGCTGGCCGGCAGATGTGTTCGGCGTGGTCGATGACCCGACCTATCGCCAGCACTGGCCCTTGCTGCAAGCGGCGAGCGCGCCTTGGGACCAACTGCTGCAGGGCGATAGCGTGATGCTCAGCGAGCAATTGGCACGCCGCCTGAATGTGCGGCTGGGCGACGCCATCCAGCTCCCCACGCCGCAAGGCGTCTGGTCGCCAACAGTGGTGGGGGTTTACGCCGACTACGGCAACCCCAAGGGCCATCTGCTGGTTAATTCGCAACACCTGCTGGCGCACTGGCCGGGCCTGGCACCGGCACGCTTCAACCTGCGCGTACTGCCCGGCAATGTACCGGCGCTGGTGCAGGAGGTGCGGCGCGCCTTTGCCCTTGAGGACAGCCGCATCGTCGATCAGCAGCAGCTTAAAGGCTGGTCGAGCCAGGTGTTCGAACGCACCTTCGCCGCCACTGCCGCACTCAACAGCCTGACGTTGGGTGTCGCCGGTGTGGCGCTGTTTATCAGCCTGCTGACCCAGAGCCAAAGCCGCCTTGGCCAACTCGCACCGCTGTGGGCGCTGGGCGTGACGCGCCGGCAACTGATGTTGCTCAACCTCGGCCAAACCTGGCTGCTGGCGGTGTTGACGCTGGTACTCGCCTTGCCCTTGGGCCTGCTGCTGGCATGGTGCCTGGACGCGGTGATCAATGTGCAGGCGTTCGGCTGGCGCTTGCCCTTGCAAGTGTTTCCGTGGCAGCTGGCGCAATTGTTGGGGCTGGCCATGCTTGCCACGCTGCTGGCCTCGGCCTGGCCACTGTGGCAGTTGTACCGCAGTCGCCCGGCGGATTTGCTGAGGACCTTTGCCAATGAAGATTAACCCCTGGTGCTGGGCCGCCGTATTGCTGTTAACGGCCTGCGACAAAGCCCCCGCGCCGCCGGAAAGCTTCGCCGGCCTTGGCAGCGAGGCGGCGGATTTTGCCCAGGTGGTGCCTGGCAAGGTCTTCAGCTTTCCCGAAGACCACGGCCCGCACCCAGGCTTTCGCATCGAATGGTGGTACGTCACCGCCAACCTCAAGGACGAGCAAGGCCGTGTGTTCGGTGTGCAATGGACATTGTTTCGCAACGCGCTGAAGGCCGGGCCGGTACAGGCGGGCTGGCGCGACGCGACGATCTGGCTGGGCCATGCCGCCGTCACNCCGCCATTACGCTGCTGAGCGCTACGCCCGTGGCGGCGTTGGCCAGGCCGGCGCCCAGGCAGCGCCGTTCACGGCCTGGCTCGACGATTGGCGTTTTGCCACCCGACCAGGTTCCGCCAGCGCCTTGGCCGATATGCAACTCAAGGCCGCAGGCCCACAGTTCGCCTACGATTTGCACCTGACCTCCAGCCGCCCGCTGGTGCTGCAAGGCGATAACGGCTACAGCCGCAAATCCGACCAAGGCCAGGCGTCCTACTACTACAGCCAGCCGTTTTTCACGGCGACGGGCAGCGTCCGTATCGACGGCACCACCTACCAGGTCAGCGGCCCGGCCTGGCTCGACCGCGAGTGGAGCAGCCAACCGCTGGCCGCCAGCCAGACCGGCTGGGACTGGTTCTCCCTGCACCTGGACCGTGGCGAGCAGTTGATGCTGTTTCGCGTGCGGCAAAAGGACGGCGCGGGTTACCTGACCGGCACCTGGATCGACCAGCAAGGGCACACCCAGACCCTGCATAACGCCGATATTCAGCTCACACCGCTGGCCACCACCGAGGTTGACGGGCGCATTGTGCCCACGCGCTGGTCATTGAAAATTCCCGGCAAACAACTGGACATTACGCCCCAGGCCGTCAACCCGAAGGCATGGATGAACCTCAGTATTCCGTACTGGGAAGGGCCGGTGCAGTTTGACGGTGGTGTGGGGTATCTGGAGATGACCGGCTATTAATCGCGGTTTCTTGTAGGCGATTTTTCTCTGCCGAGTAGGCAACTTCCCAAATGTGATTTCCCGCGCCTGCCCTTGTGTGCAGGCCGCCTTCACGTGCCTATATTCCGACGCCATCTTCATTGCATCCGGGATGGAAGGCATGGCGCAGGGATTTATCAATGACCGCACAACGGACTACAACAGTCTGAAATCCAGGGCGATGGGCGGGGCGCCAAATCGTCAGCGTTCTGATCACTTTGACGTGTTGAACCGGCACTTGCGTACTGGCCTGGTGACTCCTGGGCAACTGGTGATTATCCCTGACGACTTCAGCTTCAGCTGCCGCAGTGAAGAAGCCTGGTTGATGCGTTATGGCGAGCAGATCCGCTGGCGGCTGGAGCCATCGGCCGGCTCGGCAGTGATCAATAACTACGACTTGCTGCAGAGTTTGCTGGCGAATGGCTCGATCGGTATCGGCAGCGCCACGTCGGCGTGGGCGCGGCATCTGGATGAGGTGGCGCAGACCCTGGAGGCGATTGAGCGCTTGCATCAGAGGTTGAAGGGCGGTGGGTTGGACAGGGGTGAGTTTGCTCGCCAGCGCCAAGGGCTGTTTCGGCAGCTGGATGGGCAACTGCAAGGCGCGGCGCGGTTTGGCACGGGGCTGCGGGGCAATCAATCGTTGAAGAAGGTGTTGGGGATTTCGACCAGAAGCTACCTGCATAAAGGTGAGATTGCGGGGTATGCGCAGCGGGTCGGGGACGTGGCGCAGGTGTCGAAGTGGTTGGGGAAGGGGACTTATGTGGGGTTGGCCATGGATGTGGGGGTGACAGGATTGGAGGTCAAGGAGGCGTGTATGACGGGAAGGGAGGCGCAGTGCAGAAGGGCGAAGTATGTGGAGAGTGGGCGGTTGGTAGGCGGGGTAGTGGGCGCGGCTGGCGGCGGTATTTTAGGCGCTGAATTAACGCGTCGCGCATGCACCTTTTTTTTGGGTATTGCGACTAGAGGGAGCGGCGCCCTGAGTTGCGGAGTAATTGGCGGTGCTGCGGGAGGATATTTAGGCGGCAGTAAAGTCGGTGATGGTGGGGCGTGGTTGGGCGGTACGATCATAGAAAACGATGGTGATTTGATATTCCAGCCGGAGGGCGCTTAACCATGGATTATTTTCTCGTCTATACCGCTGTGATGGTTGTTGGAACGTTCATCGTTTTGGGGCTGATGCTATTTGCTGGCTGCACAAAGCTCGAAGCACTCGAAAGCTACTTCAGTGAAAACGCAGAGGTGCGCAAATATCAGCAACGCTGGCGACCTAACCAGCGGTTCGTCAGGTTCAATCGCATGGGCCTGATGATTGACATTCTTCGCAGGCCTAAACACTCCGTGAAAGAAGGTCTTGTGACCGAGGCTGAATTAGCCGCCATTCCATTAACACTCAAGCGTTGGGCCGTTTGGCCCTATCGCCTTGTGATGTTTTGGTCGATCAGTTGGGGCTATTGGGGCACTTGGCTGTAGACGCAAAGGATTTGAGATCAAAGAGGCGTGTGGAAACGGGAGGGTTGGTGGCAATAAACGTTTTTGGAGACGAAAGGAGTGGATAGACAGGCAGTACCGCATGTTGCTGATTTTTGAGTTCCTGTCCGATTCAACGCGCCACGTGAAAGCCGGTGTTGTGACCGAGGACGAACTGGCGTCTGTGCCTTTGGCGCTCAAACGTTGGGTGGTATGGCCTTATTACCTGGGGGTTTATCTGGCTGATCACAACCGTGGTCTGGTCCGTTTGGCGCAGGTGGGGTGACCTACCTATTTGAAGGAGGTTAATTTTTTTCTAAAAAATACTGTTCATGCATACAGTATTGTTCTACATTCCATCCCAGGTGACCGGATGTCACCGCTCACCTGAGCATCAATTTTTTAACTATGGATGGATAAAAAATGAAACCAACCAAAGCTCTTATGCTGGGCGCGGCCATGATGGCTTCCTGCTTTATCTCGGCCTCTGCCCTGGCCGATCTGAACCTTCCCAAACTCACCCCCGGCACGGTCAGCCAAAGCGAGATTGACGCGCTCAAACCTGGCGGCACGCTCACTGCGGTGCCGATGTCGGAGGCGCTGCGGCAAAAGCTGCTGGATGCACGGGACGGCAAGGCCAAGGCGGTTACCAAGGCTGCCAAATCCGCACCGTTCAACACCGTTATCGGCACGTTGAAAAAGCCGAGTCAGAGCGAGCTGAAAAGTGCCGCGGTCGCCGACTTTGTTCCGCTGTTTCCGACCCTGGATATCAACACCCTCTACACCATCAGCGAAGTGCAAACGGGCCAGGATTTCCCTTACCACTTCAACCTGCCAAAAAGCGCGCGGGTGCTGGTGCAGTTGATCAACCAGAGTGCCGGCGCCGACATGTCGCTGAGCCTGTTCCGCGATGACGGCCAAGGCAACCTGCAACTGCTGGCCACCGCCGATAACGCCGGCAATGCCGATGAATACATCGACGGCGTGCTGCCGGCCGGTGACTACTACTGGTACATGGTGGCCAAGACCGCAACCAATGCGCAGTTCAGTTTTGGCGTGGCGGCAGACACCAACATCGATGCCTTCGAGCCCAACGACACGGCGCAAGATGCTTTTGCGCTGCCGGACACCATGAACAAGGTGAGCGGCAACCTCGACAACGCCAACGACGTCGATTACTTCGACTTCAAGGCCGTGCGTGGCCAGGCCGTGAGCATGTACCTGGCAGGCGATGAGAGTGGCAGCCGTAACCAGTGGATCTTCGAGCGCTTTGATGGCGTCAACTGGATCGTCGTGCCAGCCGGCTCTACCTCCACTTACCCGAGCGTCACGCCGGGTACCACCGTCAAGGTGCGTGTGCGGGCCAACCCGGCCGTGACGCAGGACCCGAGCAAGTACTACAAATTGAGCCTCGGCTCTGCGCCACGCCTGAATAGCTCGCAGGTAACCGGTGACAACATCGTGCGGGTGCCGGCATCGATATTCTGGATGGCGACTCAGGCGGGGCGCACATTGAACTGGACCACCAACTGGTCCGATTCCACGGGTGCGCCACTGCTCGGCGTCACACCTGTGCTGCGTGTCGACAAACGCTTTGAGGGCACCGAGTTCCATTGGACCGACTTCAAGGCCACTACCAACAGTGCCGGCACGTCCCAGGCCAGTGCCGCGCTCGGTACCTGCTTTGGCGATAACCGCGTGCAGTACCCGGACAGCAGCACCGGCGTGCAGTACACCTGGGACACCACCTTCAACTTCGGCGGCTGGCGTATTGAGCTGGACGAGTTCCCGGGCGTGGGTGTCGGCGGTGACAATGTGCAATATGTGACCTTTGGGCACATCTGCACCCAAAACATCATCCATTGATACCGTGATGTAAATCAGAAGGGGCAGCCTGAACAGGCTGCCCCTTTTTGTTATTCGCCGGCCAGCGCCAGCTTCAACGGCAGGCGCGCCATGCTGGTGCTCGTGAGCGAGCCCAGGTACAACCAGTCGCCGTATTCGCGTGCGGTAGTGACCGGCGAGTAATTGCCCGCACTGCCATCCTGCAAGTTGGCGATGACCTTGCCATCGGTGTCCAGCCCCAGCACAAAGGCTTTGCGCTCGATGGGCTTGGGCACCACCATCAGTGCGCGCACCATCACCTTGCGTAACAGTGGGTAGCCGGCGAAACCGTCAAGCAACGGGTTGCGTGGCGAATACAGGGCGACCCAGAAGCGATCGCGCCCGTTGAAACTGAGGTTGTCCGGCAGGCCCGGCAGGTTGTCGATAAACAGGTCATGGGTGCCGCTGCGCTCGCCCTTGAGCCAGTAAAGGCTGATGCGGTAGGCGCCGGTTTCATTCACCAGTACGTAGTTTTCATCCGGGCCCAGGGTCACACCATTGGCAAATTGCAGCCGGTCCAGTAACACCTCGGTGCGGCCGTTGCTGAAGTCATAGCGCAGCAACCGGCCGTCGCCGCCATGCTCGATCACCGCTGTGCCGTCCTGGCCGTAGCCCCAGCGGCTCGATGCGTCGCTGAAGTAGGCATAGTGCCCGCCGGCGTCGACGGTCACATCGTCGGTGAGACCAAAGGGCACGCCGTCAGCGCTGCTGCTCAACAGTTTGAGTTGACGGTTGGCATCCAAGGCGAGCAACCCTTTTACCCCGTCGGCAATGATCAAGCGCCCATCCGGGTGTAACGCCAGGCCGAGCGGGCGGCCGCCGGTGTTGGCGAGCACCTCCAGGGTGTGGCTGTTTGGCGAGGTGCGGATAATGCGCCCGTCCTGCAGGCCGCTGATCAGAAAACCCTGGGGGTCGAGCAGCAAGGCTTCGGGGCCGGCGATGTCCTGGGCGCCGATTTTTTCAATGCCCTTGAGCCGCTGGTTCTCGGCGTAGGCGCCGTTTTTCAGCGAGGGCGCCGTGGGCGGCGACCAGTTCACCGGTTGCACGTTGGTCGGCATCAGCAGCAGAAAAGCGATGACTGCAAGCAGCAGTACGAACAGCAAGTGGCGCAATTTTTTGGGACGGGTACTCATGACTATTCCTGGTTGTCGTGGGCGTTCGGTTCCCAGTGCAGGGTGCCGAACAGGTAATCCATCAGCGGTAGGACGATATTGAAATTGCGCCCCTGCATCAGCTCACGGCGATGGTGCAGGGCGTGCAACTGATGCATCTGGCGAATCCATGGCAGGCGCGCCACCGGGTGCTCGGCGGGCAAGTGCTCGCAGGCGTGAAACACTTCGTAAAGTAAATACCCAAGGATCATGCACCCGGCAAACAGTCCGGCGACGTTGGGGCTCAATTGTTTGAGCAGCCACCAGGCGGGCAGGGTGATCGCCAGGCTGTGCAGCACGATCAGCCAGGCCGGGAACAGAATCACCCGCCAGTCTCGCGGGCTGTCGTAGGTCATGTGGCCGGGGGTAAAAAAGCTGTGGTGGTCACCCGTGTGCCGCGCATAGAACAGCCGGGCCAGGCTGTGTTTGTGATGACCCAGGTGGCGGTGCACGAGGTAGATGCACAGGTTGAAGAACACCAGCGTCAGCGGCACGGTCAGCCACTGGAGCGCGGTGATGTGCGCGGTGGAGGACCAGGCCAGGGCGATGCAGATGATGCCGTAGCCGAGCACGAAACCGGCGTGCAGCCAGGGGTTGTAACGGGCGCTCACGGCGGCGCGGTAGCCGGCGCGGAAGGTCTCGGTGGGGTGGGCCATGGCGGCACGCTCGGGTTTTTTGTTGGAGCCTGAGCTTAGTTGGTACGCGAGATAGTGCGAGTTTTTGCGCGGTACGTGGTTCAAGTGTGGGAGCTGGCTTGTGTGGAAACAGGCTTTTGTGGGAGCTGGCTTGCCTGCGATGCAGACACCTCGGTGTGTCAGGTAGAGCGAGTAGATGCTATCGCAGGCAAGCCAGTTCCCACACTTGAACCGTGGGCGACCAACGGGGGCTTGCACAGCCCCCATTTACTTGTTAGCTTCTCGCAAAATGTTAACGATAACATTTGCTCTAAAAATAAAAACAAAACAGAGAACCACGCCATGAAAATGCTCCCGAAAACCCTGTGTTTACTGGCTGTCAGCATCACCCTCGGCGCCACCACTACAGCGTTTGCCGACGCCGCCAAACCGATCCGCATCGGCGCCTCCTTCCAGGAAATCAACAACCCCTATTTCGTCACTATGAAAAACGCCCTGGAAGAAGCCGGCGCGACTATCGGTGCGAAGCTGATCATCACCGATGCCCGCCATGACGTGTCCAAGCAGGTCAGCGATGTCGAAGACATGCTGCAAAAGGGCATCGATATCCTGCTGATCAACCCCACCGACTCGGTCGGCGTGCAATCGGCGGTCAAATCTGCCCACGCTGCGGGTGTGGTGGTGGTCGCAGTGGACGCCCAGGCCGACGGCCCGTTGGACTCCTTCGTCGGTTCGAAAAACTTCGACGCCGGCTTCCAGGCCTGCGAATACCTGGCCAAGAACATCGGCGACAAAGGTAATATCGCGATCCTCGACGGCATCGCCGTGGTGCCGATCCTTGAGCGTGTGCGCGGCTGCAAAGAGGCGGTGGCCAAGCACCCGGACATCAAGATTGTCAGCATCCAGAACGGCAAGCAGGAACGTGACCAGGCGCTGACCGTCACCGAAAACATGCTGCAGGCCCAGCCGGGTCTCAAGGGCATCTTCAGCGTGAATGACAACGGCTCGCTCGGCGCCCTGTCGGCCATCGAAGCCAGCGGCCTGGACGTGAAACTGGTCAGCGTCGACGGCGCGCCGGAAGCCATCAAGGCGATCCAGAAGCCCGGCAGCAAGTTCATCGCCACCTCGGCGCAATACCCGCGCGATCAGATTCGCCTGGCCCTGGGCATCGCCCTGGCCAAGAAGTGGGGCTCGCAAGTGCCGGCCACCATTCCCGTCGACATCACTTTGATCGACCAGGCCAAGGCCAAGGATTTCAGCTGGTAAATCGCCCCGGCCCCACGTGAACCGTGGGGCTTGAGGTCTCCTTCTGAATACGAGGTCGGCGGTATGAGCAGTCTTCTGAAGCTGGAAAATATCTGTAAGCGCTACCCGGGCGTACAGGCCCTCAAGTCCATCAACCTGCAGGTCGAGCGCGGCGAAATCCATGCGTTGCTGGGTGAAAATGGCGCGGGCAAGTCGACCCTGATGAAGATCCTCGGCGGTGTCGAGCATCAGGACGAAGGGCAAATTTTGATCGACGGCCAGGCGCAAAAATTTGCCACTTACCGCGACGCGATCGCTGCCGGTATTGGCATCGTGTTCCAGGAATTCAGCCTGATTCCCTACCTCACGGCGGTGGAAAACATCTTCCTCGGCCATGAGCTCAGCAACCGCTTCGGCCTGCTGCGCAAGCGGAAAATGGTCGAGGCCAGCCAGGCGTTATTCAAGCGCCTGGGTGTGAGTATCGACCTGCAATGCGCGGTCAAGCACCTGAGCGTGGCCGAGCAGCAATTCGTCGAAATTGCCAAGGCCCTGGCCCTGGATGCACGCCTGTTGGTACTCGATGAACCGACCGCCACCCTCACACCCAGCGAAGCCGAACTGCTGTTCGAGATCATGCGCGAACTCAAGCGCCAGGGCGTGGCGGTGATTTTTATCTCTCACCACCTGGAGGAGATTTTCCAGGTGTGCGACCGCATCAGCGTATTGCGCGATGGCGGTAACGTCGGCGTGACCGATGTGGCCGACAGTGATATCGACCGGCTCGTCGAAATGATGGTCGGCCGCCGCCTGGAAAACAGTTTTCCACCCAAACCCACGAAAGACCGTGGCCCGCTGTTGCTGGAGGTCAAGGACATCCAGTTGGTACGCAATGGCCCGCACAACAGCTTTCAGCTGCACAAGGGCGAGATCCTCGGCTTTGCCGGGCTGGTCGGCTCCGGTCGTACCGAGCTGGCGCTGGGCATGATGGGCGCGCTGCCGTCGGTGAGCAAAAACGTGTGGTTGCGCGGCGAGAAAGTCACCCTCAATGACCCGGCGCAGGCTCTGGCCCACGGCATCGGCCTGCTGCCGGAAAGCCGCAAGAGCGAAGGGCTGATCACCGATTTCAGCATTCGCGAAAACATCTCCCTGAACAACCTGCCCAAGTACCAGAACGCCTCGGGCCTGATCAACAAGGCCAAGGAATGCGCCGGCGTTGAGGCGTTGATGCGCCAGCTGTCGATCAAGGCGCCCAGCGGCGAAAGCCGGGTGTTCAACCTCAGTGGCGGCAACCAGCAAAAGGTTGTGATCGCACGCTGGATCAACCACCACTGCGACGTGCTGGTGTTCGATGAACCCACACGCGGCATCGACGTCGGCGCCAAGGCGCAGATCTACGCGCTGATGCGCAGCCTCACCGAACAAGGCTACGCGATCATCATGATTTCTTCCGAACTGCCCGAAGTCATCGGCATGTGCGACCGCGTCGCCGTGTTCCACAAGGGCGCCATCGTCAAGCTGCTGGAAGCGGCCGCCGTCAACCCACAAGAGGTCATGCGCCATGCAACAGGGGGCTCAAGTGAATATGTCCGTTAATACCGGCGACACCAGCCGACTGCGCCTGAACCTGGCGCGGCTGGTGCGCTCGCCGGCGTTTTATCCCTTCGTGGGGTTGGTGGTGGTGACCCTGGTGATGATCTTCGCCAGCGATAACTTCCTCACCACCAGCAACCTGTCGAACATTGCGCGCCAGGTGTCGATCAACGCGATTATCGCGGTGGGCATGACCTGCGTGATTCTCACCGGTGGCATCGACCTGTCGGTAGGCCCGGTGATGGCGCTGTCGGGCACCTTGACCGCAGGGCTGATGGTCGCAGGCCTGCCGCCGGGCCTGGCGATTGGCGCCGGCCTGCTGATCGGCGTGGCCTTCGGCATCGGCAATGGCGTGTTCGTCGCCTACCTGCACATGCCGCCGATCATCGTCACCCTGGCGACCATGGGCATCGCCCGTGGCCTGGGCCTGATGTACACCGACGGCTACCCGATTTCGGGGTTGCCGGAGTGGTTCGGTTTCTTCGGCCGCCAGAGCCTGTTCGGCGTCGACGTGCCGATCCTGATCATGCTGGTCACCTACTTTGCCGCCTATGTGTTGCTGCAACACACGCGTATCGGCCGCTACATCTACGCCATCGGCGGCAATGAAGAAGCGGTGCGTTTGTCGGGCGTACGGGCGGCGCGCTTCAAGTTGCTGGTGTACGGCATCAGCGGCCTGACCGCAGCGATTGCCGGGCTGGTGCTCACCTCACGCTTGATGAGCGGCCAGCCGAATGCCGGTGTGTCGTTCGAGCTGGATGCGATTGCGGCCGTGGTACTCGGCGGTGCGTCGATTGCCGGCGGGCGCGGGGTGATTGTCGGCACCTTGCTCGGCGCCATGCTGCTGGGCGTACTCAATAACGGTTTGAACATGCTCGGGGTCTCGCCCTACGTCCAGAGCGTGATCAAGGGCGGGATCATTTTGCTGGCGATTTTCATCAGCCGTCAGCGCCATAAATAAACACCTGACAAGAAAGGACCGAACACATGGACAAGCACACCGAGATGCAAGCCGTCGTCTGCCACGGCCCCAAAGACTACCGCCTGGAGCGCATCGGCAAACCCAAGGCGCGCCCCAATGAACTGGTGATCCGCATTGCCGCCTGCGGCATCTGCGCCAGCGACTGCAAATGCCATTCCGGCGCGGCGATGTTCTGGGGCGGCGACAACCCGTGGGTCAAGGCGCCGGTGGTGCCGGGCCACGAGTTTTTCGGCTACGTGGAGGAAGTGGGCGAGGGCGCCGGCGAGCACTTTGAGGTGGCGGTGGGCGACAAGGTGATCGCCGAGCAGATCGTACCGTGCGGCAAGTGCCGCTTCTGCAAGTCGGGCAAGTACTGGATGTGCGAAGTGCACAATATCTTCGGCTTCCAGCGAGAAGTCGCCGAAGGCGGCATGGCCCAGTACATGCGCATCCCCAAGACTGCCATCGTGCACAGGATTCCCGAGTCGGTGTCGCTGGAAGACTCGGCGCTGGTGGAGCCGATGGCGTGTTCGATCCACACCGTCAACCGTGGCGAAATCCAGCTCGACGACGTGGTGGTGATCGCCGGTGCCGGGACGCTGGGGCTGTGCATGGTTCAGGTCGCCGCGCTGAAAACCCCGAAAAAACTGGTGGTGATCGACATGGTCGACGAGCGCCTGGAACTGGCCAAGCAGTTCGGCGCCGACGTGGTGATCAACCCGTCCCGCGACAATGCCCGCGAGATCATCAATGGCCTCACCGATAACTATGGTTGCGACGTGTACATCGAAACCACCGGCGTGCCGGCGGGCGTGACCCAAGGCCTGGACCTGATCCGCAAGCTCGGGCGTTTTGTCGAGTTCAGTGTGTTTGGCGCCGAAACCAGCGTCGACTGGTCGATCATCGGCGACCGCAAGGAGCTGGACGTGCGCGGCGCGCATCTGGGCCCGTATTGCTACCCGATCGCTATCGACCTGTTCGAGCGCGGCCTGGTGACGTCCAAGGGCATCGTGACCCATGACTTCCCGCTGGATGATTTCGCCGAGGCCTTTGCGTTGGCCAACTCGACCAAGTCGATCAAGGTGCTGTTGAAGCCGGTGATTTGATCTATGAACTATGTAATGGGTGTCGATATAGGAACCCAGAGCACCAAGGCGCTGCTGGTGGATGGTCAAGGTACGATCATTGCCCAGCACAGCCAGGGGTATCGCGTCGATACCCCGAAAGTGCGCTGGGCCGAGCAATGGCCGCAGGTGTGGCTGGAGGCGGTCGAGGCGTGTGTGGCGCAGTGCATGGCCAAGTCCGGCGTGGCGGCCGGGCAGGTCAACGCGCTGTGCATCAGTAGCCTGTACGGCGGTTCGGGAATTGCCGTGGACGCTCAGATCACGCCGCTGCACCCGTGCCTGATCTGGATGGACCGCCGCGCGGGCGAGCAGGTGGCGTGGGTGCGTGAGCACCTGGATCTGGAGCGCTTGTTCGAAATCACCGGCAACTCGGTGGACAGCTACTACGGCTTCACCAAGATGCTCTGGCTCAAGCAGCATCAGCCGCAGGTGTGGGCTGACACGCGCTACCTGCTGCCGCCCAACAGCTATATCAACTGGTGCCTTACCGGCGAATTGGCGGTGGACCATAGCAGCGCCGGCAATATCGGCGGGGTCTATGACGTGAAGGCGCGCGGCTGGTCCGCCGAGATGCTCGCTGCGCTGGGCATTCCACAGGCCATGATGCCCGAGCGGTTGGTGTACTCCGGTGAGGTGGTGGGCGGTTTGCTCGAAAGCTGGGCCACGCGCCTGGGCTTGCAGGCCGGTACGCCAATCCTGGCCGGCGGTGTGGATGCAGCCATGGCGACGCTGGCGGCGGGTGTTACGCAGCCGGGCAACCATGTGGCGATGATCGGCACCAGCATGTGCTGGGGTTACTTGAACCAGCACGTGGACGCACACCACGGGTTAGTGAGCATGCCGCATGTCTACAACGGCCGTCGGGACCTGTACATCTTTGGCGGCGCGATCACCGCCGGGGCGTCGGTCAGCTGGTTTCGCGAGCAGTTCTGCCAGGCCGAAGAACAGCAGGCCCAGGCCAGCGGCCAGGACAGCCTGGTGTTGCTGGAACAGAGCGCCACCCAGGTGCCGGCGGGCAGCGAAGGTTTGTTGTTTTTGCCGTACCTGATGGGCGAACGCAGCCCGGTGTGGGATGACCGCGCCAGTGGCAGTTTCGTCGGGCTGAACCTGTACCACAGCCGTATTCACCTGTACCGCGCGGTGCTTGAAGGCGTGAGTTTTGCCCTGCGCCACAACATTGAAGCCGGTACCCAGGGCGCACATTCACTGGACCCACGCTTGATTGTGGTGGGCGGCGCGAGCCATTCGGATTTGTGGATGCAGATTATTGCCGATGTCACCCGCTACCCGGTTTACACCATCGTGCAGGAGGTGGAAGCGGCCTTGGGCGCGGCGTTGCTGGCGGCGCATACGGTGGGGTTGGTGAGTGATGACCAGATGGACAAAGGCTGGGTGCAGCTGGAACTGCGGGCGCAGCCCAAACGCGAGAATGTCATGACGTATGACCGGGCGTTTGCCGAGTACTTGAAGCTGTATCCAGCCCTCAAACCGATCATGCACAACCTGCAAACCAACTGAATTCACGCGGTCCAAAAGTGGGAGCGGGCTTGCTCGCGAATGCGGTGTGTCAGTCACTTCATCTATAACTGACCCACCGCATTCGCGAGCAAGCCCGCTCCCACACTGGATCTCCACTTTTTTCGAGACTGTGATCCATGACCACCACCTTCAACTTCACCCGCCAGCGCATCCTCGTCACCGGCGCCAGCAGCGGCATCGGTCGCGAAATCGCCCAACAGCTGATCGCCGCCGGTGCCGACGTCTTCGCCCTCGGCCGCGACGCGCAAGCCTTGGCACAGCTGGGCTGCAACAGCTTATGCGTGGATATCGCCGACAGCATCGGCCTGGATAAAGCCCTGGCCGACTTGCCGCCACTGCATGGCCTGGTCAACTGCGCCGGCATCTCACGCCTGGAACCCGCCGCTGCCATCAGTGCGCAGGCGTTCGATCAGGTCATGCAGGTCAACGCCCGCGCCGCCGCACAAGTCGCCAGCCGAGTGGCGGCAAAAATGATCGAAGCCAATATCTCCGGCAGCATCGTCAATGTCTCAAGCCAGGCCTCGCTGGTGGCGCTGGACGATCACCTCGGCTACTGCGCGTCCAAGGCCGCACTGGACGCGATCACCCGCGTGCAGTGCGCCGAGTGGGGGCGCTTTGGCATTCGTGTGAACAGCGTCAATCCCACGGTCACACTCACGCCCATGGCGACCAAGGCCTGGTCTGACCCGGCCAAACGCGACCCGGCGCTGGCGGCCATTCCGTTGGGGCGTTTCGCACAAACCGTGGAAGTCGCGCTGCCGGTGCTGTTCCTGCTCAGCGATGCCGCCAGCATGATCAGCGGCGTGAGCCTGCCGATCGATGGGGGCTACACCAGCCGCTAGCCGTTTTCCAGCACGCCGGCGATCACCACTTTGTCCCGTGGCTTGTGCGGGTCCTGCAAGCGGTCAAGCAGCAGGCGTACCGCGCTGCTGCCGGCGAGTGAGGCGTCGTGGGCCACGCAGGCGATCGGCACGCCGAAGATATCGGCGAAGGGCAGGCGGTCGATGCCGCAGATGGTCAGGCTGTCGTGGGCGATGTTGTGCATGCGCAAGGCACGCAGGGCGCCGAGGGTGATCAGCTGGTTAAAACCCATGATCGCATCGGGCGCGGCCTGCTCGGCCAGGTAATCGAGGGTGTGCAGGTAAGACGGCATCAGCGTGTAGTCGCCGGCCTGCACTTCGACCTGAATATGGGGGTGCTCAGCCAGCACTTCGCGCAGGCCCTTGAGGCGTTCCACGGTGATACGTGAATGCTCCGGGCCGGTCAGTACCAGCAGACGTTTAAGGTCGGGTGTCTGGCGCAACAGGTAGTGCGCGGCCTGGATGCCGCTGTGGTAGTTGTCGAGCACCACGCGGCTGAACGGGCTGTCGTGGAGCGTGCGGTCGAGCAGCACCACCGGGGTTTTGCCGTTGCCCAGGCGCTCCAGGTAGTCGGGTTGGTAGCTGGGCTCGTCGGAGACCGGCGACAAGATGATGCCCGCCACGCGATAGCCCAGCAGAGTATCGACGGCTTTGCTTTCGAGCTCTTCCAGCTCATCGGTGTCCACCAGCATGATGGTGTAGCCGTGCTTTTTCGCCTCGCGGGAAATCGCCTTGATCATCTCACTGTAAAACGGGTTGTCGACTGAGGCTGTGATCACGCCGATGATCAGGCTTTCACTGCGCTTGAGCCCGCGTGCGAAGGCATTGGGCACGTAGTCCAGCTCGCGCGCGACCTCGAGAATGCGCGCCAGGGTGGCGGGCTTGACCAGGTCGGGCTTGCTCAGTGCGCGGGACACCGTGATGGTGGTCATGCCCACCCGTTTGGCGATGTCGCTGATGGTGACGGACTTTTTCTTGTTCATCGGTAAGGCTGCGCTGGGAAACATCCGCAGGCTAGCATGCGCGCGGGCGTAGGGTGATTCAAATCAGCGGGTCCCAGCGTTGTGACCAGTCGCTTTCGGCCTTGACCACTTCGCGCAGCAGCCCCAGCGCCTGCTGCAGTACCGCCGAATCCCGCGCCCGTGAGTAGACCAGATAGGTCGGGAAGCTGAATTCCGGCGCTTTCGGGACGCGCTGCATGACGCCGCTGTCCAGGTAGCTTTGCACCACCCGCGTGCGAAAGTACCCGGCGCCGCCGTTCTCCAGGATGTACTGCAAGGCCAGCGGCCCGAGGTTGAAACTCAGCGCGGCGCGGGCCTTGTCGGGCAGCGCGGCGTCGTGTTGCTGGCGAAAGCCCTGGCCCCAGTCGATATACACGTAAGGGGCGGGTTTGCTGGTTAACTGCACCAGGATCAGTTTTTCTTCCAGCACTTGTTCGACCTGCAGGCCCGGCCAGTATTGCGGCTGGAATACCAGTGCGGCATCGAGTACGCCCAGTTCCAGTTGGCGCAACAGGTATTCACCCTCACGCACTTCGGTGCGCAGCGCATGGCCGGGGATCTCTTCGCGCAAGGCCTTCGCCCAGCCGAGCATCAATGGGTTGCACAGGCTGACCTCGCCGCCGATGTGCAGCACGTTGCGGTAGCCATCGGGCAGCGGCAGGTCGCGCTTGGCGGCTTCCCAGGTTTGCAGCAATTGGTTGGCGTACACCACAAACGCTTCGCCATCGGCGGTGAGCCTGGCGCCTGCGCGGTTGCGCACAAACAGCGTGCTGCCCAACTGGCTCTCCAGGCTCTTGACCCGTGCGGTGATGGCGGTCTGGGTGACGTGCAGTTTCTCGGCGGCCGCGGCCAGGCTGCCGCAGCGGGTGATTTCGAGGAAAGTGCGTGCCAGTTCGATGTCCATGAAGCCCCCTGGGATGAATGGGGGACAGTGTAATGGAATGTGCTTGGAACTGGGGTGTGTGGGTTTGTTGGGGTGCTGGGTGTATACGCCGGGTTAGCCGCGCTGAGCCAAGGATGGCCCAGCGCGACGGCCCACGGATTCAAGCCGGAGTGCGGCCATCGTGGTTGACGGGGCGCCTCAGATCAAAAGCCAAATCAAATGCAAAGCAAAAGCCTATCTACCTGATGCAACTCGGTTTAAATGTGGGAGCGGGCTTGCTCGCGAATGCGGTATGTCAGTTATAGATGAATTGACTGACCCACCGCATTCGCGAGCAAGCCCGCTCCCACAATTGATGATTGCATTTCAGCTCAAGGCAGGCCGAACCCTAGTGAATACCGATGGACCAACTTTGCGTGGTCTGGTCTTCGTGCCGCTGCTCCAGGTCATCCTCATACTGACAACGCGGCCCCTTGCACTTGTACTCGAACGTCACCGGCGCCTGTGTCTGAACCGGAAACAGCGATTTGGCCGTTACCGGCGCATCGTGTGGCACTGCCTCAAGCTCAGGCGCTTCGTAGCTCAAGTCCAACGCTGTGGCATGGACCATAACCGGCAAGACGGCGAGCACTGCACTCGCCAGAAAAGTCCTTGTAAATCGCATCTGAAACAATCCGCGCAACAAAAAATGAAGCGCGGATTATAAGCCCGATGCCACCGCACATGCACGGTTCAGAGCCCGCGCGGCGCTTCAAGGTGTTCGGTAGGGAAGGCGTTGGCATAGGCCTGACACACCCTCAACACCTGCTCATCCGCAAACCGCGCACCCACCACATGCAAGCCCACCGGCAAGCCATTCGCCGCTAACCCGCAGGGCACCGAGGCTGCCGGTTGTTGGGTCAAATTGAACGGATAAGTAAACGGCGTCCACTCCATCCATTCTTTCATCGAAGAACCCGGCGGCACATTATGCCCAGCCTCGAAGGCGGTAATCGGCATCATCGGCGAGACCAATAGGTCATAGTGCTCATGAAACGCCGCCATCCTCGCCACCAACGCCGCGCGTGCTTCAAGGGCATCGTTGAAAGCGCCGAGGCTCAACTGCTGGCCGCGTTGGGCAATACGCAGCAAACCGGGGTCGAGCAATTGTTTTTGCGCATCACTCATGGAGCCCGTCAGGCGCGCCGCACCGGCTGCCCACAAGGTGCTGAACACCTCCAGAGGGTCGCTGAAGCCTGGGTCGATCTGCTCGACATGAGCCCCCAGTTGCACGAGACCCTCAACCGCCTGGGCAACCACGTTGGCCACTTGCGGGTCCACGTCCACATAGCCGAACGTGGGGCTGTAGGCCACACGCAAGCCCTTCAAATCCATAGCGCCCGACAACCACGGCGTATTGCGCGGCGCGCCGATCAGGCCATCGCGCGCATCCGGTTGCGCCACGGTTTGCAGCATCAGCACGGTGTCTTCCACGGTGCGCGTCATCGGCCCCAGATGCGACAGAATCGTCATGGAACTGGCCGGCCACTGCGGCACATAGCCGAAGGTCGGCTTGATGCCGAAGGTACCGGTGAACGCACACGGAATACGGATCGAGCCGCCGGCATCGCTGCCCTGGTGCAATACGCCCAGGTTCAGCGCCGCCGCCGCACCGGCGCCACCCGACGAGCCGCCCGCCGTGGTGCGCGTGTCCCACGGGTTGCGTGTGATGCCGTACAGCGGGTTATCGGTGACGCCTTTCCAGCCGAATTCCGGCGTGGTGGTTTTACCCAGCAACACCGCGCCGGCTTTGCGCATAAACGCTGAGAAGGGCGCATCCACCTCCCACGGCCCTTCGGCAGAGGAGGTGCGCGAACCCTTGCGGGTGGGCATGCCGACGGTCAGCGTCAGGTCTTTGATCGAGGCCGGTACGCCGTCCAGGGCACCGCAGGGTTGGCCCTTGAGCCAACGTTGTTCCGAGGCCCGCGCCGCGTTCAACGCGCCTTGCGGGTCGACATGGCAGTAGGCGTTCACCACCGGGTTATAGCGCTCGATCCGCAGCAAAGCGTCTTCAGTGACGTCTACCGGTGACAAGGTCTTGTCGCGAAAATGCTGCAGCAGTTGCACCGCCGTCAGTTGGCCAATCTCACTCATGCCGCTTCTCCCTGCGCCGCGTTGACCATGGCGCGCAGCAACACGGCGCAGCCCGCTGCCAGGTCATCCGGCGCGGCGTTTTCGATTTCGTTATGGCTGATGCCGCCTTCGCAGGGCACAAAGATCATCCCGGCCGGGCCGAGTTCGGCGACGAAAATCGCGTCATGCCCGGCGCCGCTGACGATGTCCATGTGGCTCAAGCCCAGCGCTTGGGCGCCGTCACGCACGGCGTTGACGCAGGCCGGGTTGAAGTCCAGCGGCGGGAAGTCGGCGGTGGGTGTCAGTTCAAAGCTCAGGCCATGCCGGGCACAGGTGGCTTCAATCACGCCGCGCACTTCATCAACCATGGCTTGCAGTTTATCGGCATGCAGGTGGCGCAGGTCGATGGTCATGTGCACCTGGCCTGGAATCACATTGCGCGAGCCGGGATGCAGGTTCAGGCAGCCAACCGTGCCGCAGGCGTGGGGTTGTTGTTGATGGGCGATGCGGTTGACCGCGCTGATCACCTCGGCGGCGCCCACCAGGGCGTCCTTGCGCAGGTGCATGGGCGTCGGGCCGGCGTGGGCTTCGACGCCGGTGAGGGTCAGGTCGAACCATTTCTGGCCGAGGCAACCCATGACCACACCGATGGTGGTGGCGCGGTCTTCCAGCACCGGGCCTTGCTCGATATGCGCCTCGAAATACGCGCCAACCGGGTGGCCGAGTACCGCGCGCGAACCGGCGTAGCCGATGCGCTGCAATTCGGCGCCTACCGACAGGCCCTGGTCATCGAGTTTGTCGAGGGTGTCCTGCAAGTCGAACTTGCCGGCAAACACCCCGGAACCCATCATGCACGGCGGGAAGCGCGAGCCTTCTTCGTTGGTCCACACCACCACCTCAATGGGGGCTTGGGTCTGGATATTCAGGTCATTCAAGGTGCGGATCACTTCCAGCCCGGCCATCACGCCGTAGCAGCCATCGAACTTGCCGCCGGTGGGCTGCGTGTCGATATGGCTGCCGGTCATCACCGGCGCCAGCGTCGGATCAAGCCCTGGACGCCGCGCAAAAATATTGCCGATGGCATCGACACTGACGCTGCACCCGGCGGCCTCGCACCATTGCACAAACAGGTCACGGGCCTGGCGGTCGAGGTCGGTAAGGGCCAGGCGGCACACGCCGCCTTTGGCCGTAGCGCCAAGCTGGGCCAGGTCCATCAACGATTGCCACAAGCGGTCGCGGTTGATCAGCGGGGCATTGCTCTTGAGCGGTTGCGCAAAACTATTCATGTGCAAATCTCCGGTCAGGCACTCAAGGCCAGGTAGCGGTTCTTGATGCTCGGGTCGGCGCGGAAGTCAGCAGCGCTGCCCTCGTACACCACGCGGCCCTGTTCGAGCACGTAATGGCGGTCGGCAAGCTTGTCGCAGACCATCAGGTTCTGTTCCACCAGCAACACCGGCAGGCCGTCGTCCTTGACCTTGCGCAGGATCTTCACCAACTCGTCGACGATCACCGGCGCGAGGCCTTCGGTGGGCTCGTCGAGGATCAGCAGCTTGGGGTCGTTGAGCAGCGCACGGGCGATGGCGAGCATCTGTTGCTCGCCGCCGGACAACGCGTGGCCGGCGTTTTTACGCCGCTCCTTGAGGCGCGGGAACATGCCGTACACGTCTTCAAGCTGCCAGCGGCTGGTCTTGCGCACGGCGATACGCAGGTTTTCCTCAACGGTCAGCAGGCGGAAAATCCCGCGATTCTCCGGCACCAGCGCCAAACCCTGACGGGCGATCTCAAAGATCTTCTGGCCCACCAGCGCCTGGCCATTGAAGTGAATCTGGCCCTGGCGCGGGCAGATAATCCCGAGGATGCTGCGCAGCGTGGTGGTCTTGCCGGCGCCGTTACGGCCGAGCAGCGTCACCAGTTCACCGGGATTGACCGTGAGCGACACGCCTTCGAGCACATGGCTCTTGTCGTAGTAGGAATGGATATTCTCGACAATCAGCATCAGGCAGCCTCCCCAAGATAAGCCGCACGCACACGCTCATCGGCACGCACAAACTCCGGCGTGCCTTCCACCAGGATCTGCCCGTGACTCATCACGGTGATGCGTTGGCTGATGGACATGACAATGCTCATGTTGTGTTCGATCAACAGCACCGTGTGGTCGCGGCCGAGGTCGCTGATCAGTTGGGTCATGATCGGAATGTCATCGATGCCCATGCCCGACGTCGGTTCGTCGAGCATCAGCAGTTTGGGTTTGGAGCAGATCGACATGCCGACTTCCAGCACCCGTTGCTGGCCGTGGGACAACTCGCCCGCCAGGGTGTCGGCGCGACGGGTGAGTTGCAGACGCTCCAACACTTGATCGGCCATCTCCAGATGCTCGCGCGTGCTGTCGACGCGACGCCAGAAGTTCAGCGCCCGCGCGCCGTCGCGGCCTTGGGCGGCCAGGTGCAGGTTTTCGCGCACGCTGAGGTTCTGGAACAGGCTGGTGAGCTGGAACGAGCGCGCCATGCCCAGGCCGACGCGGCCGTGGGCCGGTTTGCGCATCAGGTTCTTGCCGTCAAAATGAATCGCCCCGGCGGTGGCCTGGCGCTCGCCGGTGAGGCAGTGAAACAGGCTGGTCTTGCCCGCGCCGTTGGGGCCGATAATGGTGTGAATGGTGCCGGCTTCGACCTTGAGGTTGACGCCGTTGACCGCATGGAACGCGCCATAGGCCAGTTCCAGGTCCTTGGTTTCCAGCAGGATGCTCATAGCCCTTCCTCCTTGGCGACGGCGGCGCTCTTGCGGCTGCCGCGTACCCGTTCGAACAACGACGCGAGGCCGCCCCACAAACCACCGCGCATGAAGATCACCACGAAGATCAGGATCACGCCGAGCAACATCAGCCAGCGCGGCCACAGGTCGGAGAGGAAATCCCCCAACAGCACGATGGAACCTGCGCCCAGCAATGAGCCGAACAGCGAGCCGGTGCCGCCGACGATGGTCATGATCAGGATGTTCTCGGACATCGCCAGGTCGATGTTCGACAGCGGCACAAAGTGCAGCAGCATGGCGTACAGCGCGCCGGCAATACCGGTGACCGCGCCGGACAGCACGAACACCAGGATCTTGAAATGCCGCGTGTCATAACCGATGGCCGAGGCGCGGGTTTCGTTTTCGCGGATCGCCATCAAGGTGCTGCCGAACGGCGAGGCGATTACCCGGCGCGCGCCGATAAAGATCAGCAGGAACAGCACCGCGACAAAGCCATAGAACACTCGGGCATCGGCCAGCGACAGCAGCACGGTGTCACCGATACGGATCTCCGGGCGCGGCACGCTGAGCAGGCCGTTGTCGCCGCCGGTCCAGTCGCTCAAGGTGTAGGCGACAAAGTAGGCCATCTGGCTGAACGCCAACGTGAGCATCACGAAGTAAATGCCGGTGCGCCGGATCGCCAGCGCACCGACCAGAAACGCCAGGAAACCACCGGCAATGGCGGCGCCGAGCAATGCGCTGAACAAGCCCAGTTGCAGGTGGATCATCAGCAGCGCTGCGCAATACGCACCGGCCCCAAAGAAGATGCCTTGGCCGAACGACAACAGCCCGGTGTAGCCCAGCAACAGGTTGCAGGCCAGGGCGGCGAGGGCAAAGATCAGGATCTCGGTGGCCAGGGTCGCCGAGGGCAGAATCAACGGCAAGCCGATCAGCACCGCCAGCACCCACAGCAACATGGCCTTGGATTGGGTCTTGGCAAACGGCAGGGGGTTTTTCTCGCTCATGTCAGGCTCTCCCGAACAGGCCGTAAGGGCGTACCAGAATCACCACGGCCATCGCGCCGTAGATCATCAGGCTCGCGCCTTGGGGCCAGAGTGTGGTCATCAGGCTTTGCACCACGCCCACCAGTAAACCGCCGACCAGCGCACCGCTGAACGAGCCCATGCCGCCGATCACCACCACCACGAAGGCCACCCCGAGGATCTCCGGGCCGACAAAGGGTTGCGCGCCGCGCAAGGGCGCAAACAGCACACCCGCAACACCGGCCAGGGCCACGCCGAGGGCAAAGGTCATGGAAAACAGCCGGAAGATATTGGTGCCCAGCAGCGACACGGTTTCGGTGCTTTCACTGCCGGCGCGCACCAGGGCGCCGAAGCGCGTGCGCTCCAGCAGCAGCCACAAGGCCAGGCCGATCAGCGCGGAAAACACGATGAGAAACAGGCGGTAGTAGGGGTAGACGAAATCACCCACCACCAGCACGCCGCGCAGCAGTTCCGGCACGGCGACGCTTTTACCCACCGGGCCCCAGATCATCACACTGGCTTCCTGGATGATCAGCGCGATCCCCAGGGTCACCAGGATCTGGAACATGTGCGGCAAGTGGTAAATCCGCTGGATCAATAGTCGCTCGATCACCCACGCCAGCGCGGCCACCACCAGCGGTGCAATGAGCAGCGCCAGCCAGAAGTTGCCGGTGAGGCTTACGGCGGTGTAGCAGATATACGCACCCAGCAGAAAGAATGCGCCGTGGGCGAAGTTGACGAAGTTGAGCAGGCCGAAAATGATCGTCAGCCCGACTGCAATCAGGAAGTAGATCATCCCCAACCCTAGGCCGTTGAGGATCTGGAACAGGTAAAGATTAAGCATGCAGTAACCCTCGGCAGGCAGCCGCTCGCGCGGCCCTGCGCTAAGCAATTCAGAGGATCAGGCGAGCGTGCAGCCCGTCGCCTCGACCGGCGGGAACGATTGCCCGGCGCTGAGCACCTTGGCCAGGTCGTCCTTGTCGGCCATGTCGCCGGCGGCTTTGCCGATCAGCAGGTAGTAATCCTTGATCACCTGATGGTCGCCGGCGCGGATCGACTCCTTGCCGGTCGGGCCTTCGTAGCTCAAACCTTGCAGGGCTTTGGCCACGGTCGGGCCGTCGAAGCTGGCGGTGCTGATGATGGTTTCGAGCATGACTTTGGTGCTGATGTAATCAGCCGCCAGCGGATAGGTGGGGTTGATGCCGTACTTGGCCTGGGTGAGCTTGACCAGCTCACGGTTGAGCGGGGTGTCGACCTGGTGCCAATACTGGGCGCCGAGGTATACGCCTTCGAGCACGTCGCTGCCCAGTTCCTGGAACTGGTCGAGCCCGGCGGACCATACCAGCAGCACTTTCATGCGCTCCTTGATCCCGAAGTTCACCGCCTGGCGCAGGGTGTTGGACGACTGGCTGCCGAAGTTGAGCAGCACCAGTACATCGGGCCTGGCGGCGATGGCGTTGGTCAGGTAGCCGGAGAATTCCTGTTCCTGCAGCGAGTGATAGCTGTTGCCGACATGTTCCAGGCCATTGTCCTTGAGCACGGTTTTCGCGCCTTCGAGCAAGGCTTCGCCAAACACGTATTGCGGCGTGATGGTGTACCAGCGCTTGGCGTCGGGCAGCAGCTTGATCAGCGGCAGCATGGTTTCGCGGATCGCGCCGTAGGTGGGCACCGACCAGCGGAAGGTCGCCTTGTTGCAGTCTTTGCCGGTGACTTCATCGGCGCCCACCGGGGTCATGAATACGCCGCCGACCTTGTCGACTTCCTTGGCCACCGCCAGTGCCGAGGACGACAGCGTGCAGCCCTGGAAGAACCGCGCGCCGTCCTGCTGGATCGCTTCCTGGACCTTGCGCACGGCTTTGCCGGCATTGCCTTCGGTGTCGATGACCTTGTAGTTGAGCGGGCGGCCGAGAATCTCGGGGTGCTGTTCCACCGCCAGGCGCGAACCCATGTCGGCAAACTTGCCATAGCTGGCAAACGCGCCGGACATGGACTTGAGGCCGTAAAAGGTAAAAGGCTCGGCGGCGAATGCAGAGCGCACACTCAGCGGAAGGCTGAGCGCGGCGGCGGCGGTGAGACTGGCTTTCAACAACGTACGACGCTGCATGGGGTGACTCCCTGGTTTAGTTATTGGCAGGAGCGGCAAGGGCGATACGGTGGAGCAAGGGCCTGTGGGCAGGCCTGTTATTGAATTGAGTGAAACGGTCTAACGCTTGGAACCGGGTCAAAATGTGGGAGCTGGCTTGCCTGCGATGGCATCAGCCAGGTTCAACTGATACACCCAGGCGCCCGCGTCGCAGGCAAGCCGGCTCCCACAATGAATGGGTTTGCAGTTTGGGATCCTGGGTGTTCTTAAGAGTGATCAAACTCCAGCAAAAAGTGCGGGCTGACCTCGCCTTCCAGCGCCGTCATGTGGTGTTCGGCGTCGCACATATGTTCATGCATCAGGTTGCGCACGGCCGTTTCATCCCCGGCGCGAAAGGCCAGCAGCAACTGCTTGTGGTAATCGAGGTTGGCCGCGTCGAACTGTTTGCGCTTGGGCTTGTAGGCTTTTTTCAGCACCACCAGGTCGCGTAGCAGGTCGTTGAGAAACTGCGCCATAAAGCTCAGCAGCGGGTTGGGGCAGGCCTTGGCCAGCAGGTTGTGAAATTCCAACTCGGCCAGGCGCTGTTCGCGTTGGCCGGCTTCGCTGTCTTCGGGGGCGCTGCAAAAATCCACGTTGTCTTGCAGGGCTTGATAGTCGTCTTCGCTCAAGCGCCCCAGCACCGACACTGCCAACTCCACCTCGATGACCTTGCGCAGTTGGTACACCTGCTCGCCATCCAGGTGCTGGAAGTGCAGGTAGTTACGCAACGCGCGGCTGGCCGGTTCAGTGCCGGCCTGGTTCAGGTACGCGCCACCACTGGGGCCGGTGCGTGTGCTCACCAAGCCTTCCACTTCCAGGGCCTTGAGTGCTTCACGGGCCGAGCCTTTGGAGCACTGGAAACTTTCCATCAACTCGCGCTCGGTAGGCAGGCGGTCGCCGGGCTTGAGCGCGTCGGTGACGATCGAGCGTTTGACCGACTCGACAATCACATCGGACAGCTTCTGGCGTTTGCGTCGTAGCGGGCGGCTGAGCATGTTGTTCTATTGATCCTATTAATGCGGATTAATAGCACTTAATAACGATTGAGCCGGAGCGTCAACGCAAGGTGTCGTTTTCGGCCTGAGGTGGTCGCAAATACGCGGGTTATTCCCAGCTGCCGAGGTCGAGGCAACGTGTGGAAGCAGGCGGCTGTTTCCCGAATACGAGAAAGTCGCCGACCCAGCGGTTGATGCACCCGGCGCCGGTGCCAGGGCGGGCCGGCTCCTTGAGCAGCAATTGCTCGATGCCGGCGGCGACCGGCTCGGCCTGCTCGGCATTGACCAGCACCATGCGTGCGACGCGCTCGGGAAACAGCGCGGCATAACGACTGCCAAGGCGGGTGGCCAACGCGTTGCCGAGGTAATTGAGTTGGGCCTCGCCGAGTTGGGCACGCACATACTCCATGTCGAGCGCCGCTTGCTCAACGCCATTGGCTTGGCTCAGGTCACGGGGGCTCAGTTCGATCACGTCATAGCGGTTGGTCAGGGTGCGATAGGCCTGGGTTGAATAGGACTCCCAGCGGCTGGTCAGGTGCAGGGCGAAGGTTGCGCCCTGGCCCTTTGGCGGCTCGCCACCCTGGATAAACACCACACCTTCACGGCTGAGCGGCTGGCGGGCGCCCACGCGGGTCAGGGCCAGGCGCACGCTGCCGCGTTTGGGCGCGGCATGGTCGCGTGGCACGCTCACACTGGCGCATTGGGTGCGTTCCAGCACCTCGGGGTCCGGGCGCTCCTGGGCGGGGAAGGGGCAATCCAGCAGCCAGTCGATCGCGGTGGGCGCGATCAGCGGCTCGGCCAACGCCTGGCCCGCGAGCAGCCAGAGGCCGATACACGCCAGGTTTTTTACCAGAACGCTGGGTTTCATCAAGAGGGTCCGGGCTGCCGTGTGAGGGCGGCTTTTTTACCAAGGACCCAGGGTCAAAGAATGTAGGGCGAATAAACGCTTTGTGTAGGACTTTACAGTTTTATTGTCGGATATCCGTATTCCAGCCGCCGCCCAGCGCTTTGTACAAGGCAATGCTGGCTTGCAGCCGTGACAGCCGCAGCTGCACGTTCAAGTCCTGGGCGGCGTACAAGGTGCGTTGGGTTTCCAGCACCGTCAGCAAGTCCTCGGCACCTGCCTGGTAGCGGCTCTCGGAGATCTGGAAGGCGGCCTGGGCCTGTTGCAGTTCTTCGGCCTGCCATTGGCGTTGCTGGTCCAGGCGCGTGATGCTGCTGAGGGCTTTCTCTACATCGGCAAAGCCGTTGATGATGGCGCCGCGATAGGCTTGCAGCAGCTCGTCCTGGCGGGCGCGGGCCTTGTCGCGTTCGGCGCTTAAACGGCCATTGTTGAAGATCGGCGCCACCAACCCCGAGGTCAGGGTGTAGAACGGGCTGCGCAGGATATCTTCAGCTTTATAGGCGCCGGAGCCGACTGTCGCGCCCAAGGTCACGCTGGGCAGCATCGCCGCGCGTGCCACGGTGACGTCGGCACTGGCCGCCGCCAGTTGCGCCTCGGCGCGGGCCAGGTCGGGGCGGCGGCTGAGCAATTGGCTCGGCACGCCGGGGCCGATGGTTGGCCAGGTCAGCGCCTGGAACGGCTCGGTACCCAGGTCCAGGGCTTGTACCGGCTGACCGAGCAGGGCGGCGAGGGTGATCCGCGATTCTTCGGCCACCTGCGCAATCAGCGGCAATTGCCGTTGCTGGCCGGCCACCAGGCTTTTCTGTTGGGCCAGCTCCAGGGCGGTGGCTGCGCCTGCGTCGTAGCGGGTTTGCACCAGGTTCAACACACTGCGCGCATTCGCCAGGTTCAGCTCGGCGATCTGCTGGCGTTGCTGCGCGGCGAGGGTTTGCGCGTAGCGGTCGGCGACGTTGCCGAGCAGGGTCAGCTCCACGGTGGCCTGGTCAAACTCACTGGCGCGCAGGCTTTGCAGGGCGCTGTCGCGGGCGGCAACGCGGCCACCCCAGAAGTCCAGTTCATAGCTGGCGGTGAGGTTGGCACCGAAACTGTCGACGGTCTTGTTGCTGTCGGTGGCGTCCAACGAGGCATTGCCACTGCCGCGCAGCAGCTTTTCACGGCTGGCGGTGAGGTTGAACTTGACCTCAGGCAGCAACGGCGCCCCGGCAATTACCGCACTCGCCTGGGCCTGGCGCACCCGTGCCATGGCGGCGGCCACGTCATAGCTGTCGCGTCGCGCCTGATCGATCAGGCGGTCGAGCGGCGGGCTGGCGAAGTGTGTCCACCAGCGTTGGTTGGTCGCCTGGGTGGCATCGCGTTCGGCGTACTGCCAGGCGGGCGGCGGTGCGAGGCCGCTATCTACGGTTGGCGGGTTGCCGGTACAGGCGTTGAGCAACAGGCACACGCCCAGCAGGGAAGATCGTTTATTCACTGGTCAACGCCTTAACCGGATCGAGCCGGGCAGCTTTACGGGCCGGCATAAAGCCGAATACGACACCGGTGACCAGCGCACAGCCAAACGCGCCAAACACCGCCACCAGGGAAAACTGCACCGCCACCTCGGCCAGTATGAGTACGCCGCCCACCAGCAGCGCGAGGGCGATGCCGAACAAGCCGCCGACCACCGAGAGCATCACCGCCTCGGTGAGGAACTGGCGCAGGATGTCGCGCTGGCGCGCGCCGGTGGCCATGCGAATGCCGATTTCGCGGGTGCGCTCGCGCACGGTCATCAGCATGATGTTCATCACACCGATCCCGCCCACCAGCAGGGAAATCGCCGCAATCGAACCGAGCATCAGCGACAGCGTGTTGGCCGTGCGGGCTTCGGCCTGGATCATCGCGGCGTTGTTGGTCAACTGGTAGTCACGCTTACCGTTGTGCAGCTTGAGCATCAGTTGATCAATGGCCATTTCAGCTTCATGGACCTTGCGTGCATCGGCGGCGGCGATCGCCACGTATTCGGGGTTGTACGTGCCGAACAGGCGCACGCTGGCGGCGGTGTAGGGGATCGCTACGCGGTCGTCGCTGTCTTTATTGCCGGAGGCGGAGCCTTTTTCGGCGAGCACGCCGATGACCTGGAAGGGCACGTTTTCGATCAGGATGTATTGGCCGATGGGGCTGGCGACGTTTTTGAACAGCTTTTCGCGGATACGGTGACCGATCACCGCGACGGTCGCCCCGGCGCGCTCGTCTTCCTGGGTGAAATAGCTGCCCTCGACCACCGGCCAGTTGAAAATCTCGGGGAAGTTGACGTCGTTGCCGCCTACATAGGCCAGGTAGTCCAGATTGCCAAAGCGAACCCCGGCGTCGTTGCCGTTGACCGGCATGATGCGCTTGACCTGGGGCAACATCGCCAGTGCCGCGACATCGTTGAGGGTCACGATACCCGGCGGCGTGCGCGGGTTGGGCGAGGAGCCGCTGAGGTAGATGATATTGGAGCCGAACGCGCCCATCTGCGCCATCACCTGGCGCTTGCTGCCTTCGCCGACGGCCAGCATCACCACCACGGACGCCACGCCAATCACAATCCCCAGCAGCGTCAGCGCGGTTCGAAAGCGATTGATCCACATCACCCGCCATGCTGCGCGTATGGCATCGAGCAGTTCGGCTTTCCAGGCACCATTGTGCTCGGCCCCGTCGGCCAGGCGCTGGCGCAGGTCGACGGCTTGCAGCGCGTTGCTGTTGGCGGTGACCGGCACATGGGTGTCACTGTGCGCCGAGTCGCTGATGATCAGCCCGTCGCGGATCTCGATGATGCGGTTGGCCCGCGCCGCCACTTCGCGGTCGTGGGTTATCAGGATCACCACATGGCCCTGGTTCGCCAGTTCGTCCAGCAGGGTCATCACCTCGGCGCCGCTGTGGCTGTCGAGGGCACCAGTGGGTTCGTCGGCGAGGATGATATGCCCGCCGTTCATCAGCGCGCGGGCGATCGACACCCGTTGCTGCTGGCCGCCGGAGAGTTGGTGTGGGCGGTTGGCGGTGCGGTCGGCCAGGCCCAGGCGCGTGAGCAGGGCTTTGGCGCGGGCATGCCGCTCGGTGGCACTGATACCGGCATAGATCGCCGGCATTTCGACGTTTTCCTGGGCCGAACCGGACGGAATCAAGTGGTAGCCCTGGAACACAAAACCAAAGGCTTCGCGGCGCAGCCAGGCCAGTTCGTCGCTGCCCAGGTGCGCGACGTTTTCGCCGGCGAACAGGTAGTCGCCTTCGGAAGGGCGGTCGAGGCAGCCGAGGATGTTCATCAGCGTGGATTTGCCCGAGCCGGAAGCGCCGACGATGGCGACGAATTCCCCGGCATGGATCGACAGGTCGATCCCGCGCAGCACGTCGACCTGCGGGCTGTCGCCGCCGCCGTAGGATTTGCGGATGTTTTTGAGTTCGATCAGCGGCGTGGTCAACTCAACCCCCGTTGCCGTCGGCTGGGCCGATCAACACGTGATCGCCCTCGCTGAGGCCGTCCAGCACTTCGACGCGCAAACGGTCACTGATGCCCAAGCGCACGTCGCGCGCTTCGATCGAGCCGTTTTTTGCCACCACGCGGGCGGTTTGCTTGTCGGTGCCGTGACTGCCGAGCAAGGCCGCGACCGGCACGGTGAGCACATCCTTGACCTGGCTGGCGACAAAAAACACCTGGGTGGTCATCTCGGCCATCAGGGCATTGTCGGTGTTGTCCACATCCAGCAGCACCGTGTACAGCACCACGCGGCCGCTCCCGCTTTTGCTGGTGCTGCTGGGGCTGCCGTTGCCCTGGCTGGTTTCATTCAGGGGCTTGGGCGGGATCGGCAGGATCTGGCGCACGGTGCTGGTCCAGCGCCGGCCGCCGCCGCTGAGCGTGGTGAAATAGGCGGTCATGCCGGGTTTGACGTGGCCGATGTCGGCTTCGGAAACCTCGGCCCATACAGTCATCGGCGATAACTTGGCGATGCGCAGGATCAGCGGGGTCTGCTGCTGGGCGTTGAGGGTCTGGCCGACGCGTGCGTCTACCGCCACCACCGTGCCGCTCATCGGCGCGAAAATGCGCGTATAGCCCAGTTCGGCCTCGTCGCTGCGCAGGCTGGCCTGGGCCTGGCGGATCTGCGCCTGGAACATGTCGACCCGTGCCTGGGTGGCGCTCAGCTCGGCTCTGGCGGTTTGCACGTCTTCTTCGCGGGTGGCGTTACCGGCCACCAGGCGCTGCTGGCGCTGGTATTTCTGGCGCGCCAGTTCGTGCTGGGCTTTCTGCTCCTGCAACTGGGCCTTGAGGTTGTCGATGGCATAGCGGCTGGCGTCAAGCTTGGCCTGTTGCGTGGCGGGGTCGATTTCTACCAGCAACTGGCCTTCTTTGACCTGGTCACCGGCCTCGACATGGATCTTGCGGATTTGCCCGGATGCCTGTGCGCCCACGTCGACATAGCGGCGTGGTTGCAGGGTGCCCAGCGCCGTGACGCTGTTTTCGATATTGCCACGGGTGACGGTGACGGTGGCGAGGCTGTCGCGGCCCGGCGGCAGTATCTGCCAGGCCGCCAGTGCAGCGATGGGAATCAGGCACGCGACAACCAGCAGGGCGCGTCGGGCGGGGCGAGGGCGTTTCATGCGTTGTTTCCAGCCGGGAATGTGGGCCGCAGTTGCGGAGGGCTGACAGTTATACGAGAAAATTGCCCGACGATTTAGGCGCTTACATAGGTAGTAACAGCTCTGTCGAATAAAAAAATCGACGGTTGATGCAAGACTTGTTTAAAAGTAGATGAGAATTACTATAAATTGCACACACTCAAACTGCCATCATCCATGGCCTGTCGTCGTTAGCACTCAAGGAACTGATGCCGTCCCCCCCAGGACGGTCGGGAGTCATGTTGGAAAACTACTATCGCGAGCTGGTGTGTTTCCTCAACGCCAAGCTGGGCAACCGTCAGGTGGCCGAAGATGTGGTGCATGACGCCTATGTGCGGGTGCTGGAGCGCGCCAGCGATACGCCGATCGAACAGCCGCGCGCATTTTTGTACCGTACTGCGCTGAACCTGGTGATCGACGGCCATCGGCGCAATGCCTTGCGCCAGTCCGAGTCCCTGGAGGTGCTGGACAGTGAAGAGCGCTTCGCCACCTGTTCGCCCCACGCCAGTCACGATCAGGCCCAGCGCCTGGCCCTGCTCGAACGAGCCCTGGCGGAGCTGCCCAGCGCCTGCCGCGACAGCTTCCTGCTACGCAAGCTCGACGGCCTTTCTCACCTGCAAATCGCCGAGCGCCTGAGCATTTCCCGCAGCCTGGTGGAAAAACATATCGTTAATGCCATGAAGCATTGCCGGGTGCGCATGCGCGAGTGGGACGCGCACTGATCGCAGATTAGTTAAATTTTATTTCATTGTCCTCGTTTCCTATCAACACATGGCCTGTTGTTCAGGCTTTGCAGGTATTCCCGCCCCACCGCCAAGGGGCTTATCCAGAGGACACTGGAATGACACAGGCAATTGCTTCGCCCGCGGTTCACGACCTGATCGGGATCGGTTTCGGCCCTTCGAACCTGGCGCTGGCCATCGCCCTGCAGGAGCGTGAAAAAGCCCAGGGCAAACTGGACGTGGTGTTTCTCGACAAGCAGGCCGACTACCGCTGGCACGGCAATACCCTGGTGACCCAGAGCGAACTGCAGATTTCGTTCCTCAAGGATCTGGTGACGCTGCGTAACCCCACCAGCCCGTACTCGTTCGTCAATTACCTGAAGGCCCACGACCGCCTGGTGGATTTCATCAACCTGGGCACCTTTTACCCGTGCCGCATGGAGTACAACGACTACCTGCGCTGGGTCGCAGGGCAGTTCCAGGCCCAGGCGCGGTATGGCGAGGAAGTGCTGGCCATCGAGCCGATCCTGCACCAGCAGCAGGTTGAAGCGCTGCGCGTGATCTCCCGTGATGCCCAGGGCGAACAGCATGTGCGCACCACCCGCTCGGTGGTGGTCAGCGCCGGCGGCACGCCACGTGTGCCGGAGGCGTTCAACGCGCTCAAGGAAGACGGCCGAGTGTTCCACCATTCCCAATACCTCGAGCGCATGGCCCGGCAGCCGTGCGTGGAGGGCAAGCCTATGCGCATTGCCATCATCGGCGGCGGGCAGAGCGCGGCCGAAGCCTTTATCGACCTCAACGACAGCTTCCCGTCGGTGCAGGTGGACATGATCCTGCGCGGTTCGGCGCTTAAACCGGCGGATGACAGCCCGTTCGTCAACGAAGTGTTCTCGCCGGCCTTTACCGACCTGGTGTTCCAGCAAGTCGGCGCCGAGCGCGAGCGCCTGGTGGCCGAGTACCAGAACACCAACTATTCGGTGGTTGACCTGGACCTGATCGAGCGCATCTACGGGATTTTCTACCGCCAGAAAGTCTCCGGCATCAACCGCCAGGCCTTCCGCACCATGACCGTGGTCGATAAAGCCACAGCCGGGCCGCTGGGCATCGAACTGGCACTGCGCAACAACGCCAACGGCGACACCAGCGTCAGCCATTACGACGCGGTGATCCTGGCCACCGGCTACGAGCGCCAGATGCACCGCGAGCTGCTGGCGCCCCTGCAAGCCTATATGGGCGACTTCGAAGTGGCGCGCGACTATCGGATCGTCACCGACGAGCGCTGCAAGGCCGGTATCTATATCCAGGGCTTCAGCCAGGCCAGCCATGGGTTGAGCGACACCTTGCTGTCGGTACTGCCGATTCGGGCCGATGAAATTGCCGCCTCGCTGTATGAAAACGATCGTCACCGTGGCAAGGCACGCTCGGTGCAGGATTTGCTGCTGGCCACGGCCAGCTGACAAGCTGTACTTGTGACTGATTGGGCTGCCTGATACTGTACAAAAAACCAGTATCGGTAGCCCTTCATGCAGTTGATCGAAAAACTCAGCATCCTCGCCGACGCCGCCAAGTACGACGCCTCATGCGCCAGCAGCGGTGCGCCCAAGCGCAGCTCCGAGGGCAAGGCCGGGCTGGGTTCTACCGATGGCATGGGCATTTGCCACAGCTACACGCCGGACGGGCGTTGTGTGTCGTTGCTCAAGGTCTTGCTCACCAACTTCTGCCTGTACGACTGCCAATACTGCGTCAACCGCCGCTCCAGCGACGTGCCCCGTGCGCGTTTCAGCCCGGAGGAGGTGGTTACCCTGACCCTGGACTTTTACAAACGCAATTGCGTCAGCGGGCTGTTTCTGAGCTCCGGCATCATTCGTTCGGCCGACTACACCATGGAGCAGTTGGTTCGGGTCGCCAAACTGTTGCGCGAAGAGCATGACTTTCGCGGTTACATCCACCTCAAGACCATTCCCGAGGCCGACCCTGCGCTGATCGCCGAAGCCGGGCGTTATGCCGATCGCCTCAGCGTGAACATCGAGTTGCCCACCGACGCCAGCCTGCAAACCCTGGCGCCGGAGAAGCAGATCGGCTCGATCAAGCAAGCCATGCAGACCATCTACACCGGCGAGCAGACGGTGTTCAACGAACCGCGCGCACCGCGTTTTGCGCCGGCGGGGCAGAGCACGCAGATGATCGTCGGCGCCGATGACACCGACGACAGCACCATCCTGCACGGCGCCGAGGCGCTGTATGGCAATTACAAGCTGCGGCGCGTGTATTACTCGGCGTTCAGCCCCATTCCCAACAGCCCCAAAAGTGTGCCGCTGGCCGCGCCGCCGCTGATGCGTGAACACCGCCTGTACCAGGCCGACTTTCTGCTGCGCAGTTACGGTTTCAGCGCCAATGAACTGTTTGAAGGCCCCGGCCATCTGGCCCTGGATATCGACCCGAAGCTGGCCTGGGCGCTGGAGCACCGCGAGGTGTTCCCGTTGGACCTGAACCGCGCCGAACCCACGCTGATCGCGCGTATCCCCGGCATTGGCCTGCGCACCACCCAGCGCCTGGTCGACCTGCGCCGCGAACGCAAGATCCGTTTCGAAGACCTGGCCCGCATGCGCTGCGTGCTGGCCAAGGCCAAGCCGTTTTTCATCACCAGCGACTACCACCCGCAACAGGCAGACAGCACCAGCGTGCTGCTGCGCGAGCAACTGCGCGACCGCCCGCAGCCGCAACAGATGGGGCTGTGGGGATGATCAGCCTGGAATGCGACAACCTCTTCAGCACCTGGCGCGAGCAGGCGCGCTGGCTGCTCAGCCATCAGGTCGACCCCAGCCAGGTGAGCTGGGGCGAGGCCGAGGTGGCGGACCTGTTTGCCACGGACGAGCCTGTACCTGAACAGCTCGGGCCGTTTCAGGCGCGAATCCCCAAGGCGTTGCTGGAGTTGTTGGAATCGGCCGCCTGTTACCACGGTGATCAGCGCTGGAGCCTGTTGTACGAGGTGTTGTGGCGTGTCAGCCACGGCGACCGCACTGCGATGCTGGCCGGGGACAAGCTGGGCAGTGAGTTGCAACGGCGCATCAAGCAGGTCAGCCGCGAGGCCCATCACTTGCATGCGTTTGTGCGGTTTATTGCTCTACCTGCGGAGGCTGGGCCACAGCTGCCGGAGTATGTGGCGTGGCATGAGCCGGCCCATGACATCTTGAAGTCCGCCAGCCAGCATTTTGTCGGACGCATGGGCCGTCATCGCTGGATGATCGCAACACCCCTGGACGGCGTGTATTACGACGGTGAACAGTTGATTCATCAACGCCAGTGCCCCGAAGCCTGGCAACAGCTGGCGCAGAATGTCGAAGACCCCCACAGCGCGATGTGGCTGACCTATTACAGCCATATCTTCAACCCGGCGCGGTTGAACCCCAAGGTGATGGAAGGGCATTTGCCCAGCCGGTTCTGGAAGAATCTGCCGGAGGGCAAGTTGATACCGGGGTTGATCAGCGAGGCGCGCACGGGCAAGCAGAAGGATGGGCAGGCGAAGCTGATCGGGGCCAGGCCGGGCAAGAAAATCTCAAGCGGGCACGCTTGAAAAATGTGGGAGCTGGCTCGATGATCGTTCCCACGCTCTGCGTGGGAATGCCGCCCTGGACGCTCCGCGTCCGCTTTGACGTCGTGACGCGGAGCGTCACTGGATGCATTCCCACGCGGAGCGTGGGAACGATCTATCGCTCTATGCCAGCTCGGTCGCGGTGTTTTTGACCACCGCCAACTCCGGATGCGCCACCAACTTATCAATGTGCAACTCATCGTTATTCAACCAGGTCTCCGTCAGCACCCGGTAATGCTCCATATCCCGGCAACGCATGCGCAGGCTGTAGTCGAACGGCCCGCTGATCAGTTGGCACTCGAACACCTGGGGGCACGCTTTCACGCAGGCCTCAAAGGCCTTTTGCGCCGAGCGCCCGCTCTGATTGGACAAGGCCACCAGCACCAGCAGCGACAGCCCCGGCGAGACCATCTGCACATCGATGATCGCCCCATAACCACGGATCACCCCGCGTCGCTCCAGCTTGCGCACCCGCTCCAGGCACGGCCTGGGTGTCAGGTGCACCAGAGATGAAAGCTTTTCGTAGGTGATACGCCCCTGGTGACGCAACACGTCGATGATGGCTTCATCGATGCGGTCCAGCGAGGGGGAAGAATGGGGTCCGTGGGCCTTGGTATCCATGAGTTCACTTCAGACGGTTGGAAAGAAATTGCTGCAAGCGTTCGCTGTTGGGGTGGTCGAGAATCTCGGCGCCGCCTTGTTCCTCGACCCGGCCCTGGTGCAAAAACAGCACTTGGCTGGACACCTGGCGGGCAAAGCCCATTTCGTGGGTGACCATCAGCATGGTACGACCTTCCTCGGCCAACGTCTGTATGACTTTGAGCACTTCCCCTACAAGTTCCGGGTCCAGCGCTGAGGTCGGTTCATCGAACAGAATAATTTCCGGCTCCATCGCCAATGCCCGTGCGATGGCCACACGCTGTTGCTGGCCACCGGACAGAAAGGCTGGGTATTGATCGGCCACGCGGCCGGGCAGGCCAACTTTGTCCAGATACAGGCGTGCGCGTTTTTCCGCTTCGGCCGCGCTGAGGCCCAACACCCGGCGCGGCGCCATGGTGATGTTTTCCAGCACAGTCATGTGGCTCCACAGGTTGAAGTGCTGGAACACCATGGCCAGGCGCGTGCGCAGGTTTTGCAACTGCTCTTGATGGGGGGCACGGACCCCGGCGCGGCCCTGGCGCATTTCAATGCTGATGCCGTCCAGGGTGATCACCCCGGCATCCGGCTGTTCGAGAAAGTTGATGCAGCGCAGCATCGTGCTTTTGCCCGAGCCGCTGGCGCCGATCAGGCTGATGACGTCGCCGTTGCGTGCGTTGAGGGACACGCCCTTGAGCACTTCGTGGTCGCCGTAACGTTTGTGGATGCCTTCGACTTGAAGCTTGATCGCAGCGCTTGCCGGTTGGGCAACGGGTTCGTCGACAGGGTAAGCGGCCAGGGCCTGCGCGGACTGATTCATGGGTTAGCCTCGGGTAGGAACAAGAAAACGCATCCAGCGACGTTCGGCCAGTCGGAACAGGCCCACCAGTGCAAAGGACAGCAGCATGTAGAGCAGGGCGGCGATGCCAAAAGCCTGGAACGTGAGGAACGTTTCGGCGTTGGCGTCACGGGCCACTTTGAGGATATCGGCGACGGTGGCGGTAAACGCCAGCGAAGTGGCGTGCAACATCAGGATCATTTCATTGCTGTAGGCCGGCAGCGCACGGCGCAGCGCGGCGGGCACCACCACAAACAGGTTGAGGCGCCAGCCGTGCAGGCCGTAGGCGCGCGCGGCTTCGATTTCGCCATGGGGAATATTGCGGATCGCCCCGGCGAAGATTTCCACGGTGTAGGCGCAGGTGTTGAGCACAAACGCCAGCAACGTGCAGTTGAGCGCATTACGGAAAAACTGGTTGAGCAGCGCGTTGTCCTGTACCACCTCCAGGCTGTACAGCCCGGTGTAGCAAATCAGCAACTGGATATACAGCGGCGTGCCACGAAACAGGTAGGTGTAGACCTCCACCGGCCAGCGCAACCACACGTGCTGCGAGACGCGCGCCAGCGCCAGTGGAATCGACAGCACAAAGCCTGCGACCACCGAGATGATAAACAGCCACAACGTCATGGCGACCCCGGACAACCCTGAGCCATCGCTGAACAGGTAGGCCAGGCCGTATTGCTGGAACAGTTCGATCATCGCGCCATCCCCTTGATGCCGAGGTTGTAGCGCCGTTCGAGGCGCTTGAAGAGGCGGTTGGAGAGGGTGGTGATCAGCAGGTACACCAGGCCCGCGAGGATCAGGAAGTACAGGGGCTCATTGGTGGTCTTGCCGGCGTTTTGCGCAGCCTTGACCAGGTCCGACAGGCCGATGATCGACACCAGCGCCGTGGACTTGAGCAGCACCAGCCAGTTGTTGCTCAGGCCCGGCAAGGCAAAGCGCATCAGTTGCGGGAACAGCACCAGGTGAAAGCGCTGCCAGCGGCTCAGGCCGTAGGCGGTGGCGGCTTCCAGTTGCCCGGCCGGCACACTGAGAATGGCGCCGCGAAAGTTCTCGGTGAAATACGCGCCGTAGATAAACCCCAGGGTGATCACCCCGGCGGTAAACGGGTCGATTTCAAAGTAATTCCAGCCGAACACTTCGCTCAGGTCGTTGAGCCACAGTTGCAGGCTGTAGAAGATCAACAGGATCAGCACCAGGTCCGGCACGCTGCGGATCAGTGTGGTGTAGAGGGTGGCGGACACGCGCAGCCATTTGACGCTCGAAAGCTTGGCACCGGCGGCGATCAGGCCCAGGGCGAGGCTCAGGGCCAGCGCCAGCAACGACAGCTTGAGCGTCATCCAGGCACCCAGGGCCAGCATCGGGCCATAGCCTTGCAGGTTGAGGAGTTCGTTCATTGAGGGGATCTCGATCCAGCACAGGGGCCGGGGTGGGCCTATTCGTTGTAGATATCCTGATCGCCGAAGTACTTCTTCTGGATCTGTGCGTAGGTGCCATCGGCCTGCACGGCGGCGATGCCTTTATTGATCAGCGCGCGCAGTTCAGCGTCGTTCTTGCGCAGCCCCATGGCGATATCCAGCGGCAAGGTCGGGTCCTTGAAGGCCGGGCCGGTCTTGAAGTCGGCGCCTTCAGGCTTGGACAGAAAGTTGAGCTGGGCTTCGAGCTTGTCGGTCAGGGTGGCGTCGAGGCGGCCGTTTTGCAGGTCGGCGTAGTTCTGCTCCTGGGACTGGTACGCCTTGATCTGCGCGCCGAGCCTGGCCAGGTGGGCACGTGCATAGGCTTCCTGCAGCGAACCTTGGAGCACGCCCACCTGCTTGCCTTTGAGCGACTCCGGCGTGTCGCCGAAGTCGGCGTCTTTACGGGTGATCACCGAGGTGGGGCTGAGAAACAGGCGGTCGCTGAAGTCGATGACTTTCTCACGCGACGGGGTTACGGCCATGGACGACATGATCGCGTCGAACTTGCGCGCGCGCAGGGCCGGGATCATGCCGTCGAATTCGTTGTGCACCCAGGTGCATTTGACTTCAAGCCTGGCGCAGATGGCGTTGCCCAGTTCGATATCAAAACCTTGCAGGCTGCCGTCGGCGGCGACGGACTCAAAGGGCGGGTACTCGGGGAATACGCCGAAGCGGATTTCTTTCCAGTCCTGGGCGTGGGCGGCGCTGGCGCACAGTGGCAACAGCAACGCGGCGAAGAGTGATCGCAATGGAGTCATGTGACAGTCCCTATATTTTGTAATTGATGTCAGGGCAGTGAGTCGCTGGGAGCAGAGAATGCTTCATGGTGGTGCGTTTTTTGTGTCGTTTACCCCGTGCATAAAGCGCAAATTGCGCTGTTAAAAAGCGCAATGCAGCGGAATCGGCTGCGCCACCCGCGAAATCGGCTTTTCAGTGATGAAAGTCTGGCCCGCCCTCAGCGCAAAGCGGCAGGCCAGAGCGGTTTCAAGCGCGCTTTTTGTGCTGCGCGCGGGGCTGTTGGGCCAGGCGTGCAAACAGGTCTTTCGGGTCGGCGAGGTCGGGCACCAGTTCAAGTGTGCTGCCCACATCCAGCGCCTTGGCCACGTCCAGCACGTAGCGCAGGGCCGAGTAGTCTTCGATGGCAAAGCCCACCGAGTCGAACAGCGTGACTTGGCGCGGGTTCTCGCGGCCGGGCTGCTGGCCATTGATGACCTGCCAGAGTTCGGTAACCGGCGAATCGTGCGGCATGTGCTGGATTTCACCTTCGATACGGCTTTGCGGTTCGTACTCGACGATTACCCGGGCGCGCTCGACGATGCGGCGGTCCAGCTCGGTTTTACCGGGGCAGTCGCCACCCACGGCATTCAGGTGCATGCCCGGTTCGATCATGTCGTCGGTGAGGATGGTGGCGTACGCCTTGTCGGCGGTCACGGTGGTGACAATGTCCGCGCCTTTGACCGCTTCGGCCACACTGGCGGCCAGGATCACCTTGATCGCCGGGAACGCCTTGAGGTTGGCCGCCAGCTTGGCAGTGGCCTTGGCGTCGATATCGAACAGGCGGATTTCGGTGATGCCAAGCATGGCGTGGAAGGCCAGGGCCTGGAACTCGCTTTGCGAGCCGTTGCCGATCAACGCCATGCTGCGGCTGTTGTCGCGCGCCAGGTAGCGGGCCACCAGGGCGGAGGTGGCGGCGGTGCGGATCGCGGTGGTGAGGGTCATTTCGGCCAGCAGCACCGGCTTGCCCGTGTCGACGTCGCCCAGGGCGCCGAAAGCCATCACCGTGAGCATACCGGCCAGGGTGTTTTTCGGGTGGCCGTTAACGTATTTGAAGGCGTACAGCGAGGCATCCGATACCGGCATCAACTCGATCACGCCGTCCGGCGAATGGTTGGCCAGGCGCGCGCATTTTTCGAAGTCCTGCCAGCGCAGGTAGTCGGCGCGGATGTATTCGGCCATCTCGCTGATGCAGGTTTGCAGGCCTTTTTGTGAAACCAGGTAGCTGAGGTCGTTGACGTCGATGTAACGGGTCATGGCAAGACTCCTTATTGAAATGAGGCGCGGGCGGGCAGGTGTACTTCCGCCAGCATGCAGCGGGCACTGCCGCCGCCGATGCGTTCGATGTTGTCGATGTTCACCACCACCGGGCGGGTGTGGCGTTCTACATGCGTGCGCTGGGCCGGGTGCAGGGCGCTCCAGGCGCTGGCTGACATCACCAGCAGCGGTTGGCCGTCACGGTCGTGGACTTCGAGCATGTTGCCGGCGAAGGCTTCAAGTTGGTCGAAGTCGAGGGCGAGGATGTCTTTGCCGGTGTCGTGCAGCGAGCGTTCCAGGGCCTGGCGTTCGCTGGCATCGGGCAGGGCTTGCAGGCACACCACCGAGAGGTCGCGGCCGACACTCATCATCACGTTGCTGTGGTAGATCGGCGCGTGGTGGCGGTCGACGGCGTGGAAGACGCAGAGTTGGTAGTCGAGGCGTTCGGCAAACTGACGCAAGGCGTCCTGGTGGGTACGCCCGGAGTGGCAGGCATAGCTGATGCGGTGCTGGCGGTCGAGCACCATGCTGCCGGTGCCTTCGAGGAAGATGTTCTGTTGTTCGAGGTGGCTCAGGTCGATGGTGCTATGGATCGCGAAACGCTGCTCCAGTACTTGCAGCACGCCTTTGTTGCGCTCCAGTCGTCGGTTCCGGCCTTCCATCGGGTACAGCACCAGGCTGCCATCGGCGTGGCTGCTCCACCAGTTGTTGGGGAAGATCGAGTCGGGCGTGTGCGGGGCCGGAGTGTCCTGTACCACCAGCACTTCCACGCCATGTTGGCGCAGGGTGTCGACATAGCCGTCGAACTCTTGCAGCGCTTTTTGCTGCGCGCTCAGTGGATCGAGTAGCTGGCGTTGGAAGCGGTTGTTGATCGCGGTGTCCGGGTTGAAGGCAAAGCGCGCCGGGCGAATCATCAAGACGGTGTTGGTGGTTTGCATGGGGGCACGAATCCATGGGGTGAGCTGTGGGGCTATTTTGTGCGCTGTGGTGGGTGAATCCCGGCTGATATGGCAGGGCGGCTCAGCCGGGAAAGCTGAAAAGTGAGGTGGCGCAGCCGAATCGGCTGCTGAAGTGAAATGCGATCAAGTGTGGGAGCGGGCTTGCTCGCGAAGGCGGTGTCTTCGCGCCATATGTAGCGGCTGACACTCAGCATTCGCGAGCAAGCCCGCTCCCACATTGGTATTGTGGCATTTGCCAAACCGCTGTCAGTCAGGAGCAATCATGTCTACCGCTGTTCGTCTTGCCCAACCCACCGATGCCGAGGGCATCAGCCAGGTTATCCTGGCGGCCTTGCACAGCAGCAATGCGCGGGACTACCCGGCGGATGTGATTGCTCGGGTTGCCAGCAACTTTACGCCCGACGCCGTACTGGCGTTGCTGCAGCGCCGGGTGGTGCTGGTGGCGATTCAGGATCAGGTGATCGTCGCCACCGCCGCCCTCGATGGCAATGTGGTGCGCTCGGTGTTCGTCAACCCGGCGTTACAAGGGCAGGGAATCGGCCGGCTGCTGATGATCGAGGTTGAACTGCGTGCCGTTGAAGCCGGGGTGACGGTCCTGAGCGTGCCGTCCTCGCTGACCGCCGAGCCGTTTTATACCAAGCTGGGTTTTCACACGGTGCGCGACGTCTACCATGGCAATGAGCGCACGCTGGTGATGGAAAAGGCCTTGTTATCGCGCCACCCCATTGGGCCGTATCGCGATCGTCCGCACCGATCCCAGGTGGTAGCGTTGTGGCAGCAGGCGTTTGGCTATGACACTGCGCATAACCTGCCAAGCCTGGCAATCGACAAAAAACTCGCGGTCAACGATGGGCTGTTCTTTGTCGCGACGGATAAAAAGGCCGTGATCGGCACCATTCTGGCCGGCTATGACGGGCATCGCGGCTGGCTGTATTCAGTGGCGGTGCACAGTGATTATCGTCGGCAGGGCCTGGGTGCTTCGCTGGTGCGCTATGCCGAGCAGGCGTTGACTGCGTTGGGCTGTATGAAGATCAACCTGCAGATTACGGGCGGCAATGACGCGGTGGTGGGGTTCTACGAGGCGCTGGGGTATGGGGTGGAGCCGAGGATCAGTATGGGCAAGAAGATTGGGGTGAATATTCCCAAGGACGTGTGAGCACACCGAAATCAAATGTGGGAGCGGGCTCCCACATTGGGTTTTGCGTTTGCTGAGTCAGACCTTGACGATCCAACCCGCTGGCGCTTCAACGTCGCCGGTCTGCACGCCGGTCAGCTCTTTGTAGAGCGCCTGGGTGATCGGGCCCACTTCGGTTTCGCTGTGGAACACGTGCAGCTTGCCGTCGTACTGGATGCCGCCGATTGGCGAGATCACAGCAGCGGTGCCGCAGGCGCCGGCTTCCTTGAACTGGTCCAGTTTGTCGATGAACACGTCGCCCTCGACCACTTTCAGGCCCAGGCGGGTCTCGGCCAGTTCGATCAGCGACAGGCGGGTGATGCCTGGCAGTACCGAAGGCGACTTCGGCGTGATGAACTGGTTGTCGCGGGTGATACCAAAGAAGTTGGCCGAACCGACTTCCTCGATTTTCGAGTGGGTCATCGGGTCCAGGTAGATCGCGTCGGCGAAACCGGATGTCCGTGCTTCAGCGCCCGGCATCAGGCTGGCGGCATAGTTGCCACCGACCTTGGCGGCACCGGTGCCTTGTGGCGCGGCGCGGTCGAACGTGGAGATCTGGAAGTTGTGGGGCACCAGGCCGCCCTTGAAGTAGGCGCCGACCGGGATGGCGAATACCGAGAAGATAAATTCCGGTGCGCTACGCACGCCGATGTTTTCACCGGTGCCGATCACGAACGGGCGCAGGTACAGCGCGCCGCCACTGCCGTACGGCGGGATGAACCGCTCGTTGGCCTTGACCACTTGTTTGCAGGCTTCGATGAAGTCTTCGGTGGTCACATGCGGCATCAGCAAGCGTGCGCAGCTGCGTTGCATACGGGCGGCGTTCTGGTCCGGACGGAACAGGTTGATCGAGCCGTCCTTGCAGCGGTAAGCCTTGAGGCCTTCAAAGCACTGCTGGCCATAGTGCAGGGCGGTCGAGCCCTCGCTGATGTGCAGCACGTTGTCGTCGGTCAGGGTGCCCGCTTGCCACTCGCCGTTTTTCCAGGTTTGGAGAAACCGCTTGTCGGTCTTGATGTAGTCAAAACCCAGCTTGTCCCAATTGATGCTTTCGTTACCCATGACACCCTCTATCTCTGGTCAACCGCCTGGTCGAAGGCAGGCTTGTCGGTTTTTTACTGGATGGGCGCAACAATACTTCATTCTTGCTTTATGTGGGAGCGGGCTTGCTCGCGAATGCAGTGTGTCAGTCAACACATAGGTGACTGATATACCGCATTCGCGAGCAAGCCCGCTCCCACAGGGGAATGCGGCAGTTTACAGGTGCAACGCGTGGCCCAATGCTCTTAAAGCCGCTTCCTGCACCGCTTCGCCGAGGGTCGGATGCGCATGAATGGTGCCCGCCACATCTTCCAGGCGCGAACCCATCTCCAGGCTCAGGCCAAAGGCCGTAGACAACTCAGACACACCAGCGCCCACCGCCTGCCAGCCGACAATCAGGTGGTTGTCACGCCGTGCTACCACGCGCACAAAGCCGGTTTTCGACTCCAGGGTCATCGCCCGGCCATTGGCCGCAAACGGGAAGCTCGACACGATGCAGTCCAGGCCGGCCGCCTTGGCTTCGTCCGGGGTCTTGCCGACCACCACCAGTTCCGGGTCGGTAAAACACACCGCCGCAATCGCCGCAGGGTTGAATTCGCGGTGTTTGCCGCTGATCAGTTCGGCGACCATCTCGCCCTGGGCCATGGCCCGGTGCGCGAGCATCGGCTCGCCGCTCAGGTCGCCGATGGCGTACACGTTGCGCATGCTGGTCTGGCAACGGTTGTCGATCTTGATCGCCGCACCGTTCATCGCCAGGTTCAGCGCTTCGAGGTTCCAGCCCTGGGTGTTGGGTTTGCGGCCCACGGCCACCAGCACCTGATCGGTTTCCAGCGACAGCGTCTCCCCATTCGGGTCACGTACCTGCAGGCGGTTGTTTTCGAAACCGGTGACGCTGTGGCTGAGGTACAGCTTGACCCCCAACTGCTTGAGCGATTCGGCCACCGGCAGCGTCAGCTCGCCGTCGTAGGCGGGCAGGATGCGCTCCTGCGCCTCGACCACACTGACTTCGGCGCCGAGCTTGCGGTAGGCAATGCCCAGCTCCAGGCCGATGTAACCGCCACCCACCACAATCAGGCGTTTGGGTACGCGGGTCGGCGCCAGCGCTTCGGTTGACGAGATGATCGGCCCGCCAATCGGCAGCATCGGCAGGTTGACGCTTTTCGAGCCGGTGGCCAGCAGCAGGTGCTCGCATTGAATGCGCTGGTCGCCGACGTCGACGGTCTTGCCGTCGACCACCTTGGCCCAGCCGTGGATCACCTGCACTTTGTGCTTCTTGAGCAAGGCGGCCACGCCGGTGGTCAGGCGGTCAACAATGCCGTCTTTCCATTCCACGCTCTTGCGGATGTTCAGGGTCGGCACATCCACTTCAATGCCCAGTTGCGACCCTTGACTGTGATGCACGGTTTGCTGGAACTGTTCGGCCACATGGATCAAGGCTTTGGAGGGAATGCAGCCGATGTTCAGGCAGGTGCCGCCCAGCGCCTGGCCCTCGACCAGAATGGTCGGGATGCCCAGTTGGCCAGCACGGATCGCCGCCACATAACCGCCAGGGCCGCCGCCGATGATCAGTAGCGTGGTGTTCAATGTCTGAGGCATGCCTTACTCCAAAAACAGGCTGGCGGGTTGTTCGAGCAAGCCACGAATGGCCTGGATGAATTGCGCCGCGTCCATGCCGTCGACCACACGGTGATCGAAGGAACTGGAGAGGTTCATCATTTTGCGCACCACGATCTGGCCTTTGATCACCATCGGCCGTTCAACGATGCGGTTGACGCCGACAATCGCGACTTCCGGCAGGTTCAGCACCGGCGTGCTGACGATGCCGCCCAAGGCACCCAGGCTGGTGAGGGTGATGGTCGAGCCCGACAGCTCATCACGACTGGCCTTGCCATTGCGCGCGGCGCTGGCCAAACGTGCGATTTCCTCGGCGTTGCCCCACAGGCTGCGGGCTTCGGCGTGACGTACCACCGGCACCATCAGGCCCACATCGCTTTGGGTGGCGACGCCCACATGCACCGCGCCCAGGCGGGTGATGACTTGGGCTTCGTCGTCGTAACGGGCGTTGATCTGCGGGAACTCGCGCAACGCCACGACCATGGCGCGCACGATAAACGGCAGCAAGGTCAGCTTGCCGCGGTTGGCGCCGTGCTTTTCATTGAGGTGCACGCGCAACTCGTCCAGCGCCGTGACGTCGATTTCTTCCACGTAGCTGAAATGCGCGGCGCGGCGGGTGGCGTCCTGCATGCGCTGGGCGATCTTGCGGCGCATGCCGATCACCGGGATCTGTTCTTCGCTGTTGCGTTCGGCATAAGGGTTGGCGGTGCCCGAAGGCTGGGCTGCACCTTGTTGCAGGTAAGCGTCCAGATCTTCGTGCAGCACCCGACCCGCCGGGCCAGTACCTTGCACCAAACGCAATTGAATACCGGCATCCAGCGCGTGCTTGCGCACGGCAGGTGAAGCCAATGGGCGTTCATCGGCGGCACGGGCTACCGGAGCAGCAGCGGGCTTGGCTGCCGGCTTTGTTTCAACCACTGGCGCTGGTTTGGCTTCAACCACGGGGGCTGCTTTCACCGGCTCAGCCACCACCGGCGCATCCTTGGCATTCCCGGCGCCTTCGACTTCAATGCTGATCAAAATACTGCCCACCGCCATGACTTCGCCGGGCTCGCCGCCCAGAGAAATCACTTTGCCGTGCACTGGCGAGGGAATGTCCACCATCGCCTTGTCGGTCATCACATCCGCCAGCACCTGGTCTTCAACCACCAGGTCGCCGACCTTGACATGCCATACCGACAGTTCAACTTCTGCGATGCCTTCGCCAATGTCCGGCATCTTGATAACGTGCGTGCCCATTCAGACCTCCATGACCCGTTTCAACGCCGCACCCACACGGGACGGCCCTGGGAAATACGCCCACTCTTGCGCGTGCGGGTAGGGTGTGTCCCAACCGGTGACGCGTTCGATCGGCGCTTCCAGGTGATGGAAGCAATGCTCTTGCACCAGCGACACCAGCTCGGCACCAAAGCCGCAGGTGCGAGTGGCTTCGTGCACCACCACGCAACGGCCGGTCTTTTTCACGGAGTTGACGATGGTTTCCAGGTCCAGCGGCCACAGGCTGCGCAGGTCGATGACCTCGGCGTCGATGCCGGTTTCTTCGGCGGCGACTTGCGATACATACACAGTGGTGCCGTAGGTCAGCACCGTCACGGCCGAGCCTGGTCGCACGATGGCGGCCACATCCAGCGGCACGGTGTAGTAACCGTCCGGCACTTGCGCTTGCGGGTGCTTGGACCAGGGTGTAACCGGGCGATCGTGGTGGCCATCGAACGGGCCGTTGTACAGGCGTTTAGGTTCGAGGAAGATCACCGGGTCGTCGTTTTCGATCGAGGCGATCAACAGGCCCTTGGCGTCATACGGGTTGGACGGCATCACCGTGCGCAGGCCGCAGACCTGGGTGAACACCGCTTCAATACTCTGGCTGTGGGTCTGGCCGCCATAGATGCCGCCGCCGCACGGCATGCGCATGGTCAAGGGCGCGGTGAACTGGCCGGCCGAGCGATAACGCAGGCGGGCGGCTTCGGAGATGATCTGGTCGGTGGCCGGGTACACGTAGTCGGCGAATTGAATCTCGGCGACCGGGCGCAGGCCATACGCGCCCATGCCCACGGCAACGCCGACGATGCCGCTTTCGGAGATCGGCGCGTCAAACACCCGCGAGCTGCCGTACTTGGTCTGCAAACCTTCGGTGCAACGGAACACGCCGCCGAAGTAGCCGACGTCCTGGCCGAACACCACCACGTTATCGTCACGCTCAAGCATCACATCCATGGCCGAGCGCAGGGCCTGGATCATGGTCATGGTGGTGGTGGTCATGGCGGTTTCCAATTCGATGCTGTTGTTGTGATCGTTCATGTCAGACCCCCAACTCTTGACGCTGGCGCTTCAAGTGCTCCGGCATCTCTTTATAAACGTCTTCGAACATGGTCGCGGCGCTTGGAATCTGGCCGCCGGCCAGGGTGCCGTACTGTTCGGCTTCTTTCTGCGCCTTGACCACTTCGGCCTCAAGCTCGGCACTGACCGCCGTGTGCTCCTCTTCGGACCACTGGCCAATCTTGATCAGGTGCTGTTTGAGGCGCGCGATAGGGTCGCCGAGCGGGAAGTGGCTCCAGTCATCGGCCGGGCGGTATTTGGACGGATCGTCCGAGGTGGAGTGCGGGCCGGCGCGGTAGGTGACCCACTCGATCAGGGTTGGCCCAAGGTTACGGCGCGCCCGCTCGGCGGCCCAGGCAGACGCCGCATACACGGCGATGAAGTCGTTGCCGTCCACACGCAGGGAAGCGATGCCGCAACCCACGCCGCGTCCGGCGAAGGTCGTGGCTTCACCGCCGGCGATGGCCTGGAAGGTGGAGATGGCCCACTGGTTGTTGACCACGTTGAGAATCACCGGCGCGCGGTACACGTGGGCGAAGGTGAGGGCGGTGTGGAAGTCCGATTCGGCGGTGGCGCCGTCGCCGATCCAGGCCGAGGCAATCTTGGTGTCGCCCTTGATCGCCGAGGCCATGCCCCAGCCCACGCCTTGCACGAATTGAGTGGCGAGGTTGCCGGAAATGGTGAAGAAACCAGCGTCCTTGACCGAATACATGATCGGCAACTGACGGCCTTTGAGCGGGTCGCGCTCGTTGGACAGCAGTTGGCAGATCAGGTCCACCAGCGGCACTTCGCGGGCCATCAGGATGCTTTGCTGGCGGTAGGTGGGGAAGCACATGTCGTCAATGTTCAAGGCCAGGGCCTGGGCGCTGCCGATGGCTTCTTCGCCAAGGCTTTGCATGTAGAACGACATTTTCTTCTGACGCTGGGCGACCACCATGCGGTTGTCGAAGATGCGCGTCTTGAGCATGGCGCGCATGCCTTTGCGCATGATCTCGGCGGATACGCCTTCAGCCCACGGGCCGAGGGCCTGGCCCTGGTCATCGAGCACGCGGATCAGGCCCTTGGCGAGGTCGGCGGTGTCGGCGGGTTCTACGTCGATGGCGGGTTTGCGCACCGTACCTGCGTCAGTCAGGCGCAGGTAGGTAAAGTCGGTCTTGCAGCCTGGGCGGCCCGAGGGTTCGGGAACGTGCAGGCGCAATGGTGCATACGGCTGGTTCATGGCTTTCTACGCTCGATCTTGTGAATTTCTTGTAGTGGGCGCGCTAGCTGACAGTCAGTCTCCGGGTAGGAGAAATCTTGTCCTACAAACATCATAGGCGTGGCGTAGAAGAATATTTATCTGTGTTTCATTGCGCTCACGACCATTTGCGGATAAAAAAACTGCATAAACATAATAAACAGGTGATTTTGTCTCATGCGCAAACTGGACCGTACCGATATCGGCATTCTCAACGCCCTGCAGGAGAACGCCCGTATCACCAACGCCGACCTGGCCCGCTCGGTCAACCTGTCGCCCACGCCGTGCTTCAACCGGGTCAAGGCCATGGAGGAATTGGGGCTTATCCGTGATCAGGTCACCTTGCTGGACGCCGACCTGCTGGGGCTGCACGTGAATGTGTTCATCCACGTGAGCCTGGAAAAGCAGAACGAGCTGGCATTGCAGCAGTTCGAGGGCGCGATCTCGGACCGGCCGGAAGTGATGGAGTGTTACTTGATGGCGGGCGACCCGGATTATCTGATTCGGGTACTGGTGCCGACGATCCAGTCGCTGGAGCGTTTCATGATGGACTTTCTGACCAAGGTGCCGGGCGTGGCCAATATCCGCTCAAGCTTTGCGCTCAAGCAGGTGCGCTACAAGACCGCGCTGCCGTTGCCGGCCAATGGCATCAGCCTGGGCAACTGAATCACACCAACCCATGTGGGAGCAGGCAAGCCAGCTCCCACATGGAAGTCGGCGTTTTTACAGTTGGTTAAGGGGAATCTTCAGATACGTCACGCCGTTTTCCTCCGCCGGCGGCATATTCCCCGCCCGCACATTCACCTGAATCGCCGGCAGCAACAGCGTCGGCATTCCCAACCCGGCATCGCGCTGGGTGCGCATCTGCACAAACGCCGCTTCATCCACCCCGTCATGCACATGAATATTGCCCGCGCGCTGCTCGGCGACCGTGGTCAGGCACTTGGCCTCGCGGCCTTCAGGCGGGTAGTCATGGCACACGTACAGTTCCGTCTCCAATGGAAAGGCCAACAGCTTGCGCATCGACGCATACAACTGCCGCGCATCGCCGCCGGGGAAATCGCAACGCGCGGTACCCACATCCGGCATGAACAGCGTGTCGCCCACCAGGATCAAGCGACCGTCGATCAGGTACGCCATGTCGGCGGGAGTGTGGCCGGGCACGTGCAGCGCCTGGGCCTTCAAGTTACCGATATGAAAGATTTCATCCGGCGCAAACAGGTGATCGAACTGCGAGCCGTCGACGCGAAATTCCGGCTCCAGGTTGAACAGGCGCTTGAACACATCCTGCACCTTGCTGATGGATTGGCCGATGGCGATTTTGCCGCCGAGCGTGCGGCGCAGGTAAGGCGCAGCGGACAAGTGATCGGCATGCGCGTGGGTTTCCAGCAGCCACTGCACCTGCAAACCGTGCTCACGCACGAACGCGATGACTTTATCGGCCTGGGTGGTTTCAGTGCGTCCGGACGCGGCATCGTAATTGAGTACCGAATCGACGATGGCGCACGGGCCGCCCTCGTGTTCATAAATGACGTAGGTGAAGGTCGACGATGCCTCGTCCAGAAAGGCTTGAATCAACGCTGGCATGGCGGCGGTCCCCGGAAGCGAAAAAAGTGGTTACAATCAGTTTACGTTTACACATAATGTTTTGAGCTTAAGTGACGTAAAGGACCCAAGGCAAATGGAATCTACATTGAGTGAAGGCGAAGTCGCCCAGTTGCGCGCATCGGCGTCCAAGGCGTGTTCCTTGCTCAAGGCACTGGCCAATGAGGACCGCCTGTTGATCCTGTGCCAGTTGACCCAGGGCGAGCGCAATGTCGGCGAATTGGAAACCATGACCGGCGTGCGTCAGCCCACCCTGTCACAACAGTTGGGCATTTTGCGTGACGAAGGGTTGGTCGCCACCCGTCGGGAAGGTAAATACATTTTCTACGGGCTGGCCAGCCACGAAGTGATTCAAGTGATGAAGACCTTGTCCGGCTTGTACTGCGGCGCGGTCATAAAAAGCTGGGCGTGACGCCATACGGCAGCGACCCTTGTGTGCATTGACGATAAAAGGCAAAAGACCATGACCGAGCAACACTGTGGACCGACCATCAGTGGCGACATCGTAGTCATCGGCGGCGGCTCGGCGGGCATCGGCCTGCTGGCCAGCCTGCTCAAACGCGACCCGCAGCTGAACATCACCCTCATCGAACCTAACGACTACCACTGCTATCAGCCGGCCTGGACGCTGGTCGGTGGTGGCGCCTACGAGCTGAAAAAGACCCGACGGCCGTTGGCCGACGTACTGCCCAATGGCGTCGCCTGGGTGCAGGCCGCTGTCGCCGAGTTGCTGCCCGACGAGCAAACCCTGGTGCTCGACAACGGCCAGCGCGTGACCTGGAACAACCTGATCGTGTGCCCTGGCCTGCGGCTGGCCTGGGAAAAAATCGACGGCCTGGAACAGACCCTCGGCCAGAACGGCGTCACCTCCAACTACAGCTACGAACACGCGGCCTACACCTGGCAGTTGGTACAGCAGCTCAAGAGCGGCAAGGCGATTTTTACCCAGCCGGCCATGCCGATCAAATGCGCAGGCGCGCCGCAAAAAGCCATGTACCTGTCTTGCGATCACTGGCTCAAGCAGGGCAACCTGAAAAACATCGACGTCGAATTCAACCTGGCCGGTGCCGCGCTGTTTGGCGTCGCGACCTTTGTGCCGCCGTTGATGAAGTACGTGGAGAAATACAACGCTCGCCTGGCGTTCAATGCCAACCTGGTCAGGGTCGATGGCCCGGCGCGCAAAGCCTGGTTTGAAGTCAAAGACGCCGAAGGCAAGGCCACTGTCGAAGAAAAGTCCTTCGACCTGCTGCACGTGGTCCCGCCGCAAGTGGCCCCGGATTTTATCCGCCAGAGCCCATTGGCAGACCCTGCCGGTTGGTGCGAGGTGAACCCGCACAGCCTGCAGCACCTGCGCTACCCGCACATCTTCGGCCTCGGCGATGTGTGCGGCACCACCAACGCCAAGACCGCTGCCGCCGTGCGCAAGCAGATCGTGGTGGTGGCCGAAAACCTGCTGGCCCTGCGCAAACAGGCACCGCTGCCGCTCAAGTACGACGGCTATGGTTCCTGCCCGTTGACGGTGGAGAAGGGCAAGGTGGTGCTGGCCGAGTTCGGCTATGGCGGCAAGCTGCTGCCGACCTTCCCGCTGGACCCGACCCAGGCACGCCGCTCGATGTGGTTCCTCAAGGCCACGCTGCTGCCGTGGTTCTACTGGAACGGCATGCTCAAAGGCCGCGAGTGGCTGACCCGCCTGAGCAAGGTGGATTAAATGCTGCTGGCAAGTCTGTTGGGTTTATTGATGGGCCTGGTCATGGGCCTCACCGGCGCGGGCGGCGGCATTCTCGGAGTGCCGGCGTTGGTGCTGGGGCTGGGCTTGACCATGACCCAGGCCGCCCCGGTGTCGTTGCTCGCCGTGGGCGCAGCGGCGGCGGTCGGCGCCATTGACGGGTTGCGCCATGGCCTGGTGCGCTACCGCGCGGCCTTATTGATCGCGTTGCTGGGCGCGCTGTTTTCGCCGCTGGGCGTATTTATTGCCCACCAGTTACCCGAACACCTGCTGATGGGCCTGTTCAGCGCCTTGATGGTGCTGGTGGCCTGGCGCATGTTGCAACGCGAAAAGGTCGAGGCCGGGCCCAGCGACCATGGCGCCGCGTCCTGGGGCCAGAAAAACTGCATGCTCAACCAGCAGACCGGGCGCCTGGCCTGGACCGCCAAGTGCAGTGCCACGTTAGCGGCTTTGGGGGCCGTGACTGGCGCGGTGTCGGGCTTGCTCGGCGTGGGCGGTGGCTTCCTGATCGTGCCGGCGTTCAAGCAACTGACCGATGTGCAGATGCGCGGGATTGTCGCCACCTCGCTCATGGTGATCAGCCTGATTTCGCTGATCGGCGTGGCCGGGTCGATGCAGGCCGGTGTGAGCATTGAGCCGATGGGCTGGGTGTTTATCGGCGCGAGTATTGTCGGCATGCTGGCCGGTCGGCGCCTGTGTTCGATAATCCCCGCGCGCGCCTTGCAGGTGGGCTTTGCCAGCCTGTGTGTGGTGGTGGCTGCGGGGATGCTGGTCAAGGCTGCGCTCTGATCTCAAGGTCTAATGCATTCCAACTGTGGGAGCTGGCTTGCCTGCAATGGCGGTGTGACTGACCCACCGCCACAGCAAGCAATCCAGCTCCCACAGTTTTGACCGTGCCCGCACCAGACATGGCAAGATGAACGCCTCTCAGGTTTACTGGTCCCTGAGTTACGGATTTACCGACCTTGCACGTCGGCTCATCAAGGTCATGCGATGGATAAATACACCCCCCACACCTGGCAACCCCACGAGCGGCCGAGCTTGCCGGGCTCGCCGTCGACGCCGCTGCACCCTACGCACAAGCGCTGGCTGTTTGCGTTGGTCGGGATCCTGGTGGCAATTACCGGCGGGCTCGGCAACGCTCTGGTGATCGCCAACCTGCAATACCTGCAAGGCGCGCTGGGTGCCACCACCGCCGAAATGGCCTGGCTGCCGGCCGCCTATGTGATGACCAACGTGTGCATGAACCTGCTGCTGGTGAAGTTTCGTCAGCAGTTCGGCCTGCGGGCGTTTACCGAGGTGTTCCTGGTGCTGTATGCGTTGGTGACCTTCGGCCATTTGTTCGTCAATGACTTGAGTTCTGCGATTGCAGTACGGGCCGCTCACGGCATGGTTGGCGCGGCGCTGAGTTCGTTGGGGTTGTACTACATGATCCAGGCGTTCCCGGCCAAGTGGCGGCTCAAAGCCCTGGTGCTGGGCTTGGGCACCGCGCAGTTGGCGTTGCCGCTGGCGCGTTTGTTCTCCGAAGACTTGCTGCAAATTGCCGAATGGCGCGGGCTGTACCTGTTCGAACTGGGCATGGCGCTGATCTGCCTGGGCTGTGTGTTCATGCTCAAACTGCCGCCCGGCGACCGTTTCAAAACCTTTGAAAAACTCGACTTTCTCACCTTTGCCATCCTCGCCAGCGGCGTGGCGTTGCTCTGTGCGGTGCTGTCGTTGGGGCGTATCGACTGGTGGCTGGAAGCGCCCTGGATCGGCGTGGCCTCGGCCTGTTCGCTGGTGCTGATCATGGCCGGCCTGGCCATCGAACATAACCGCGCCAACCCCATGCTGATGACGCGCTGGCTCGGCAGCGGGGCGATGATTCGCCTGGCGCTGGCGGTGGTGCTGATTCGCATGGTGCTGTCCGAGCAGTCCACCGGCGCGGTGGGCTTTATGCAGATGCTGAACATGAGCTACCAGCAGATGCACACCCTCTACGTGGTGATGCTGGCCGGGGCGATTGCCGGGCTGGTGGTCAGCGCGCTGACGATCAACCCGGCGCACCTGCTGATGCCGTTGATCATCTCCCTGGCGCTGATGGCCACAGGCTCGGTGATGGACAGTTTCTCCAGCAATCTCACCCGCCCGCAAAACCTGTATATCAGCCAGTTCCTGCTAGGCTTTGGCGGCACCTTCTTCCTGGGACCGACCATGGTGCTGGGCACTAAAAACGTACTGACCAACCCGCGCAACCTGGTGAGTTTCTCGGTGATGTTCGGCATCTGCCAGAACCTCGGCGGCCTGATTGGTGCGGCGTTGCTGGGCACGTTCCAGATCGTGCGGGAGAAATACCACTCCAGCATGATCGTCGAACACCTGACCTTGCTCGACCCACGCGTGGCGGCGCGGGTACAGGGCGGCGGCTCGGCCTACGGCGGCGTGATTGCCGACCCGGAACTGCGCAACCTCATGGGCATTCGCAGCCTGGCCACGGCGGCCACGCGCGAGGCGAATGTGATGGCCTACAACGATGTGTTCATGTTGATCGCGATCATCGCAATCCTCACCATGCTCTGGATCTTCACCCGCAGCCTGTGGCTGATGAGTACCACCAAAGCAGCAGCCCCTCCCGTTCAACCCAGCGGCGTTACTTCATGACCGAAACCACCACCACTACCACCAACGCCATCGCCTCCACCCCGGAAGGCACGCCACCACCGGGCTCCAGCGTAACGGAGCCGCGCTCGTTGCGGGTGCGCATCGTCTCGTCGTTGGGCTTTGCCGCGATTGCCATCGTCGGTGTGTTGATCGTGCTGTATGCCTGGCAATTGCCGCCCTTCAGCAGCGCGGTGGAAACCACCGAGAACGCCCTGGTGCGCGGCCAGGTGACGATTATCGGCCCGCAACTGAGCGGCTATGTGTATGAAGTGCCGGTGCAGGACTTCCAGTACGTCAAGGCCGGCGACCTGCTGGTGCGCCTGGATGACCGCATCTACAAGCAGCGGCTCGACCAGGCGCTGGCACAATTGGCGGTGCAGAAAGCCTCCTTGGCCAATGTGGTGCAGCAGCGCAACAGCGCCGAAGCCACCATCAAACTGCGCCAGGCCGCGCTGGTGGACAGCCAGGCCCAGGCGCGCAAAAGCACCGCCGACTTGCGCCGCAATGAAGAACTGATCAGCGATGGTTCGGTGTCCAAGCGCGAGCTGGACGTGACCCGCGCCGCAAACGCGCAGACCATCGCAGCGGTGGCGCAGGCCCAGGCCAACCTGGAAATCGCCCGGCAAGATTTGCAAACCGTGATCGTCAATCGCGGCTCCCTGGAAGCGGCGGTGGCCAGTGCCGATGCGGCCGTGGAGCTGGCGCGTATCGACCTGTCCAACACCCGCATCATTGCACCGCGTGACGGCCAGCTGGGGCAGATCGGCGTGCGCCTGGGCGCGTACGTCAACTCCGGCGCGCAGTTGATGGCGCTGGTGCCGCCGCAGTTGTGGGTGATCGCCAACATGAAAGAAACCCAGATGGACAATGTGCAGGTCGGCCAGCCGGTGACGTTCACCGTGGACGCGCTCAACCACCGCAAGTTTCACGGCACGGTGCAGCATATTTCCCCGGCGACCGGCTCGGAGTTCAGCCTGTTGCAGGCGGATAACGCCACCGGCAACTTTGTAAAGATCGCCCAGCGGGTGCCGGTGCGGATTACGGTGGACCCGGATCAGGCCGAGAGCGAGCGCCTGCGGCCGGGGTTGTCGGTGGTGGTGAGTATCGACACGGCAGGCCGCCTGAAAAACAGTCCGCCTTGACACCACGCCGATCAAAAATGTGGGAGCTGGCTTGCCTACGATAGCGGTTTATCAGGTCCAGGTGTGCAGGCTGACACACCGCCATCGCGGGCGAGCCCGGCTCCCACAGGTTTTTTTGGGGTTATAAAGGTTGGTATTTCAGGGTGAAATTGAGGTGAGTTGACTGGCCTTTTTCCAGCAGCTTCAGCCCCGGCCGCCCGGGCAGGTGATGCGCATTCACCGGATGACTCACCGGCTCGATGCAAAAGAACCCCAACCCCGGCGGGCAGAACAGCAGGAAGTAATCGGCGCCGCTCGCCTGGCACTCCAGTGCATAGCCCAGCTCCGGCTGTTCGATGCGACAACGCCCATCCCACTGGCAAAACCCATTGTCCACCAGGGCGTGCGGCAGCCCTTTGAGCTGAGTGAAATCCCATTCGGCAGGCACCGGCGCCAACCCGGTCGGCAGCTTGGACGCATCACTCATCCACACCTGATCCGCCTTGGCCTGCAACCGCGTGCCCGGCCTGCGCGGCAGATACGGATGCAACCCCAGGCCGTGCCACGCGGCTTTTTCGGCCAGATGCGTTACGCGCAACTGGATACTCAGCTCGCCGCCGCTCAAGCGCAACCGCTGCTCGGCGCGGTAGGCAAACGGCGTCTCACACACCACCTCCAGCACCACTTCATCCGCCGTCTGGCGCACCACCTGCCACACCTGTTGCCAGGCCGAACCGTGAATCGGCAGCGGGTCGAGCGGGCTGTTGGGCGTGAGTGCCAGCCAGCCGCCCGGGTTATCGAAACCACCTTGGGCAACCCGGTTGGACCACGGCGCCAGCGGGTAACACGCCAGCTTGCCCGGCAGCCCGGTGTTCAGCGCAGCTTCGTCGCTAGGGCGTAACAGCGGCTGGCCGGTGGCGCGCACCGTCCAGTTGACGAGGCTGCCACCCACGTCCGGGGCGAGGGTGAGCTGAGTCAGGTTGTCTTCAAGTTCAATCATCAGAGCACCAGATGCGGCAACCAAAGTGACAGCGCGGGAATGTACGTCACCGCCATCAACACCAGAAACAGTACCGCATAAAACGGCAGCAGCGCCGCCACGGTTTTCTCGATACTGACCTTGCCCACCGCCGCGCCCACAAACAGCACTGCGCCCACTGGCGGCGTGATCAGGCCGATGCCGAGGTTCACCAGCATGATCATGCCGAAGTGCACCGGGTCGACGCCGATACCCAGCACCACCGGCAGCAAAATCGGGGTGAGGATCAAAATCAGCGGCGCCATGTCCATCACCGTGCCGAGCATCAGCAGCATGACGTTGATGCACATCAGGATCACGTAGCGGTTGTCCGACAGGGTCAGGAACAGCGTGGTGATTTTTGCCGGGATCTGCATCAGGGTCATGATGTAGCCGAAGCTCGCCGCGAAGGCGATCAGGATCATCACAATGGAAATGGTGCGCACCGTACGGTGCATCAGCTTGGGCAGCTCGCGCCATTTGTAGTCGCGGTAGATGAACATGGTCACGAAAAATGCCCAGAGCACGGCAATCGCGGCCGACTCGGTGGCAGTGAAAATACCCGAGAGGATGCCGCCGAGAATGATCACCATGGCCATCAGGCCCCAGAGTGCATCGGCGGCGATCTTCAGCGCCTGCTTCAAGGGGATGACGTCACCTTTGGGGTAATTGCGCTTTTTCGCGAAGATCAGGCACAGCACCATCAGGCACGCGCTCATCAACAACCCAGGCACCACGCCGGCCATGAACAACGAGGCGATCGAGACCGTGCCGCCGGCCGCCAGGGAGTAGAGCACCGAGTTATGGCTGGGCGGCGTCAGCAAGGCCTGCACCGAACCGCTTACCGTGACGGCGGTGGAGAACTCACGCGGGTAGCCTCGGCGTTCCATTTCCGGGATCAACACCGAACCGACCGATGCGGTATCGGCCACCGACGAGCCGGAAATCGCGCCAAAAAACGTCGACGCCACGATGTTCACCAACGACAGGCCACCGCGCACAAACCCCACCAGCACCCCGGCAAACGCCACCAGGCGGCGCGACATGCCGCCCTCGGCCATGATCGCCCCGGCCAGCACAAAGAACGGAATCGCCATCAGCGAAAACTTGTTCACCCCGCCCGCCACCTGAATCATCAGGGCCTGGAACGGGATGTCGATCCACCACGCGCCGATCAGCGCCGATAGCCCGAGGGCGTAGGCCACCGGCATGCCGATCAGGATCAAGGCGATAAAACTGCCCAGCAGCATCAATGCGTCCATCAGGCAGCCCCTTCGTTTTCTTCAACCAGGTCGAAGCGCACCACACGGCGCTGGCTCTGGTCACCGAGCAAGAGTTTTTCCAGCACGAACACCAGCGTCAGCAGCCCGCCAATCGGGATCGGCATATAGGTGATGCCCACGCGCAGGGTGGGGATCGCGCTCATGAACTGGTTCCAGGTGGACAGGCACAGCTTGCTGCCCCAGACGGCCATGAACAGGCAGATGGTGGCCATCAGCAGTTGCGTGATTACGCCGACGATTTGCCGTTGGCGCGGTGGCAGGCGGTCGGTGACCACGGCCACTGACATATGCGCGCCGGCACGGTAACTGGCCGCCGCGCCGACAAAAGTGAACACCAGCATCAGCAGAATGGCGGTGGGCTCCGGCCAGCTTGCGCCGGTGCCGAGGATGTAGCGGGCGAAGATGCCCCAGGGAATGATCAGCGCGACCCCGAGCACCGAGAGGCCGGCGACCCAGATGCAGGTCATGTAAATGCGGTCGTTGATGCGCAACACTAAATTCTTCATGGCGTTCACCGTAACCGGGCGCGTCGATGCGGACCGCGCCGGGCCTGACTAGAGGGAAGGGTGATTACTCGACCGCGTCGATGCGCTTGATGATGTCGGCGTAAGCCGCACCGTATTTGGCGCGAACCGCTGCGGTGGCGTCATAGAAGGGTTTTTTGTCGACGGTGATGAACTCGACGCCAGCCTTCTTGAGCTTTTCCTCGCTGCTGGCTGACTTGGCGTCCCACAGCGCGCGCTCGTCAGCCTGGGCGACCTTGGCGGCTTTTTTCACCAGGTCTTGCTGGGCAGGCGTGAGTTTGTTCCAGGTGATTTTCGACATCACGATGGGTTCGGGCAGGATCAGGTGCTCGGTGAGGGTGTAGAACTTGGCATTCTGAAAGTGGTTGTGCTCCAGCATCGTCGGCGGGTTGTTTTCTGCGCCGTCGATGACGCCGGTCTGCAAGGCGCTGAAGATTTCGCCGGTGTCCATGGCAATGCCGTTGGCGCCCATCGCGTTGAAGGCTTCGATGAAGATCGGGTTGCCCTGAACGCGAATTTTCATGCCCTTGAGGTCTTCGATCTTGCGCACCGGCTTTTTGGTGTAGAGGTTGCGGGTGCCGCCGTCCATCCAGGCCAGGGCCACCAGGCCGAACTCGGAGTCGGTGATCTTGGCGAGGATTTCATCGCCGATTTCGCCGTCGATGATTTTGCGCATATGCGCCTGGTCGCGGAACACGAACGGCAAGTTGAACACGTTCACGTCCGGCACCACCGGCCCGACGATGCCGAGGCTGACGCGGGTCATCTGCACCGCGCCGACCTGGGCCTGTTCGACCACTTCTTTTTCGGAGCCCAGCACACCGCCCGGGAAGTATTTGAAGGTCAGTTCGCCGTTGCTGGCTTTGGTCAGGGCCTTGCCCATGTTCTCTTCGGCAACGACAGTGGGGTAGCCGGCGGGGTGGATGTCGGCGAATTTGATTTCCAGCGCATGGGCGGCGGTGCTGAGGGTAAAGAATGCAGCGGCGAGCAAGGTGCGTTTGAAGTCCATGGGGTGTCACTCCTGTCTTATTGTTGTTGTATTCAAGGCACAGCGATGCAGCTAGAGGGTGAACGTGGGCTCCGGCAATCCGCTGACGCCGGGGTTGAGGGCAAACACGCCGCCGGCGACCGACTGCTCACTGTGGTCATCACGGATCGAGGTGACGAACAAGGTGTCCAGCCGGCTGCCGCCGAAGGCGCACATAGTGGGTTTTTTGACCGGCACGCTGAGGGAGCGGTCCAGGCGGCCATCCGGGGTAAAGCGGTGAATCAGCCCGGCGTCGTTGGCGCAGATCCAGTAGCAGCCGTCAGCGTCGACCGCCGCGCCATCGGGGCGCCCGAGGAATTGATGCATGTCGACAAATACCCGGCGGTTGGACGGCGTGCCGGTGTCGATGTCGTAATCGAAAGCCCAGATTTGCTGCACCAGCGGGTGTGAGTCCGAGGCGTACATCGTGCGGCCGTCCGGGCTGAAGGCCAGGCCGTTGAGGGTGATGAACCCGTTCAGTTGTGCATGGGGCGCGGCGCCTGACGCATAGCGGTAAAGGGTGCCTTCGGCCGCATTCAAGCCCATGTTCAGCACCATGCTGCCGGCCCAGAAGCGGCCCTGGCGATCACAGCGGCCATCGTTGAGGCGCATGTCAGTGCGCGGGTGCTCGATGCTCGCCACAGGCGTGGTGTCGAGGCTGCCGTCGTGATGCGGGGTGAGTTGGAAAAACCCGCTTTCCATGCCTGCGAGCCAATTGCCCGCGTCGGTGCGGGCAATACAGGCAAGCATCTGCGGGGCTTTCCAGACGGCGACTTGGCCGGTGGCGGCGTTCCAGCGTTGCAGGCCGCCGTTGGGGATGTCCACCCAGTACAGCGCGTTTTCCTGCGGCACCCACACCGGGCATTCGCCCACGGCATTGCGGGCATCGACGATCAGTTCAGCGGTCATGGCAACTCATTCCCTTGGGTTGATGTGCGTTCAGTCACCGAACGGCCCCGCCGCGCAGAACGCGCCGCCCTGGTAGATCGCGGCGGGGTCGTCGGCGGCCACTGGCGGCTGGGCTTCCACCTTGGCGCGGAACACTTCGGAGCTGTCCTTGGGCGCAAAACCCAGGTGCGCGGCGTAGCGGTTGTCCCACCAGGTATCGAGGTTATCCGACATGCCGTAGACCACGGTGTGGCCGACATTCGGCGTGTACAGCGCGCGCTCGAGCAGTTGGGTCAGGTCATCGAAACTCAGCCAGGTGTGCATCATCCGGCGGTTCTGGGGTTCCGGGAACGAGGAGCCGATGCGGATGCTCACGGTCTCGATGCCGTAGCGGTCGAAGTAGAAGCTGGCCATGTCTTCGCCGTAGGATTTGGACAAGCCGTAGTAGCTGTCGGGGCGACGTGGGGAGTGGGCGTCGATGTGTTCGTCCTGCTTGTAAAAGCCGATCACATGGTTGGAGCTGGCGAAGATCACGCGTTTAACCCCATGGCGGCGTGCGGCCTCGTAGATATGGAAAATGCCGCTGATGTTGGCGCCGAGCACCTCTTCGAAAGAGCGCTCCACCGACACACCGCCGAAATGCAGGATGGCATCGACGCCTTCCACCAACTGGTGCACGGCGTGTTTGTCGGCCAGGTCACAGGGTTGCACTTCTTCGAACTCGCCGGCCGACGGGGCCATGTTGGCGATGTCCGACAGGCGCAATACCTGGGCATAAGGGCGCATGCGTTCGCGCAGGACTTTGCCCAGGCCGCCGGCAGCGCCGGTAAGCAGCAGGCGGTTGAAGGGAGCAGGCGTGGTGGTGGTCATGGGAATTCCATTGTTGTTGTAGGTTGTCGTATGACTATGTGGAAATAGTGTTAGGGATTCCCGAGGTTGTCAACATTCTTGCAGGCAAGTCAGATCAAATGTGGGAGCGAGCAAGTCGAATCGTCGCACCGCCGCTCCCACCGTGGATCTTCTTCTGCTTATGGATCCAGCCCTAGAGCAACGAGATCGGATAGCTGATAAAGATCCGATTTTCATCAAACTCGTTGTTGCTGAAATCCCGACGCATGGTCGAGTTGCGCCAGCGCACATTCAAATCCTTCAGTGTGCCGCTCTGCACCGTGTAGGCCAGTTCCGACTCGCGGCCCCATTCCTTGCCATCGGTGATGGCCCCGGTGTGCACGTTATTGCCGCTGATGTAGCGGTTCATCATGGTCAGCCCCGGAATGCCGAGCACCACGAAGTTGAAGTCATGGCGTATCTGCCAGGATTTTTCCTTGGCATTGTCGTAGCTGGCGTTGTAGCTGTCGTTGGCCAGGGTGCCGCCGCTGGTGCCGTTGACCCGCATCCACACGCTGTCGCCGGTGAGTTTTTGCAGGCCCACATAGAAGGCGTTGCCTTTGTATTTGGCCGAGAGCAGGGCGGAATAGGTTTTGTTGTCGAGGTTGCCGGCCAGGGCGCTGCCGTCTTCCTTGCCATTGAAGAACCCGAGGTTGGCGCCAAAGGTCCAGTCGCCGACCGGCTGGCTGTGGGTCAGGTTCAGGTACTGCTGCTGGTAGATGTCGGTGAGTTCGGCGTACCACACGCCGACCTGGGTGCGTTTGTCGTTGAAGGCGTATTCGCCGCCGCCGAAGTTGAAACGGTCGGAGGTGAACGCCGCTTTGCCGTTCATGAACATGTCTTCCATGCTCGCGTCGTTGCGCGGGCTGTTGCCGCGAAACTGGCCGCCGTAGAGGGTCAGCCCGGCGATTTCATTGGAGGTGACCTGGCCGCCACGAAAGGTTTGCGGCAAGGAGCGGCCGTCGTCCGAGCGCAGGATCGGCAGCACCGGCATCCATTCGCCGACCTTCAGTTCGGTTTTGGACAGCCGGGTTTTCAGCGCTACGCCCAGGCGTCCGAAATTGTCGGCAGGGCGGCCGTCGCTATGGATCGGCAATAGCTGGGTGCCCCCCGTGCCTTTACCGCCGTCGAGCTTCTGCGAATACAGGCCCAGCACGTCAATCCCGAAGCCCACGGTGCCTTGGGTAAAGCCGGATTTGGCGTCGAGAATGAAGTTCTGCGTCCATTCCTCGGCCTTGGCCTGCGGGTACGTGGGGTTGGTGAAGTTGCGATTGAAGTAGGCGTTGCGCAGGTTGAGCGTGGCTTTGGCGTCGTCGAGAAAACCCTCGGCCTGGGCACAGAGGGGCAGGGCGAGTGCCAGGCTGCTGAAACTGATAAGACCGAGACGCGAGGAGGAATTGCGGGCGAATTGAGGCACAGTGAAGCTCCCTTTCGTGTTGTTGTTTTTATTATTTGTTATACGTTGTCGTACAACATTGCGAGGGATATTTGCGGGGTTTTCGGGGTCTGTCAAGCAGAAGTTATACGATGACTAGGTCTGTACCGGTCAAAAGTGAGCACGGGCCATGTGGGAGCGAGTTCGACTTGAGCTTTGCGTGGGTTTAGCCAGCCATCACCATCGGTGGCAAGGTACCCAGCAGGGACACCGCGGCGACTGCTGAAATACCCAGCACCCATTCGAGCATCACACTGGCCTTCAAACTGCCCACTCGCTCCTCACAACGCTCGATACGCAACCGGTTCAACAGCGCCAGCGCCAACATACCCAGCACCAGCAGCACCTTGATCAACAGAATCAGCGCAAACCCGTTAAACAGCGGCGTGGGCCACAGCTGCCCGGTCAGCACCCGAACATTGATCAAGCCCGTCACCAGCAAACCGGCAACCAGGCCATAACCCACACCGCTGAAACGCTTGAGGATCGGCTCCAGCCCAGGCTTTGGCGACAGCCGCAGGATCAGCACCAGGAGCAACAACCCGCCCAGCCAGGCGCCGACGCACACCAGGTGCACCACTTGATTGAGGATCAGCAATTGCCCGCTCAGCCCATTGAGCATCGCGCCATGGCCGACCGGGGCCAAGGTCGCCAACAGCAGTGCGGTCAACGGCAGGCGCAAGGCCGGCCAGGGTTTGATCAACGCCACTACCAGCAGCAGGTTCAGCAACAAGTGCCAGACCCACACCTGGCCGAAAAAGGTTTTGCCCAGCACCAACTGCACCGTGGCCGGTTGCAGCGCCGCGTCCCAACTGCCCGCCATGCTGGCCGTGATCAACAGCAACCAGGCCACGCCGGAGAGCAACCCCAGCCAGGCCAGCGCACGGGTGATGCGCAGCAGTTGCCGGTCCAGTGCCGGTTGCGCGCCGAGCAGCCAGGGCCTGAAGGCACAGGCCCCGAACATCAACAGCACGACGATGAAATGCACGAAGCGGCACAGCACCAGCAGGGTTGCCATCGGTTATTGGCCGACCTTGAAGCTGTATTCACCGTTGCTCTTATGGGTGTCGACCGAGACGGCGTTCCACACCACCTTGTAGTTGCCGGCCGCCAGCGGCGCGGCGGGTGTGACCACCAGGGTTTTCTTGTCGGCGTCCGGGGTTTCCAGGCCTTTGATGGCGACTTCGGTGCCGTCTTTGCTCAGGGACACTTTGGTGAAGGTGGCTTCTACGCCTTCGCTGAAGGTCAGGCGCAGGTCGGCGGGCGCGGCAACCGTGCTGTCGGCCGCCGGTGTCGAGCTTTTGAGGTGGGCGTGGGCAAATGCCGCAGACGCACCCAACAGGGACGCGAGCAGGGTGACGGTGGTCAGGGCTTTCTTGATCAACATTGTTCAGTACCTTCAAGTGAGGGGAGGAAGTTATGGGTGGCCCGCACCGAGCGCTCCCACAGTGCTCCCAGCACCGGGTCGCCGGCGGCCGCGCGAGGTCGAATAGTCATTGCAATGATCCTTCAAGTGGACCGCGATCCTAACCAATCCGTTTTTGGCGGGAAAGGTTCGCGTAGGAAGTTTCATCACTCGGCGGCCAGCCGCAGCCTTTTTATCCGGTACATATCGCTGTCTGCGTGGCTGAGCAGGGTATCGGCGTCTGCGCCGTCGGCCGGGTAAAACGCCACGCCCACACTGCACGACGGCATCTTGACCGGGCCAAACTCAGCGCCCAGCGGCTCGGCCATGGCCGCGAGAATTTGCGCCACTTTGCTGCTAACCGCTTCGTGTGACTGCACATCGGTCAGCAACACCGTGAATTCATCACCGCCCATGCGCGCCACCAGATCGCTTTCTCGCACGCAGCGTTCCAGCCGCCGTGCAATCACGCAGAGCACGCGGTCGCCCACGGCGTGGCCATGCACATCGTTGATGCCCTTGAAGTCATTGACGTCCAGAAACAGCAACGCCAGCCGGGTGTTATCACGCCGTGCGGTGTGCAGGGCCGACGCCAGGCCATCGTTGAACAACGAGCGGTTGGTGAGGGCCGTCAATGGGTCATGGTGGGCGAGGAAGCGCAGTTCCTCCTCGGCCTGGGTGAGCGCCGTCACGTCCCGCGCCACGCCGATGCGCGCGCCGACTTCTTCGGACCAGAAGGCTGCCCACAGGATGTGCACCACGCTGCCATCCTTGCGCAGATAGCGGTTGCGAAAGTCCACATGGGGCCGGCCATTCATGACTCGCACAATCGAGGCCCGCGTGCGCGCCAGGTCTTCAGGGTGCATGTAGTCGGTAATGGGCGTGCCGGTCAGTTCATCGGCGCGGTAGCCGAGCAGGGCTTCGCAGGCATCGCTGACAAACACGATCAGGTTGTCACTGTCGACCACGAAGACCGTGTCCAGCATCAGGTGGATCAATTTCGGGTAGAGGGCGTGCAGGTCAACGGCCATAGGTCTGGGGTGTCCGGTTCAGATGCGCCGATCATAGCCCGATCACGCAGGCTGACGCCTTGGAATACTGCGGGCTTTACGGCGCTGGTGCTGATCTGGCGATCAACGGCGTGTAGCCTAATGAAGCGGTTCATGATGTGATGCTTGAAAATGAATTGTATTTAAAAGTGACTGGGGCTCCACCATCCATGGGCAATCACAAGATCGGCATCCGGCGCAGCAACGTCGAGAAAATCCTGTTGGCGGCGGAGAAAGTCTTCGCCGAGAAGGGCTACGGCAGCACCGCCATGGCCGACATTGCCGAAGAAGTGCAACTGCCGCGCTCCAACCTGCATTACTACTTCAGCACCAAAAGCGAACTGTACAGCGCCGTGCTGTTCGACCTGCTGGACCTGTGGAAGCAGGATGCGTTGAGCTTTGAAACTTTCGATGACCCGCGCGTGGTGCTCAGCAGTTATATCCGCGCCAAGATGCAGCGCTCACGTACGCGGCCCTATGGTTCGAAAGTCTGGGCGAATGAAATCATCCACGGCGCGCCGACACTCGGTGAGGCGCTGGATGAAAGCCTGTACGACTGGGCCAAGATGAAGGAGGCGAAAATTCGTCAGTGGGTGGAAGACAAACGCATCCTGCCGGTGGAGCCGTCAAGCCTGCTGTATATGATTTGGGCCTCGACCCAGCACTATGCGGATTTTGATCATCAGGTGAAGATCTTGAATGATCACCAGCCATTGTCGGACAGGCAGTTCGAGAAGGCGATTCAGACGGTCACCAGTGTGATTTTGCGTGGGATTGGCTTGGAGCCTTGATGATCGTTCCCACGCTCTGCGTGGGAATGCAGCCAGGGACGCTCCGCGTCCCAAGCGCGGACGCAGAGCGTCCCGGGAGGCATTCCCACGCGGAGCGTGGGAACGATCTGGGCTACACAGCTTCGCGATAGGGGTTACGCGGATCCTGCGTCCAGTTCAAAAACGGCTTGCCCGTTTCCATCGGCACCATCTCGATGCAATCGGCCACCGGGCAGGTGATCTGGCACAAATTGCAGCCGACGCACTCATCATCGATCACCTCGTATTTATGCGTGCCGTCCGCCTGTTTCAAGCTGGCAATCGCCTGATGTGACGTATCCTCACAGGCAATATGGCAACGCCCACAGCCGATACACGCCTGCTGGTCGATCTTGGCAATCACCTGATAGTTGATGTCCAGGTACTTCCAGTCCGTAGTATTGCCCACCGCCCGCCCGGAAAATTCCTGCAGGCTGGCGTAGCCCTGGCTGTCCATCCACCGCGAGAGCCCGTCTTTCATCTCTTCCACAATCCGAAACCCATGCAGCATCGCCGCCGTGCACACCTGCACCGCGCCGCAGCCCAGAGCAACAAACTCCGCTGCATCACGCCAATTGCCGATGCCGCCGATGCCGCAGATCGGCAGCCCTTGGGTCTGCGGGTCGCGGGCGATTTCGGCGACCATGTTCAACGCAATCGGCTTGACCGCCGAGCCGCAATAACCGCCATGGGTACTTTGCGTGCCGACCACCGGCAGGGCGACCATGCGCTCCAGGTCCACACTGGTGATGGAGTTGATGGTGTTGATCAACGACACCGCATCCGCACCGCCGCGATACGCTGCGCGCGCCGCCACGCGGATGTCGGTGATGTTCGGCGTAAGCTTGACGATCACCGGCAGCGAGCAGTAGGTCTTGCACCAGCGCGTCACCTGTTCCACGTACTCCGGCACCTGGCCGACCGCTGCGCCCATGCCGCGCTCGGGCATGCCGTGGGGGCAGCCGAAGTTCAGCTCGATGCCATCGCAGCCGGTGGCCTCCACCAACGGCAGGATGTTTTTCCAGGATTCTTCAACACACGGCACCATCAGCGACACGATCAGGGCGCGGTCGGGCCAATCCTTTTTCACCTGGGTGATTTCCTTGAGATTGATCGCCAGGGAGCGGTCGGTGATCAGTTCGATATTGTTGATACCCAGTACTTCACGGTTGGCACCGTAGTGCGCTGAATAACGTGACGAGACGTTGACCGCCGCCGGGTCTTCCCCGAGGGTTTTCCACACCACGCCGCCCCAGCCGGCTTCAAAGGCGCGCACCACGTTGTAGGCCTTGTCGGTGGGCGGCGCGGAGGCCAGCCAGAACGGGTTGGGGGCTTTGATACCGGCAAATACAATCGAGAGATCGGCCATTACGCAGCCTCCACGTTCAGCATGAGTTGGGCGTGCATGGCCTCGGCGGCCAGCTTGCCATGTTGCACCGCCTGCACGGTGAGGTCCTGGCCGAGGCTGACGCAATCGCCGCCGGCATAGATGCCCGGGATGCTGGTTTGCAGCTGTTCGTCGACGAAGATACGCTCGCCCACCCGGTGCAGTTGCTGGGCCAGCGGATCATGTAGCGCCTCGTTGTCAAAACCCTGGCCGATGGCTTTGAAGATTGCGTCGCAGGCCAGTTCAAAGGCTTCGCCAGTGGGGTGCAGGCGACCGTTTTCCATGCACGTGCGCAAAAAACGCATGCCGCGCACACGGCCTTGATCATCCAGCAACACTTCATCCGGTTGAGCCCAGGTCAGCAGCCGCACCTGATTGGCCTTGGCGATCTCTTGTTCATGGTGAGTGGCGCCCATATCGGCCAGGCCACGGCGGTACACCAGGTTCACATCGCGGGCGCCGAGGCGAGCCATTTGCACGGCCATGTCGATGGCGGTATTGCCGGCACCGAGCACGATGCAGCGGTCGGCCAAGGGCAGTTGGCTGAGGTCATCGGCCTGGCGCAGTTCGCGGATATAGTCGGTGGCGGCGAGCAGGCCGGGCGCGTCTTCATGGGGCAAGCCCAGTTGTTTGCTGGCGGCGAGGCCCAAGCCCAAAAATACCGAATCGAATTGCTGGTGCAATTCGCTCAGCGTCAGGTTGCCACCCAGGCGCTGGCCATGGCGGATCTCGATGCCGCCGATCTGCAACAGGAAAGCCAGCTCCTTCTGGGCAAAATCATCCACCAGCTTGTACTTGGCGATCCCGTATTCATTCAGGCCGCCGGCTTTTTCCCGGGCTTCGAAAATCACCACGTCATGGCCATGCAGGGCGGCGCGGTGGGCGCAGGCCAGGCCCGCAGGCCCGGCGCCGACCACGGCGATGCGTTTGCCCGTGGGTGCCGCGCGCTGGAACGGGTGTTCGCTGAACTGCGCGTTGTCGATGGCGTAGCGCTGCAACAGGCCGATCAGCACCGGCGCGCATTCTTCGGCGTTATTACGTACGCAGGCTTGCTGGCACAGAATCTCGGTGGGGCACACACGAGCGCAGCTGCCGCCGAGGATATTGGCCGAGAGGATTTTCTGCGCGGCGCCTTGCACGTTCTCGGTGTGAATATTGCGGATGAACGATGGGATATCGATTTCGCTGGGGCACGCATTCACGCACGGCGCGTCGTAGCAATACAGGCAGCGCGAGGCTTCCAGTTGGGCCTGGCGGGCGTTGAGAGGCGGCGCCAGGTCGGTGAAGTGGCTGGCGAGAGTGGGTCCATCTTCATGGGGATGGGGGAGGTGGGTCAGGGTCTGGATCACGGTATTGGCCTCACGGTTGTTGAGGTGCTGCCTCTGATGGGCGATCGTTCCCACGCTCTGCGTGGGAATGCCTCACTGGACGCTCTGCGTCCGCTTTTGGGGCGCAGAGCGCCCCTGACTGCATTCCCACGCAGAGCGTGGGAACGATCATGTGCGCTGTATGTTCAGCGCTTTACGGCAGTGGGCCTGGAATGCTCGGCCCGCTTGCTCAACTGCTCAAACACCGCCGGATACGCCGGCCGTTCCACATACCGCCCGGCACCGCGCTCGGCGCGTAAATCCCCATCGGCCCACACCAGCTTGCCCTGGCTGATGGTGTGGCTCGGCACGCCGCGCACGGTCTTGCCTTCGAAGATGTTGAAGTCGACCTTCTGATGGTGGGTCTTGGCCGAAATCGTGCGCGTGCCCTCGGGATCCCACAGCACCAGGTCTGCATCGGCACCCACGCGGATCGCGCCTTTGCGCGGGTAGAGATTGAAGATCTTCGCGGTGTTGGTCGACGTCAGCGCAACAAATTCCTGCATCGACAAACGCCCGGTGTTCACGCCCTCGTGCCACAGCAGCGCCATACGGTCTTCGATGCCGGCGGTGCCGTTGGGGATCTTGCTGAAGTCGTCGCGGCCGGCGGCTTTTTGCTCGGCGCAGAAGCAGCAGTGGTCGGTGGCGGTGGTGTGCAGGTTGCCGGACTGCAAGCCGTGCCAGAGTGCCTCCTGATGCCCACGCGGGCGGAACGGCGGGCTCATCACGTAGCCTGCGGCGGTTTGCCAGTCGGGGTGCTGGTACACGCTGTCATCCAGCAGCAGGTGCCCGGCCAGCACTTCGCCGTAGACCGGTTGGCCTTTGCCACGGGCGTAGGTGATTTCATCCAGTGCTTCCTGGGTTGATACGTGCACCAGGTACAACGGCGTGCCGATGGTCTCGGCGATGCGAATGGCGCGGCTGGCTGCTTCGCCTTCCACTTGGGACGGACGCGACAGCGGATGCGCTTCCGGCCCGGTAATGCCCTGGGCCATCAGCTTGCGTTGCAGGTGATACACCAGCTCGCCGTTCTCTGCGTGCACCGTCGGCACCGCGCCCAGTTCCAGGCAGCGTTCGAAGCTGGCGACCAGGGTGTCGTCCGCCGCCATGATCGCGTTCTTGTAGGCCATGAAGTGCTTGAAGCTGTTGATGCCATGGTGGCTGACCAGCTCGGCCATCTCCTCGCGCACCTGCTCGCTCCACCAGGTGATCGCCACATGAAAACCGTAGTCGGAGGCGGATTTTTCCGCCCAGCCGCGCCACTGGTGAAACGCCTCCATCAGCGATTGCTGCGGGTTGGGAATCACAAAGTCGATGATCGAGGTGGTGCCGCCTGCCAGACCCGCCGCCGTGCCACTGAAAAAGTCTTCACTGGCCACGGTGCCCATGAAGGGCAGTTGCATATGCGTATGCGGGTCGATGCCGCCGGGCATCAAGTATTGGCCACTGCCATCGAGTGTTTCAGTGCCGGCGGGAACGTCCAGATTCGTGCCAATAGCGCGAATGAGACCGTCTGCGCATAACACATCGGCGCGGTAACTTTCATCATGGGTAATAACGGTGGCGCCACGGATCAACAGCGACATGTCGAGTTCCTCACAGGCTTGACCGGCTTGTGCCAGTTCTAAGTGTTGTAATGCTGCTTGCCGATGGCCGGTTTAATCCTGTCATCGGTGACAGGAATAGAAACTAGCCCGAGTTTTTCGAATGAGCAAGAAGATTTTTCTTAAGCTTATATCGATTTTAACTGCATGATTTTAAAAGTAAAAAACTATAAATCACCAAAATGTAGCGCCCCTTCACCATTTTGACGCACTTGACAGGTTCTTAAATTGAGCAACATTTCTTATTGCAAATCAGACGCTTGAGACATGCCGCTTGACGGCATGGGTAAATAAAAATAATTGTGTTGCACCAGATTGAGTCCTGACAGTTCGGGCAACTTTCGCGTTATTTAGCCTGAGTAAGGCGACACGTACCGTAGGCACAATCTGAAAGCTGATTAACATCAGTGAGTTATATAAGCGGTGTGGGTTAAGGTGCGGTTGTCGGCACGGTTATTGAGTGCAGTGGCGGCTGGCCGAGCCCGTGATGTCATGTTGTTTACGAGGTACTCCGGCCATCCGGCGCCACGCGCTGGATGAGCAACAATAATTTTAAAAAAACCGTGGAGCGGCCATGCAACAGAACAGATCGCAAGTCATTGAACGCAACGGCCTGTATGAACTCGACGCCGGCCCCGACGTCCTCGACAGCCCGCGCTACAACCACGACATGGCACCGACCAAGGTGCATGAACGCACCTGGAACAAGTGGCACATCACTGCGCTGTGGGTCGGTATGTCGATTTGCGTGCCGACCTACACCCTGGGCGGCGTGCTCACCGCCTATTTCGGGCTGTCGGTGGGCGAGGCGCTGATGGCAATTTTGCTGGCCAATATCGTGGTGCTGGTCCCGCTGACCCTTAACGCCTTCCCGGGCACCAAGTACGGCATTCCGTTTCCGGTGCTGTTGCGCTCGTCCTTCGGCATCCTCGGCTCCAACGTGCCGTGCCTGATTCGGGCGCTGGTGGCCTGTGGCTGGTTTGGCATCCAGACGATGTTCGGCGGGCTGGCGATTCACCTGTTCCTGGGTTCGATTTTCGAAGGTTGGAAGTCCCTCGGCGGCACCGGTGAAGTGATCGGTTTCATGATTTTCTGGACCTTGAACCTGTGGGTGGTGCTGCGTGGCGCCGAGTCGATCAAGCGCCTGGAAACCCTGTCGGCGCCTTTGCTGGTGGCGGTGGGGATTGGCTTGCTGGTGTGGGCAATGCCCAATGTGTCCCTCAGCGAGTTGATGGCAATCCCACCCAAGCGCCCCGAAGGCGCAAGCCTTACCGGTTACTTTATGGCCGGGCTGACGGCCATGGTGGGCTTCTGGGCCACCTTGTCGCTGAATATTCCCGACTTCAGCCGCTACGCCAAAAGCCAGAAGGACCAGATTCTCGGGCAGATTTTCGGCCTGCCGTTGACCATGTTCCTGTTCGCCGCCCTCGGCGTGATCATGACCGCCGCATCGGTGAAGCTGGTGGGTGTGAGTGTTTCCGACCCGGTCACCTTGATCGGGCATATCCAGAGCCCGGTGTGGGTCGCCATCGCCATGGCGCTGATCATCATCGCCACCTTGTCCACCAACACCGCCGCGAACATCGTCTCGCCCACCAACGACTTCCAGAACATCGCGCCCAAGCTGATCAACCGCACCACGGCGGTGATCCTCACCGGCCTGGTCGGGCTGGCATTGATGGCCCACGAACTGCTGAAAAAGCTTGGGTTGATCGTCTCGGATGTGAGCCTGGAAACCGTGTATTCCAACTGGTTGCTGGGCTACTCCAGCCTGCTCGGCCCGATTGCCGGGATCATGGTGGTGGACTATTTCATCACGCGCAAACAGCAGCTGGACCTGGCCGGTTTGTACCGCGACGACGTGTACCCGGCATGGAACTGGAGCGGCTTTGTGGCCTTCGGCGTGCCGGTGGTGCTGACCTTGCTGTCGCTGGGCAGTGATGCGTTCAGCTGGTTTTACAGCTACGGCTGGTTCACCGGCTCGGCGTTGGGTGGGTTGTTGTATTACGGCTTGAATGCCAAGCGCCGAGCTCTGCCGCTGGCGGTAAAAACACCGCTGTAAAAGGTTGGAATCCAATCAAATGTGGGAGCGGGCTTGCTCGCGAATGCGTCGTGTCAGGCGACATGTGCGGCGACTGATAACCGCATTCGCGAGCAAGCCCGCTCCCACATTTTTGACCTCATTTCACTGCTGGAACCGCGCCAATTCATAAAAAACACAGCCTGAGGAGATCCCCATGAACGCTGCCCTGGACGTTCTGCAATCGACCCATCAGCACATCAACCGCGACCGCCTGTGGCAGTCGCTGATGGACCTGGCCAAACTCGGTGCCACGCCCAAGGGCGGCGTGTGTCGCCTGGCCCTCACCGACCTCGACCGCAAGGCCCGCGACCTGTTTGTGCAGTGGTGTGAGGACGCGGGTTGCACCGTGACCATCGACGGCATCGGCAATATTTTCGCGCGGCGCCCTGGCCGCGACCCCAAGCTGCCACCGGTGATGACCGGCAGCCATATCGACACCCAACCCACCGGCGGCAAGTTCGACGGCTGCTTCGGCGTGCTGGCAGGTGTGGAAGTGCTGCGCACCCTCAACGACCTCAAGATCGAAACCGAGGCGCCGCTGGAAGTGGTGGTGTGGACCAACGAAGAAGGCTCGCGCTTCCCGCCGTGCATGATGGGCTCGGGTGTGTTTGCCGAGAAATTCACCCTGGCCGATACCTTGGCCAAGGTCGATGTGGAAGGCGTCAGCGTGGGCGATGCGTTGAATGCGATTGGCTATGCGGGCACGCGGCCGGTCAGTGGTCACAAGGTGGGCGCGTATTTTGAAGCGCATATCGAACAAGGCCCGATTCTGGAGGACGAGAAGAAAACCATCGGCGTAGTGCTGGGGGCATTGGGGCAGAAGTGGTTTGACCTGAAACTGCGTGGCGTTGAAGCGCATGCAGGGCCGACGCCGATGCACCTGCGCAAGGATGCGCTGGTGGGCGCGGCCGCCGTGGTGGCGGCGGTGAATGCGGCGGCGTTGGGGCATCAGCCGCATGCGTGCGGCACTGTCGGTTGCCTGCAAGCCTACCCAGGCTCACGCAATGTGATCCCCGGTGAAGTGCGTATGACCCTGGACTTCCGTCACCTGGAACCGGCGCGGCTGGATTCGATGATTGCCCAGGTGCGCACGGTGATCGACGAGACCTGTGCCAAGCATGGGCTGACGTTTGAGCTGGAACCCACTGCCGACTTCCCGCCTTTGTACTTCGACAAAGGCTGCGTGGACGCTGTGCGCGATGCGGCGAATGGGTTGGGCTTGTCGAACATGGATATTGTCAGCGGGGCAGGGCACGACGCGATCTTTGTTGCTGAACTGGGTCCGGCGGGGATGATCTTTGTGCCGTGTGAAGGCGGCATCAGCCATAACGAAATCGAGAATGCCGCGCCGGATGATCTGGCGGCAGGGTGTGCGGTGTTGTTGCGGGCGATGGTGGCGGCATCGGCGGCGATCGCCGGCGGGAAGCTTGCTGCCTGATAGGCCGCTATTGCAGTACAGGTATCTAAGCAACTTCTGTTGAATACAAAGTCTGTGGCAAGCGGGCTGTTGTGGCGAGCAGGCTTGCCCTGCGTTGGGCTGCGCAGCAGCCCCAAAAAACCGACGCAGAGTTCTTTCAGGAGTATCTCGGTGTCTACATTGGGGCTGCTGCGCAGCCCAACGCAGGGCAAGCCTGCTCGCCACAGAGGAATGTGGCAGCTTTGAAAAGTTGGGTAGATTCCTATGCTCACCGCAGGCAAGCCAGCTTCCACCTTTTGATCTGTGAATACATTCCAAATGTGGGAGCTGGCTTGCCTGCGAAGAGGCCCTGACAGGCGACGCCGTTACTGCACACGTGCCTCGCCGCTTCCCTCTACGACTCGATCAACCAGCAACTGCACACCCTCCACCATCCGACAAATTCCCAGCACCACGCTGCGCTGCGGACCTTCAACTTCAAAAGCCAGGTTCGCCGCGATGGCAGTGATGGATTCCAGATCCTGAGAGGCATTGACCAGCAGGGTTTCGGTGTCGAGATTGGGGCGGAGGGTGAAGAGCAGGTTTGAGTCCGAAGGTGGGTTTGGACTTTCTTTGATCATGAGGTAACTCCTGGAGAATTAAGGGCTGGCTACCCCCAAATCTTTCTCACGGACTGTGGGTGGCAGCTGTACGCGGAGTGAGAAAACCAAGTCTCCAGGAACTCGGCCACGCCGAAGCATGCCCGCGCACAGCCGCCATTACAGCGAGCACAAAAAAGCGTCTGCACTGTATATGGTGAGCGCGTTCGCGCCAATGGAGTTGTTCGGATTTCTCACGTCCGGTCGCTGAGTTAGCAGCGACTAGCGAAGACTAGTGACAGCCGTTCCGAGCAACAACCCTAAAAACCTGTAAGAAAAAGCCCGTTTTGAGGGGCTGGTGCAGGGCGTGTCCTAATCTATCGTACGAAGTTTCTTTTACATCTTGCGGCGCTCAAAACTCTTCGTTTCCAGTGCTAGGTTTCGCCTCGAAAAAACCTAATGCAAAGGAAGCATGCAATGGCAAACCCTAAGCCGCCGCCTGGCGTATCAGTTAACGAAAATATGTTCATCGCCGCACATAAGAAGGATGTGCTCAAAGCAGGTTCAGCGTTCATGTACTCTTGGTTTTATACTCAGGTTCGTAATCGCGGGCCTTGGGACTACAAGCAAATCTCCAAAGAGTATGAAGCGTTTGGAAACTTTCATTATGGTGCTGTAGGCATTGCTGCCGGGTTCAGTGAAGAAGTGCTTCTGCGTGCAGCGGGGCTTGCTCAAACCAGAGCCGGTACAGACAGACCCGAGTTTGGTCGTTGGTGGGGCGATGCGCCCTTTGGTGATGACCCAGTCGACCAGCATTGGATCAAGGAAGGAATCAGGTATGCCAGGTTCAGGTTCTACTAGGACGTCACTCTATTCGATGGTTACCACGACGCTGCTGGCGCTGTGCTTGCTGTATATCGCTGCTGACGGGTTATTTTCGCCAGGGCGTCCGCAATTGACAGAAGTCGTACTGCAGGTTCCGCTGAACGGCGAAGCATCCATCTATGCGGTCAAGGATGACCGTGGTGGTGCAACGGTTCCGTTCAACTACCGATACTATGTTTATCGAACCCTGGGCGCCGACGCAGAAGTATTGTCTGAATTGGAAAACGCCAATCCGTTTCTGGTTACACGCGATGCCGCCGCAAAGGTTGATGTTCAAGGCAGGGCGGTTGCCGTTTCGGTGGAGGGCGAAGTGTCTGATTATCACAGCAGCACCTTGTACCGACATGCCAACGGCAGTGATTACACAGCGGTGAACATTTTTCTGAATAGCCGGCCAGAGGGATGAAATTGATCGTTCCCGCGCTCTGGACGCTCTAAGTGTGGGAGCTGGCTGGCCTGCGATGGCGGTGTGTCAGCCAACCCGTCAGGCGACTGGTTCACCGCCATCGCAGGCAAGCCAGCTCCCACCTTTAATCCCGGCTATGCTGGGGAACTGTGTCAGACGCCGGGTTGCCAGCCGCCGCCGAGCGCGGTGACTAACCCCACACTCGCCTGCAACTGCCGGGTCTGCACGGCCTGCAAGGTTCGCTGCGCCTGCAACGCTGCCGTTTGCGCGGTGACCACATCCAGATAACTCACGGCCCCGGCCTGATAGCTGTTCATCGCCAACGCCTGCGTATGTTCTGCTGCGTCCGCCGCCGCTTGCTCATCCTGGGCTTGCTGCTGCAAATCCCGCAGCTGCGCCAGGTTATCTTCCACCTCGCGCACCGCTTTGAGCACATGGCTACGGTATTGCGCCGACGCTTCTTCAAACTCGGCCTTGGCCTGCCGCTCATTGGCGCTCAGCCGCCCACCCTCAAAGATCGGCAGATTCACCAGCGGCCCCAGCGCCCAATAGCGGTTACCGGCAGACAGCAGGTTGCCAACCCCTTGAGTCTGCCCGCCGATCAGCCCGGTGAGACTGAAATCCGGGTACCACGCCGCCTTGGCCACGCCAATATTGGCATTGGCCGCAAACACCCGCCGTTCCGCCGCCGCAATGTCCGGGCGACGTTGCAGCAGGTGGCTCGGCAGCTGCGAGGGGATGCCCGGCAAGGCAATCAACTGCTGGCTCGGCGGCAGCGTGAAGTTACTGGCTGCCACGCCCACCAATTCACCAATGGCGTGCTCGGTGAGGTTGCGTTGCCCGCGCACTTCATCCAGTTGAGCCTTGGCTTCGGCCAACTGGCTTTGCGCACGGGTCAGGTCCAGCTCCGAAGCAATCTGGCCTTCGTATCGGCTGCGGGTCAGTTGCAGCGCCTGGCTGAAATCCTCCAGCGAGCTATTGAGGATCCGGCTCTGCGCATCCAGCCCATTGAGCTGCACATACAAGGTCGCCAACTGGTGCTGCAGGCTCAGGCGCGCCACCGCCAGGTCATCCCCGGAGGCTTGTGCCTGGGCGTCACCCGCCGCGACCTGATTGCGAATCTTGCCCCACAGGTCGAGGTCGTAGCTCAGGGAAAACGCGGCGGCATTGCTGTTGTACACCGACGGCTGCGTATCGCCGCGCAGTGGCCGCGAATCCGATTGCCGCTGGCGTAGCGGCTGCGCGCTGGCGGTGATTTGCGGGAATAGCCCGGCATGCAATTGGCTGGCATAGGCCTGGGATGCATCAAAGTGCGCCAGCGCCGCCGCCAGGTCCGGGTTGGCCTTGAGCAGTTGCTGTTGCAGGTCATTGAGCTGCGAATCGTTGTAGAGCGTCCACCATTGGGGTGCCAGTTGGTCGGACGGTTGCGCGCTGTGCCACGGGCCATCGCTGGTCTGTTCGCGGTAGCCGGCCGGCAAGTCAACCGAGGGCACCTTGTAGGTGGGCGCCATCGAGCAACCCTGCAAGGTCAGCAGCACTAACGCCGCGAGGGGGTTAAACCTTATGCGCATGGGCACCTCCGGCTTGGGCAAGCTGGACCGGGTCGCCTTCGCGCAGGGCGTCGGGCGGGTTGTCGACCACGCGGTCGGCGGGTTTGAGGCCCTGGTCGATTACCAGGCGCTCGCCCAGGTCCAGGCCGATGTGGATGTCTTGCAGGTGCACATGGTTATGCGCGTCCAGCACCGCCACCTGGGTGCCTTGGGCGCGGAAGATCAAGGCGCTGGCCGGGATGCTCACGCCATGGGTGTCGGCCGGGATTGGCAGGGTGGCTTCGGCGTAGTCACCGGGCAGCAGTTCGCCGTTGGGGTTGTCGGCGACGAATTGCGCAAGCAGGGTGCCCGAACGGCGGTCGATGGCGGTGGAGTCGCCGATCAGGCGCGCCTTGAAGTGTTCGCCAGGGTGCTCGGGCACGGTCAGTTCGGCCTCAAGCCCAGGATGGATCACCGACGCGTAGTTCTGCGGCACCGGCACATACAGGCGCAGTTGGTGGGTGTCGGCGATGTTGAACAGTTCCGGGTCGCTGTCGGTGTCGGCCTTGATCAACTGGCCGATATCGGTGTTGCGCGCGGTGATGGTACCGGCGAACGGCGCACGAATAGTCTTATAGCTTTCCAGCGCCGACAGCCGCGCATAGTCGGCAGCCGCCGCCTCGGCGTTGGCTTTGGCCGCGGCGGCGTTGGAGGTTTTTTCATCCGCCTCCTGACGCGACACCGAATGGCTGGCGAGCAGGTTCTGCCAGCGTGTGGCGGTAGTTGCGGCCAGGCGTGCATTGGCCTGTTCCTGAAGCAGGCGGGCGTGGGTTTGCGCCAGCTGCTGGTCGAGGTCCGGGCTGTCGATTTCGGCGAGGCTTTGCCCGGCTTTCACCTGGCTGCCGATGTCGACTTTCCAGTCTTTCAAATAGCCGCTCACCCGCGCATGAATCGGCGCCTTGCTCCAGGCGTCGAGGTGCGCGGGCAGGCGCAGGGTATCGCCGGCCGCGTTGAGCTTGGGCTGGAACACCATCACCTGGGGGATGGCGGCGGTTTCGGTCCAGGCCGTCACCGCTTCTTCGTGGGTGGTGCGGGCGTGCAGGCCGTTGGCGACCAACAGGGCGGCCAATGTCAGGCCGCCGACACCCAGGAGCATCAGACGCTTGCGCGAGGGTTTGTGATCAGACGACATGTGGGGTTTCTCCAGCAACTTCGCGAGTAGGGTGACGACCGTGGACCAGGCTGAAGACCACGGGTACAAACAACAACGTGGCGATGGTGGCGAAGATCAAGCCACCGATGACGGCGCGGCCGAGCGGAGCGTTTTGCTCCTCGGAAATCGCCAGCGGCAACATGCCGATGATCATCGCCAGGGCGGTCATGCACACCGGGCGGAAGCGCGTGTAACCGGCTTCCATGGCGGCCTTTAACGCATCGCCATGTTCGGCCAGGCGTTCACGGCAGAAGCTCACCACCAGGATCGAGTTGGCGGTGGCCACGCCCATACAGAGGATGGCGCCGGTAAGCGCCGGTACCGACAATGAGGTGCCGCTGAGGAACAGCATCCACACAATCCCCGCCAGCGCCGCCGGCAGTGCAGTGATGATCACAAACGGGTCAGCCCACGACTGGAAGTTGACCACGATCAGCAGGTAGATCAGCACCACGGCGCCGAGCAAGCCGAAGCTCAAACCGCTGAAGGCTTCATGCAGCGCATCGATCTGCCCGTGCAGGCTGATCACCGCGCCTTTGGGGCGCATGGAGGCGGTGTCATCCAGCACCTTTTGCACGTCACGGGCCACGCCGCCGAGGTCGCGGCCTTGCACGTTGGCGTACAGGTCCAGGGTCGGTTCGATGTTGTAGTGGGTCACCACCGCCGGGCTCTGCACGCGGGAGATGCTCGCCAGGCCGCCAAGGATTTGCGATTGCCCATCGGCACCGGTCACCGGCAAGGCTTCCAGTGACGGCAAGCTGTCGAGGCGGTATTGCGGGGTGGCGGCGACGATGGAGTAGGACACGCCGTTGGCCGGGTTAAGCCAGAACGTCGGCGCGACCTGGGAGCTGCCGGCGAGCGAGGCGACCATGCTGTTGGTGACGTCTCGCTCGGTGATGCCCAGGCCATTGGCGCGCATGCGGTCGACGTTCACCTGCAATGATGGGTAGCCGGTGGACTGCTGGATGCGCAGGTCGGCAATGCCCGGAATATGCTGCAGGCGGCGTTCCAGTTCGATGGCGTAAGCGCGGTTTTGCGCATCGCTGCGCCCGGAGATTTTCACGTCCAGCGGCGCGGGGGCACCGAAGTTGAGGATCTGGCTGCTGATGTCGGCAGGCAGGAACGCAAAGTGGCTGCCGGGGAAGCTTTGCGGCAAGGTTTCTCGCAGTTTTTTCACGTAGTCGGCGGTCGGCGCATGGTCCTTTTTCAAGCTGACCTGGATGTCGCCGTCCTGCGGGCCGATGGTGCCGCTGCTGCTGTAGGCCATGTCGATGCCGCTGAGCGGGATGCCGATGTTGTCGACGATGGTGTCGAGCTCTGCGGCGGGGATCACTTCGCGAATCCGCGCTTCAATGCGGTCGAACGCCGCCGCGCTTTCTTCAATACGCGTGCCCAATGGCAAGCGCACGTGCAGGGCCAGGGCGCCGGCGTCGGTGGCCGGGAAGAAGTCCTGGCCCAGGCTTGGCAACAGCAGGAACGAGGCCAGCACGCAGGCCAGGAAGCCGACGATAAAGCGCTTGCGTGCGCCCAGCGCCAGGGTCAGCAGGCCGTGGTAGGTGTCGCGGATATTCGAGAAGTGCCGCTCGAAACCCTGCTGAAAGTTCAGCACCGATTGCAGCACGCGGTTGCGCGGTTTCTTGTGCTGTTCACCTTCGTGATGGTTGATGAACTCATCTTCCGGGTGATGCCCAGGCCCTTGCTCCGGCACGTGCGGCTTGAGCAAAAACATCGCCAGGGTCGGCACCAGGGTGCGCGAGAGAATGAACGAGCTGGCCATGGCGAAAATCACCGCCAGCGCCATCGGCCGGAACAGGTAACCGGCAATGCCTTGCAGCAGGAACATCGGCACAAACACGATGCAGATACACAGCAGCGACACAAACGCCGGGCCGACGATCTGCGCGGCGCCGTCGAGGATCGCGGTCTTCACCGCCTTGCCTTGTTCCAGGTGCCAGTTGATGTTTTCGATGGTCACCGTGGCGTCATCCACCAGAATCCCCACCGCCAACGCGAGCCCGCCGAGGGTCATCACGTTGAGGGTTTGCCCGGTGGCCGCCAGCAATGCAATGGCCGACAACACCGCCAGAGGGATCGAGGCGGCGATGATCAAGGTGGAGCGCCAGCTGCCGAGGAACAGCAGGATCATCGCACTGGTCAGCAGCGCCGCGATGATGCCTTCCTGGGCCACGCTGCCCACCGATTGTTTAACAAACACCGAGGCGTCGCCCAGCAATGAGGTTTTAAGCGACGGCGGCAGGGTTTCGTTGATGCGCGGCAGCATCTGGCGGATGCCGTCGATGATCGACAGGGTAGAGATGCTGCCGTTTTTCAACGCCGGCATCAGCACTGCACGGTGGCCGTCGACGCGCACGATGTTGGTCTGCGGCGGCGAGCCGTCACGCACATGGGCCACCTGGCCGATGGTGATGATTGCGCCGTCGACCGTCTTGATCGGCAGGTCGTTGAGCTCATCAATCGCCTTGGGGCTGTTGTTGAGCAGGATCGTGTATTCGTTGGGGCCGAGTTTGGCGGTACCCACTGGAATGATCTGGTTTTGCAGCGCCAGCGCGTTGCCCACGTCCTGGGCCGACAAGCCTTTGGCGGCCAGCGCCTGGGGGTCGAGGTCGAGGGTTATCTGGCGTTGCTTGCCGCCCATTGGCGTGGGCATGGCCAGGCCGGGCAGGGCGCTCAGGGGCAGGCGGATATTGTTCTGCACCAGGTCGCGGATCTTGGCTTCCGAGAGGCTGGGGCTGGAAAACGCCAGTTGCAGGATCGGCACCGTGGAAGCGCTGTAGTTAAGGATCAGCGGCGGCGTGATGCCCGGTGGCATCTGCTTGAGCACGGTTTGTGACACGGCCGTTACTTGGGCGTTGGCGGTGCGGATATCCACGCCGGGCTGGAAGAAGATCTTGACGATGCCCATGCCGGGCAGCGATTGCGATTCGATGTGTTCGATGTCGTTAACGGTGGTGCTCAAGGAGCGTTCGTAGGTGTAGATCACCCGACCGGCCATGGCGTCCGGTGACAGGCCGTTGTACTGCCAGACCACAGCGACGACGGGGATGCCGATATCGGGAAAAACATCCGTGGGGGTTCGCAGGGCCGCCATCGGCCCGATGATGCAGATGAATATGGCCAACACAATAAACGTGTAGGGCTTTTGCAGTGCGGTCTTTACCAGCCCGAGCATGCGTGAACCTCCGAGGGAGCAGGATTGCAAACCCCGGCAGTCTTGCCCGACCCACCTAACACGCACCTTTCAGCCAGGTGAAGGAACATTTAGTTAACGGCTGAAGATCGTTTCATATGTATTCATTTGTTCTACATAAGGCCGCTCTCCAAGCTTGTCACCCATCGGCGGCGATACAGTTGAATCGCTTCCAACCATTTTTACTGAAGCCCTTTGGAGCCCTGCCATGTCACTCAAACCTTTGTTATTGATCCCCGCACTGGGTGTTGTTTTGTTGTTGTCGGCCTGCGCCGGCCCCCTCCCTAAAGCTGACCCGAGCGAAGCGTGGATTGGTTTGAAGGAAGAAGCGCCAAATGACCTGATGGCCGAGCGCGTCGACGGCCACCGCGTGGACGACGGCCGTTATTTTGAAGTGACCCCGGGGGACCATCGTTTGGATGTGACACTGTTTGAAGAAGAGCCGGGCGACGACAACCAGCAAGACTGCCAGGGCCGGGTCGAGTACAGGAATTTCAAGGCGGGTGAGCACTACACGCTGGTGGAATCCAGCCTGGGCACTACTGTGCGTGCCGTGCTCAAGGACGGTCGCGGCAAGGAAGTGGCCGCGACTCAAGACTTCAGTTGCATGCCAGGCTAGGCGTGATGCACCTCGGCCTTGTGCGGCTTGGCCGGTGCAGCAGGTGTGACATGGGGGTGGTGATGCCGACGCGTTATGCGCATCACGCCCCACAACATCGCGGCTGCTACTGCCAGCCAACCGCAGACCAACATGAAAATCGTTGTTGCAAGGCTCATTCCGGCCTCCTTTCGCCCCGCTGGGGGCACACACAGTCTTCTCAATGGACAGTCTAGCCAGCTGACGGTTGCGTGCTATTGACCAATGGTCGAATCGGTCCAACTTGTTGGCTATATCAGCGCGCTGTCACTGCTCCCTGAATGCGATTGGGCTATGATCTGGGCCCTTACCGGCCGTTGATCAAGAGAGTAAAAAATTGCGCTTACGCTCGAACGTTAAAACCTCCTTGTTGCTGGCGTGCGCCCTCGGGTTGGCGGCGTGCTCCGGGCACCCGTCGAAACTGGCGGGCTTGCCGGAGCGCGTTGAACTCACGGGCGTGCCGGCGTATCGCAGCGAGGCCTATCAGAGCGGTCCTTCAGCATTAGCCAGCATGCTGTCGCAACAAGGCATTGTCATGACACCCGGCTTGCTCGACAAACCGCTGCACTTGCCGGGCGGCGAGGCGAACCTTGAGCGCAACATGCAGGTGCTGGCGCGTGAATACGGGCTGATGGTGTACCCGCTGGACAGCCAGTTGACGGGCGTGCTGGCGCAAGTGGCGGCGGGTTACCCGGTGATGGCGCGGATTAATCCGAGCATGTGGTCGGGGACGCGTTATGTGGTGGTGGTGGGGTTCAATCAGCAGAAGAGCACGGTGTTGCTGCGCTCGGGCATGGACCGGCGGTTGTTGATGAGCTTCAGTGATTTTGAATCGGCGTGGAAGAGTGCAGGGCACTGGGCGATTTTGACCCAGCGCCCTAGCCAGTTGCCGGCGAATGTGGATGTGCAGCGCTGGCGTGATTCTGCCAATGCCACGGCGCAGGCCGGGCAGGAACAGGCGGCGGCGCAGGCACTCAAGGTGCTGGCGGAAAGAAAGTAGAAGGCACTGAAGGTCAATGCCTGTGGGAGCTTGCTAGTGTGGGAGCTGGCTCCCACACTATTCAGCGGCGTACTTCAGCCGCGTTCGGGCGACTCTTCAGGTTCTTGTCGGCCTTGTAACGCAACGCCACATCCGGCACCGAGCCACTGCGGCCGGTTTCGACCCAGTTGCGGATACGCGTGGCATCGGCGAAGTGGGTGAACTTGCCGAACGCATCAAGGATCACCAGCGAGACTGGGCGGTTGCCCATGCTGGTCACCAGCACCAGGCAATGGCCGGCCTGGTTGGTGAAGCCGGTCTTGGTCAGCTTGATATCCCAGTTGGCGCGGTTGATCAGGTGATCGGTGTTGGAGAAACCCAAGGTGTAGTTGGGCTTGCGGAACGCCACGGTCTTTTCCTTGGTGGTGCTCAGTTGGCTCAGCATCGGGTATTTACGCGCAGCGGCCAGCAGCTTGCTCAGGTCGCGGGCGGTGGACACGTTGTGAATCGACAGGCCGGTAGGTTCCACGTAATGCGTGCTGGTCATGCCCAGCGCCTTGGCTTTGGCATTCATTGCTGCAATAAACGCCGGGTAGCCGCCCGGGTAGTGGTGGGCCAGGCTGGCGGCGGCGCGGTTTTCCGAGGACATCAGGGCGATCAGCAGCATTTCCTTGCGCGGCATTTCGCTGCCGATTTTCACCCGGGAGAACACGCCTTTCATTTCCGGCGTGTCCTTGATGTTGATGTCGATGTACTCATCCATGTTCTGTTTGGCTTCGAGCACGATCAGGCCGGTCATCAGCTTGCTGACGGAGGCAATCGGCACCACCACATCGGGGTTGCTGGCGTAGATGACTTTATTGGTCTGCAGGTCGACCAGGATGGCGCTGCCGGAAGCGATCTGCAGTTTGGAAGTATCACGCGGGGCGATAGTGGTTTCGCTGGCGTGCGCGAAGGTGCCTGTAAATGCAAACAATAGGCTGACAAGAGAGAGACGAATTTTCACGCGGGTGAACTCGCTAAAAAAAGTAAGGAAAATGCCGTTCGAGAACGGTTTTTTGATAAATGCCGTTACATTTTAGGAGTATGGACGAAGAACTGTCGAATGTTCTTCTAGAACCAGACGAAAGTACTTAAAAACTAAGAAAAAAAGGGTTTTTAGCCGCGCAATAAAAAGCCCTGCGATAAGGCAGGGCTTTTTCAGTACCGCTGGTTATTAGTCGTGCAGGGTTTCTGCTGCGTACAGGGTATTTTCCAGCAGGCACGCACGGGTCATCGGGCCGACACCGCCGGGTACCGGGGTGATCCAGCCGGCGCGGGGCAGGGCGGTTTCGTACACCACGTCGCCGACCAGCTTGCCGTCATCCTGACGGTTGATGCCTACGTCGATGACGATGGCGCCTTCCTTGATCCACTCGCCCTTGACCAGGCCCGGCTTGCCGGCGGCAACCACCACCAGGTCGGCGCGGCCGACGTGGCCGGCGAGGTCCTTGGTGAAACGGTGGGTGACAGTCACGGTACAGCCGGCCAGCAGCAGTTCCATGGCCATCGGGCGACCGACGATGTTGGAGGCACCGACCACTACCGCATCGAGGCCGTACAGATCGACGCCGGTGCTTTCCAGCAGGGTCATGATGCCCTTCGGGGTGCACGGGCGCAGCAGCGGAATACGCTGGGCCAGGCGGCCGACGTTATACGGGTGGAAACCGTCGACGTCTTTGTCCGGGCGGATGCGCTCCAGCAGTTTGGAGGCGTCCAGGTGCTCGGGCAGCGGCAATTGCAGCAGGATGCCGTCGATGGCCGGGTCGTCGTTGAGGCCGTCGATCAGGTCGGTAAGCGCCTGCTGGGTGGTCTCGGAAGGCAAGTCGTAGGCCTTGGAAATAAAGCCGACCTCTTCACAGTCTTTACGCTTGTGCGAGACATAAACCTGAGAGGCAGGATCGCTGCCGACCAGGATCACCGCGAGGCCAGGCGTGCGCAGGCCTTGCAGGCGGCGCTCGGTGACTCGTTTGGCGATCTGCTGGCGCAGGCTGGCGGCGATTGATTTGCCGTCGATAAGTTGTGCAGTCATTACGCGTGATTAACCATCGAGAGGGGGAAGAAAAGTGCGCGCATTCTCGCACGCCATGACGTGAGGGCAAAGGCGCTTGGTCTGCAAATTGCCCTAACCCCTTAAATAAAATCAGTTTTTTTCAAAAAAGATTTGACGGGTATCAAGGCCGTCTATACTATTCGTCGCACTTGTCGGGCACAGCCTAGCACTGGTTAAGAAGGTCGAGCAGATAGAGCTGTTCTGCAAGGCTGGAAGCACTTAGTTTGTAATCTTCAACGAGTACAGATTAATAAGGCGCCCGTAGCTCAGCTGGATAGAGCATCCGCCTTCTAAGCGGATGGTCGCAGGTTCGAGTCCTGCCGGGTGCGCCATTAGGCAGCTTTGGCACAAGTAGCGCTAGATGGTGGGCGTAGCTCAGTTGGTAGAGCACGGGATTGTGACTCCCGTTGTCGAGGGTTCGATCCCCTTCGTCCACCCCATATTTAAAAAGGCGCCAGATTAATCGTCTGGCGCCTTTGCTTTAAGAGCTTCAAGCGCGGATGTGGTGGAATTGGTAGACACACTGGATTTAGGTTCCAGCGCCGCGAGGCGTAAGAGTTCGAGTCTCTTCATCCGCACCAATTAAGCGTCATCCGGCCATCAGGCAGGGTGAGGCCAGACAAGGAAGGTGTTCGAGTTCCTTGTTGATGCAATATGGTGGGCGTAGCTCAGTTGGTAGAGCACGGGATTGTGACTCCCGTTGTCGAGGGTTCGATCCCCTTCGTCCACCCCATATTCTAAAAAGCGCCAGATCAATGATCTGGCGCTTTTTTTTGCATCCGAAAAATGCCCGGCCGCGTATGTATTGACGAGGATGGCCGTGGACGGGCCTGGATCCTCATCCGCTGCTACGTGGAGGGTCTGAAAAATGTTGGCACAACAGCAGGATCACAATCAGGGAATGGCGGTTGGCGAAGCATACTTGCTCGGGCGCCTGCTGTTGGGGGAGCAAGCGGCCTATTGCGACCTGGTCAACACCCATCAGGGCGCCATGCGTGCGGTGGCTTCGGCGATTGCCGGGCATCGGCATGTCGATGACGTGGTGCAGGATGCCTGGTTGGCGATTGTGCGCGGGTTGAGTGGTTTTCAGGGGCGCTCCAGCCTCAAGACCTGGGTGCTGACCATTACGGCCAATAAAGCCAAGGGCCGCTATGGTCGGAATCGGCGCGAAGTGTTTTTCGACGACGCGCTGGGTCAGGAGCGCTTTTGCGCCGCCAGCGGCCAGTGGTTGTCGGTGCCGGTGGGCTGGCATGAAGATACGCCCGAGGCGCTAGCCAGTGAGGATGAGCTGCGTGCCTGTATCGAGCGCACGCTGCAGGAACTGTCGACGCTTCAGAGCGCCGCGCTTGTGCTGCGTGAGCGTGTAGGGCTTGAGCTTGAGGAAATTGCCGAGTTGCTGGGCGTGAGTCTGTGCAACGCGCGGGTGCTGCTGCACCGGGCGCGCAGTCGGGTTTTTGCCGCCATCGACCGGCACCAGGCCTGCGGCCTTGATTGACGTCAAGAAAAAACAAGCATTCTCAATGCCTTGGCGTTAGAATCGTTGCCGGTTTTGAGCGTGTAGAACTGATCCGCGGCTATATAAGGGTCAGTACAGCTATTTAATAGCGAATAACGGCGCAGTACCTGAAAAAGGGCTGTGCCGTTTTTGTTTGAGTGTTTTGAGTTTCCGGGGTAGGGCGTTTCATCGTATTTGTGTTTCTCGATGCTGCCGCCACACCCTTCGACCTTGCTTGCAGGGTCGCTCGCCGGGGTGTGCATCCGGCTCTTCTATATATAGAAGGGCTGGCCTAGAGCCCTGGCGGGATGCGCTGTATTTGCTAACGGGATGAGGTGCATGCGTGCACTTGAACCTATAAATGGCCTGCTGTTTTTCCACCCGTTTTCAGTAGGGTGACTTCTTGAGTTTGACCCACTAGAATGCATGCCCTTGATTCTGGGGTCGGAAACGGCCGGCTAACGTCTGTGCAACGAGGAATATCCATGCAAGTTTCTGTTGAAAATACTACTGCCATCGAGCGCCGCCTGAGCATCACCGTTCCGGCAGAGCGTATTGAGACTGCGGTCAACAAGCGTCTGCAGCAGACTGCCCAAAAGGCCAAGATCGCTGGTTTCCGTCCAGGCAAAGTGCCGATGAGCGAAATCAAGCGTCGTTTTGGTGCCGATGCGCGTCAGGAAGCTGTGGGTGACGTGATCCAGGCTTCCTTCTACGAAGCTGTTGTCGAGCACAAGCTGAACCCGGCGGGTTCGCCTTCGATCGAGCCTAAATCCCTGGAAGCCGGTAAAGACCTGGAATACGTTGCCGTATTCGAAGTGTTCCCGGAATTCACCGTTGCCGGTTTCGAAGACATCGCCGTTGAGCGCCTGAGCGCTGACGTGGCGGATGCCGACCTGGACAACATGCTGGAAATCCTGCGCAAGCAGAACACTCGTTTCGAAGTGGCCGAGCGTGCCGCCCAGAACGAAGACCAGCTGAACATCGATTTCGTTGGCAAGGTTGACGGCGAAGCATTCGCTGGCGGCTCCGCCAAGGGCACCCAGCTGGTACTGGGTTCCAACCGCATGATCCCGGGCTTCGAAGACGGCCTGGTTGGCGCCAAGGCCGGTGAAGAACGCGTTCTGAGCCTGACTTTCCCGGCTGACTACCAGAACCTGGACCTGGCCGGCAAAGCCGCCGAGTTCACCGTGACCGTCAACAGCGTTTCCGAGCCTAAGCTGCCTGAGCTGAACGAAGAGTTCTTCGCCCAGTTCGGTATCAAGGAAACCGGCATCGACGGTTTCCGCACCGAAGTTCGCAAGAACATGGAGCGTGAACTGCGTCAGGCCATCAAGTCCAAGGTCAAGAACCAGGTAATGGACGGTCTGCTGGCCGCCAACCCGATCGAAGTGCCCAAGGCCCTGCTGTCCAACGAAGTGGATCGCCTGCGCGTTCAAGCGGTTCAGCAGTTCGGTGGCAACATCAAGCCTGACCAACTGCCGGCCGAGCTGTTCGAAGAGCAAGCCAAGCGCCGCGTTGTACTGGGTCTGGTCGTGGCTGAAGTGGTCAAGCAATTCGACCTCAAGCCTGACGAAGATCGCGTTCGCGAGATGATCCAGGAAATGGCTTCGGCCTACCAGGAGCCTGAGCAGGTCGTGGCTTGGTACTACAAGAACGACCAGCAACTGAACGAAGTACGTTCGGTTGTGCTGGAAGAACAAGTTGTGGATACTGTTCTGCAGAAGGCTAAGGTGACCGACAAAGCGGTCTCTTACGAAGAAGCAGTCAAACCGGCGGAAGCAGCACAAGCCGACTGATTGTCCAACTCGTTCGAAATATAACCATAAGCCAGCCTCGCGCTGGCTTATGCGTTTTCAAGACATGACTATTTGGGAGTAACTGCAGAGCATGTTCCGTAATTCCTATATTCAGCAGAACTCTGATATCCAGGCCGCCGGCGGCCTGGTCCCGATGGTTGTCGAGCAATCTGCTCGTGGCGAACGCGCCTATGACATCTACTCGCGCCTGCTCAAGGAACGAGTGATTTTTCTGGTCGGCCCGGTAGAGGACTACATGGCCAACCTGATCTGCGCGCAACTGCTGTTCCTTGAAGCGGAAAACCCGGACAAGGACATCCATCTTTACATCAACTCCCCGGGCGGCTCGGTCACTGCAGGCATGTCGATTTACGACACCATGCAGTTCATCAAGCCAAACGTGTCGACCACGTGCATCGGCCAGGCCTGCAGCATGGGCGCGTTCCTGCTGACCGCAGGTGCCGAGGGCAAGCGTTATTGCCTGCCGAACTCGCGTGTGATGATTCACCAGCCGTTGGGCGGTTTCCAGGGCCAGGCATCGGACATCGAAATCCACGCCAAGGAAATCCTGTTTATTCGTGAGCGTCTGAACACGCTGATGGCCAAGCACAGCGGGCACACCCTGGAAGAAATCGAGCGTGACACCAACCGCGACAATTTCATGAGCGCTGAAGCTGCTCGTGAATACGGGTTGATCGACGCAGTGATCGAAAAGCGCCCCGCTTAATATAAGCACCTCAAAATAAGGCTGGTCGGCATGTCCGACCACCGGCGGGCTTGAAAAAGCCCGCATAAGCCTTCATCTTGTGTTGCAAGCCTATCGGATTTGGATCGAACGAATGACTGACACCCGCAACGGCGAGGACAACGGCAAGCTGCTCTATTGCTCCTTCTGCGGCAAAAGCCAGCATGAAGTACGCAAATTGATTGCCGGCCCCTCGGTGTTTATCTGCGACGAGTGCGTCGACCTGTGCAATGACATCATCCGCGAGGAGGTGCAGGAAGCCCAGGCCGAGAGCAGCGCGCATAAATTGCCTTCGCCTAAAGAAATCAGCGGCATCCTTGATCAGTATGTGATTGGTCAAGAGCGTGCAAAAAAGGTTCTGGCGGTAGCGGTGTACAACCACTACAAGCGCTTGAACCAGCGTGACAAGAAAGGCGACGAAGTCGAACTCGGCAAGAGCAACATCTTGCTGATTGGTCCTACAGGCTCGGGTAAAACCCTGCTTGCAGAAACCCTCGCTCGCCTGCTGAACGTTCCGTTCACCATCGCCGACGCCACCACCCTCACCGAGGCTGGCTACGTGGGTGAAGATGTCGAGAACATCATTCAGAAGCTGCTGCAGAAGTGCGACTACGACGTAGAGAAGGCCCAGATGGGTATTGTCTACATCGACGAAATCGACAAGATTTCGCGCAAGTCCGACAACCCGTCGATCACTCGGGACGTTTCCGGTGAAGGCGTGCAGCAAGCCCTGTTGAAACTGATCGAAGGCACGGTTGCTTCCGTACCGCCACAAGGCGGCCGCAAGCACCCGCAGCAGGAATTCCTTCAGGTTGATACGCGCAACATCCTGTTCATCTGTGGCGGTGCATTCTCGGGGCTGGAAAAGGTTATTCAGCAACGTTCCACCCGTGGCGGCATCGGCTTTGGTGCAGAAGTGCGCAGCAAGGAAGAAGGCAAGAAGGTAGGCGAGTCTCTGCGTGAAGTCGAACCTGACGATTTGGTCAAGTTCGGTCTGATCCCGGAATTCGTTGGCCGTCTGCCGGTCCTGGCCACGTTGGACGAGCTGGATGAGGCTGCTTTGATTCAGATCCTCACCGAGCCGAAAAACGCCCTGACCAAGCAATACGCCAAGCTGTTCGAGATGGAAGGTGTAGACCTCGAGTTCCGTACCGACGCGCTCAAATCAGTGGCCAAACGGGCACTGGAGCGCAAGACCGGTGCACGTGGCCTGCGTTCGATCCTCGAAGGCGTGTTGCTCGACACCATGTACGAAATCCCCTCGCAATCCGAGGTGAGCAAGGTGGTGATCGACGAAAGCGTTATCGAAGGCAAGTCCAAGCCACTGTATATCTACGAAAACAGTGAGCCGGCTGCCAAGGCTGCACCTGACGCGTAAGCGTCAAGCCATCGCAGTACAAGCAAGGGCCTTTCGAGGCCCTTTCTTTTTATGTGGCGGTTTTTCGGGGCGGTTTGTGTTTTGCGGTTAAATTCGCGTTTATTCATGCGTTTAACTGCTGGCATTGAGCTTGTTTTTTTTGCGTACAGCCCCCATCTTGGTTTCAAGCTAATTTTTCAACTGTCATAGAGGCGAAATCATGAAGACAACCATTGAATTGCCTCTCCTGCCGTTGCGTGATGTCGTCGTCTATCCGCACATGGTTATCCCGCTGTTCGTGGGGCGCGAGAAGTCTATCGAAGCCCTCGAGGCTGCGATGACGGGCGACAAGCAAATCCTGCTGTTGGCCCAGAAGAATCCTGCTGATGATGATCCAGGCGAAGACGCCCTGTATCGCGTCGGCACCGTTGCGACTGTTCTGCAATTGCTCAAGTTGCCCGATGGCACCGTCAAGGTGCTGGTCGAAGGCGAGCAACGTGGTGCGGTCGAGCGCTTCATGGAGGTGGACGGGCATCTGCGCGCCGAAGTGGCGCTGATCGATGAAGTCGAAGCCCCTGAGCGCGAATCCGAAGTGTTTGTGCGCAGCCTGCTCTCGCAGTTCGAGCAGTATGTGCAGTTGGGCAAGAAAGTCCCGGCTGAAGTGCTGTCTTCTCTCAACAGCATCGATGAGCCAAGCCGCCTGGTCGACACCATGGCCGCGCACATGGCGCTCAAGATCGAGCAGAAGCAGGACATCCTCGAAATCATCGACCTGCCGGCCCGTGTCGAACACGTGCTGGCGCTGCTGGATGGCGAAATCGACCTGCTGCAGGTTGAGAAGCGCATCCGTGGCCGCGTGAAGAAACAAATGGAGCGCAGCCAGCGCGAGTACTACCTGAATGAGCAGATGAAGGCCATTCAGAAAGAACTCGGCGACAGCGAAGAAGGCCACAACGAAGTCGAAGAGCTGAAAAAGCGCATCGACGCCGCCGGCCTGCCTAAAGACGCCCTGACCAAGGCCATGGCTGAGCTGAACAAGCTCAAGCAAATGTCGCCAATGTCGGCCGAAGCCACCGTGGTGCGTTCCTACATCGACTGGCTGGTGCAGGTGCCGTGGAAGGCTCAGACCAAGGTGCGCCTGGACCTGGCCCGTGCCGAAGAGATCCTTGACGCCGACCACTACGGCCTCGAAGAAGTTAAAGAACGCATCCTCGAATACCTCGCCGTGCAAAAGCGCGTGAAGAAAATTCGTGGCCCGGTGTTGTGCCTGGTCGGGCCTCCGGGTGTGGGTAAAACCTCCCTGGCCGAGTCGATTGCCAGTGCGACCAACCGTAAATTTGTGCGCATGGCCCTTGGCGGTGTGCGTGATGAAGCTGAAATTCGTGGCCATCGCCGTACTTACATCGGTTCGATGCCAGGAAGATTGATTCAAAAAATGACAAAGGTGGGTGTGCGCAACCCGCTGTTCCTGCTCGATGAAATCGACAAAATGGGCAGCGACATGCGTGGCGATCCGGCCTCGGCGTTGCTCGAAGTGCTCGACCCCGAGCAAAACCACAATTTCAACGACCATTACCTGGAAGTCGACTACGACTTGTCCGACGTAATGTTCCTGTGCACCTCCAACTCCATGAACATCCCGCCAGCCCTGCTGGACCGGATGGAGGTGATTCGTCTGCCGGGTTACACCGAAGACGAAAAGATCAACATCGCCGTCAAATACCTCGCGCCCAAGCAGATTTCGGCCAATGGCCTGAAAAAAGGCGAGATCGAATTTGAGGTCGAAGCGATCCGCGACATCGTGCGTTACTACACCCGCGAAGCCGGTGTGCGTGGTCTTGAGCGTCAGATTGCGAAGATTTGCCGCAAAGCGGTCAAGGAGCACTCGCTGGAAAAACGCTTCTCGGTGAAGGTGGTTGCCGATTCCCTGGAGCACTTCCTGGGCGTGAAGAAATTCCGTTACGGCCTGGCTGAGCAGCAGGATCAGGTAGGGCAGGTAACTGGCCTGGCGTGGACCCAGGTGGGCGGCGAACTGCTGACCATCGAAGCTGCGGTGATCCCGGGCAAAGGCCAGCTTATCAAGACGGGTTCGCTGGGTGATGTGATGGTCGAATCGATCACCGCCGCGCAGACCGTAGTGCGCAGCCGCGCCAAGAGCCTGGGGATCCCCCTGGACTTCCACGAGAAGCACGACACCCACATCCACATGCCGGAAGGGGCGACCCCCAAAGACGGGCCTAGCGCGGGTGTAGGCATGTGCACGGCACTGGTGTCGGCACTGACGGGCATTCCTGTGCGTGCCGATGTGGCGATGACCGGGGAAATTACCCTGCGTGGTCAGGTATTGGCCATCGGTGGTCTGAAAGAGAAATTGCTCGCTGCACACCGGGGTGGTATCAAGACCGTGATCATTCCTGAAGAGAATGTTCGCGACTTAAAGGAAATTCCGGACAATATCAAGCAGGATCTTCAGATTAAACCGGTTAAATGGATTGACGAGGTCCTGCAAATTGCGCTGCAATACGCGCCGGAGCCCTTGCCGGATGTGGCTCCGGAGATTGTCGCGAAGGACGAAAAACGCGAGTCCGATTCCAAGGAAAGAATTAGCACGCATTAATGCGATTAAGCCTGGGGGCTTCCTTGACAGCTTTTTAGAGCCCTTGTTATAAAGCGGCTCTTAAGTGTCTGTAGGCCATTCAGCACTGGTTTTTGCTTTCACCAAAAAACTTAGAATCATACTCAATAGATATATAAGGGGACTTAGAGTGAACAAGTCGGAACTGATTGATGCTATCGCCGCATCCGCTGATATCCCGAAAGCTGCTGCCGGCCGTGCGCTGGACGCAGTAATCGAATCCGTCACTGGCGCTCTGAAGGCCGGCGACTCCGTGGTACTGGTAGGCTTCGGTACTTTCTCTGTGACTGACCGCCCAGCTCGCACTGGCCGTAACCCACAGACTGGCAAAGCACTGCAAATCGCTGCTGCCAAAAAACCAGGTTTCAAAGCCGGTAAAGCCCTGAAAGAAGCGGTTAACTAAGCTTCGTTCAAGCCTTGCTTACCCGGGTCAGACGCAGGTCTGACCTGGCAGCGGAGCGGCAGCTGACCCGCGTATCCATCGGGTCGCCAGGGCCTGGGGTGTGGTTCAAAACCCCGTCCGCTCCGCCAGTTACGAGAAGGCGCATCCTCGGATGCGCCTTTCTTCTATCCGGACTCTACCCACGCTCCACGGTTGCCTAATTTTTGAAGATCAACCGTTTCTGGGGGACGCATGCTGCAAAATATCAGGGACAATTCACAAGGCTGGATTGCCAAGACCATTATCGGGATCATCGTCGCATTGATGGCGTTCACCGGTATCGAGGCCATTTTCCAGGCTTCGGGTAACAACAAGCAGGACGTGGCCAAGGTCAACGGTGAAGAAATCACCCAGACCGAACTGGGCCAGGCCGTCGATATGCAACGTCGCCAGCTGATGCAACAGTTGGGCAAGGATTTCGATGCTTCGCTGCTGGACGAAAAACTGCTGCGCGAAGCGGCTCTGAAGGGCCTGATCGATCGCAAGCTGTTGCTGCAAGGCGCCGCGGATTCCAAGTTCGGCTTCTCTGAAGCTGCGCTGGACCAAGTGATCCTGCAGACGCCGGAATTCCAGGTGGACGGCAAGTTCAGTGCCGAACGCTTTGACCAGGTGATCCGTCAGCTGGGCTACACCCGTATGCAATTCCGTCAGATGCTGACCCAGGAAATGCTGATCGGCCAGGTTCGCGCAGGCATCGCCGGCAGCGGTTTCGTCACCGACGCCGAAGTGCTGGCTTTCGCCCGTCTGGAAAAACAGACCCGCGATTTTGCCACCGTCAAGATCAAGACCGACCCTGCGGCGGTGAAGCTTACCGACGATGAGGTCAAGGCTTACTACGACCAGCACGCCAAAGAGTTCATGACTCCCGATCAAGTGGTCATCGATTACCTGGAACTGAAGAAGTCGTCCTTCTTCGACCAGGTCACCGTCAAGGACGAAGAGCTGCAGGCGGCCTATCAGAAAGAAACCGCCAACCTCGCTGAACAGCGTCGTGCCGCGCACATCCTGATTGAAGTCAACGACAAGACCACCGACGCGCAAGCCAAGGCCAAGATCGAAGACATCCAGGCACGCCTGGCCAAGGGTGAGAAGTTCGAAGCCCTGGCCAAGGAGTTCTCCCAGGATCCAGGTTCGGCCAACAATGGCGGTGACTTGGGCTTTGCCGGCCCTGGCGTCTACGACCCGGACTTCGAAACCGCCCTGTATGCCTTGAACAAGGACCAGGTGTCGGCGCCGGTGCGAACCACCTTCGGTTGGCACTTGATCAAGCTGTTGGGCGTTGAAGCACCAGAAGTGCCATCGTTTGCCAGCCTGAAAGACAAGCTGACCCGTGAACTCAAGACCCAGCAGGTCGAGCAGCGTTATGTCGAGGCGACCAAGCAATTGGAAGACGCGGCATTCGAAGCCTCCGACCTGGCTCAGCCGGCGTCCGACCTGAAGCTGACCGTGCACACGTCCGCGCCGTTTGGCCGTGAAGGTGGCGAAGGTGTTGCGGCCAACCGTGCCGTGGTCACTGCTGCGTTCAGCCCGGAAGTGCTGGATGAAGGTGCCAACAGCGGCGCTATCGAGCTGGACCCGGAAACCGTCATCGTGCTGCGTGCCAAAGAGCATCTGAAGCCTGCGCAACTGCCGCTGGAAAGCGTGTCGGCTGCGATCCGCACCCAGATGACCAAAGAGCGCGCCATCGCGGCTGCCAAAACCCATGCCGACGAGTTGATCGCCAGCCTGCGTGACGGCAAGACCCCGTTGAACCAGCCGATCGACGGCCAGGCCTGGAAGGTGACTGAAGCGGCGACCCGTAACGCTGAAGCGATCGAGCCGGCCGTGCTGCAAGCCCTGTTCCGCATGCCAAAGCCTGCGGCCAAGGACAAGCCGACCTTCACCACCGTGACCCTGGCTGATGGTAGCCTGGTGATCGTGCGATTGAACGGCGTCAACGAAGCTGCAGCCCCTACCGACGACGAAAAGGCGCAATACCGCCGCTTCCTCGCCTCGCGTATTGGCCAGCAGGACTTTGCTGCCTACCGCAAGCAGTTGGAAACCAAGGCTGACATCAAGAAGTTCTGATGTTGGTTTGAATAGAAAAGCCCCCGGTCCGAAAGACCGGGGGCTTTTTTTTGCGCAATGTCCAGCTCAGAACTGATCGTTCCCACGCTCTGCGTGGTAATGCATCCCGTGACGCTCTGCGTCACCCGCACGCAAGTGCAGAAAGCGGGCCGCGCAGACCGGCTCAGAACTTCAGTTTGCCCCAGCTCAACCCAATCACCGCTGCCACGGTCGACGCCGTCAGCACACTCAGTTTGGCCGCTGCCAGGAGTTCCGGGTCGGAGAAGGCCAGGGACGAGATAAAGATCGACATGGTAAAACCAATCCCCGCCAGCAGGCCGACCAGGCCGACACCGCTCCAGGTGACACCGTCGGGCAGCTTGCAGATATTGAGTTTGACCAGCGTGACACTCGCCAGCATCACGCCCAACGGCTTGCCGATCACCAAGGCGACGATCACGCCCATAAACACGCCGTGGGGCAGCGGGTGCTCAAGGTTCAAGCCCTGTAGGCTCACACCGGCATTGGCCAGGGCGAACAGCGGCATCACGCCGAACGCGACCCACGGGTGCAACGCCGATTGCACGCGCTGCACCGGCGGCATCAGCTCACGTTGGGCTTCGCGCAGTTGCTTGAGCGGCCTGGCGACCTGGTGCGCGTCGTCGGCCGGTTGCGAAAGGCGATCCATCAGCTCGTTGAAGGTACGTCCGATGGTGTCCAGGGGGCGTTCGGTGGTCGGTTTGGAACTCACCGGCGTCATCAGGCCCAAGATCACCCCGGCGAGGGTCGGGTGCACGCCGGTCTTGAGCAGGCCGAACCAGACAATCGCCCCCGGCAGCAGATAGATCGCCGCCTTGCTGATGCCCATCCGCTGGAACACCAGCACTAAGGCCAAACCGCCTGCGGCCACCACCAGGCCCATGTAGTCCAGGCTGGCAGTGAAGAACACGGCAATGATCAGGATCGCCACGATGTCATCGATGATGGCCAGTGCCAGCAGCAACACACGCACACCGCTGGGGATCGATTTGCCCAACAGCGCCAGCACGCCGACGGCAAAGGCAATGTCGGTGGCGGTAGGCACGGCCCAGCCACTGGCGGCGGCGGTGCCATGATTGAGCGCAGTGTAGAGGATGGCGGGCATCAATACGCCACCCAGTGCGGCGCCCAGCGGCAGGGTCGCAAGTTTCAGGTTGGCGAGTGCGCCGTCCTTTATTTCCTGGCGTATCTCGGCGCCAACCACCAGGAAGAAGATGGTCATCAGGCCGTCGTTGACCAGAAAGTGCAGTGAGCGCGACACACTGAAGTCGCCCATCCCGAGGGTGATCGGGGTGTTCCAGAAGTGTTCATAGGACGCGGCGGCGGGGCTGTTGGCCCAGATCAGCGCAGCAATGGCCGCCAGCAGCAGGACGATGCCGCTGACCGCCTCAATGTGTGAAAACCGCTCAAGAGCCGACAGTGCGCCCTCGGTCAAGGCCTGGGGACGAGGGATGGCAGGGTGTTTTTTGGGCACGACAAGTCTCCATTGGCGGCCCGACCAATGCTTTGCTTTAACCTGCGTTGTGCCCTATGCAGTCACGCACCCAGAGCGATGATAGGAAGTTGATGAATAAGTTGTAAACAATGTTGTCAGGGTTACGGGCTTTTTGTCGGCGGTAGCAGAAAACCGCGCGCCAATTGCTGGTACAACTCCGGCCCCATTCGCGAGCTGACGGCCTTGGCAATCAGCGCCACCGCCATCAGGCTGATCACCATCCCGTGGCTGTCGATCATCTCCATCACGATGATTGCCGAGGTGATCGGCGATTGGGTCACGGCCGCCAGAAAGCCCACCATGCACAGCGCAATGGTCGGTTGCGCTGCCAGCGCGAAGAACTCGGCTGCGTTGGCGCCCACGGCCGCGCCGACGGCCAGCGACGGGGCAAAGATGCCGCCGGGAATCCCGGAAAAATAGGTGACCACCGTGGCCAGGAAACGCGTGACCGGCGCATGCCACGGCAAGCCGACATCGGCAGCAATGATCTGCGAAGTAATCCCGTAGCCGCTGCCGAAGGACATTCCGCCGCTGAGCCAGCCCAGGATTGCCACTACCAGCCCACACGCCCCGGCGAACCACACCGGGTGCGCACGCCGCCATTCCCAGACTACAAACCTGTGGTGGCGCTGGGGCCACAGCAGCATGCGGCTGAACAGCCCGCCGAGCAGGCCGCAGCCGATGCCTGCCGCCAGCACCGGAATAATGATGTCGAGTTTGATCTCCTCAACGTCCAGATGGCCGAAATAGTTGTAATTGCCCTGCAGGGCGATGGCGACCATCCCCGATAAAATAATCGTGCTGAGCAAGACACCGCTGGTGCGGGTTTCGAGCTTGCGCCCCAACTCTTCGACTGCGAAGGCGATGCCGGCCAACGGCGTATTGAACGCAGCGGCGATACCGGCAGCGCCGCCGGCCAGGATCAAGTCTTCGCTGCGGATGATGCGGGCATTGGGCAGGTAGCGATGGAAGAAGTGCATGATCGACGCCGCCACCTGCACGGACGGCCCTTCGCGCCCGGCGGAAAAACCGCCGGTCAACGCCAATGTACCGAGGCCTATCTTGGCGAAGGCGATACGCAAGGACACCAGCCTGCTGACGTCCTGCCCCTTGTTAGCCAGGCGGGTGGCAGCGATGACCTGGGGAATGCCGCTGCCTTGGGCACCGGCAAAAAAGCGCGTGGTCAGCCACACCACCAGCATGCCCACCAGCGGTGTATAGAGAAAGGGCAGCCACGGATGGGCGCTGGATTGCTCGGCGAATTGAGTGAGCGCCACGTCAGCCAGGCGCGCAAACATCACCACCATCAGCCCGGCGATGGTGGCGCCGGCCCACAGGGTGATCCGGGTGCGCCAGCGCAGTGAGGTAAAGCGGCGGCGCAGTGAAATGAACGGTTTGATCACCCAGGTGAATTCCGAATAAGTTTCAGGGTGTTTCAAGGTTAACCGTATATCCAGCGCTTGTCCTCGCGATGCGCCGTGTCGGCGCCAATGCCAACAGCACCAATCCGCCCACCGCCCAGGGGAACACCCCAACCCCCGATGTTTGCAGCAACAGGCCGCCCGCCAGCCCGCCGCCGGCAATCCCCAGGTTCCACACCGTCACCAGCATCGATTGCGCGGCATCGGCCGAGTCACCGGCAGACTTGGCCAGCGCCGTCTGCAGCAGTGCCGGCAAGCCACCAAAGGCCAGGCCCCACAGCGCCACGCTGGCATACACCGCACCGGCGGAGGTCATCCACACGCCCAGTGCCAGGGCCGCTAGCGCGAACATCACGCAACTGATGATCAGCAGGCGCCGCAGGTGTTGATCAATCAGCACGCCCGTCAGCCAGATGCTCAGCAAGGCCGCGAGACCAAACACCAGCAAGATCCGGTCGATGTTGGCTTCTAACCCGGCAGGCACCAGCAGTGGGGCGATGTAGGTGTACAGAATGTTGTGCGCCAGTACGTAGGTAAACGTCACCCACAGCACCGGACGAATGCCCGGCAGGTTAAACACTTGGCGCAAACCCAAGCGCTGTTGCGCCGCTTGCCCGGCGAAATCCGGCAGTTGCCAGCGTGCCCACACCAGCAGCAACAGCGTCAGCCCGGTCATGATCGCAAAGCTCAGGCGCCAGCCCACCGCAGTGCCGAGGAAAGTGCCGGCGGGTACACCCAGCGACAACGCCAGCGGTGCGCCGAGCATGGCCACAGCAATCGCCCGGCCTTGCAGACGCGGGGCCACCATCCGGCTGGCATACCCGGCCAGCAACGCCCAAAGCAACCCGGCGAATACGCCGGCAAAAAACCGCGCAACCAGGGTCAGCCCGTAATGGGTGGAGAGTGCCGTGACGCTGTTGACCAGGGCAAAGCCGCCGATGGCAATCAGCAGCAACGGACGCCGCCGCCAGCCTTGGGTCAATAAGGTCAGGGGAATGGCCGCGAGCAATGAACCGAGGGCATACAGGGTCACCAGTTGGCCGACCAACGCCTGCGAAACCTGCAGCCCTTCGCTCATTTGCGGCAGCAGCCCGGCCGGCATGGCCTCGGTCAGAATCGTGATAAACCCGGCACACGCCAAGGCCAGCAACCCGCCGAGGGGCAGTGCGTCCTTTACGGTCGTGACGGCCGGGTTGGTAATCGGGGGGCAGTCGCTCATGTTCCGTCTCCATGCAAAAGGTCAGGAGGCAGAGTAGGGGGCTGTGGGTTGCGGAAAAACAGGCTAAGGTTCCGAACTTATCGGACATCAAAGTCCGCAATCGATAAGGATGGGCGATGGACAGTCTGAGTAGCCTTGCGGTGTTCGTGCAGGTTGCGGAAACCCGCAGCTTTACCGCTGCTGGCCGCGTGCTGGGGGTGTCGTCTTCGGCCGTGGGCAAAAGCATCGCGCGCATGGAAGAACGCCTGGGCGTGCGGCTGTTTCATCGCAGCACACGCAGCGTCACCCTGACCGGCGAAGGCGCGCTGTTCCTGGAGCGCTCGCGACGGATTCTGGCCGAGGTGGAAGCGGCCGAGCAGGAGTTGACCGAGGCCGGCGCCACGCCCCGAGGTACATTGCGCATCAGCTTGCCGCAAGTGCGTGGCCTGTTGATGCCGGTGCTCAGCGACTTTATGCGCGCCTACCCGGACATTGAACTGGATGTGGACTTCTCCGATCGCATGGTCGACGTGATCGAGGAAGGTTTTGATGCGGTGATTCGCACCGGCAAGCCGGAAGATTCACGGCTGATGGCACGTCGTCTGGGGCATTATCAACTGGTCCTGGTGGCCACGCCGGGTTACCTGGCCCAGCATGGCACGCCGCAACAGCCGCAGGATTTGAGCGGCCATGCCTGCCTGCGCCACAAGTTCTGCGCCACCGGCAAGCTGGAGCCCTGGCCACTGCGCCCGGTGCCGGGCGTGGCGGAGCCGGTGCTGCGTGCGCCGCTGGTCAGCACCACCATCGAGTCCCTCAGCTATGTGGTGCACGAAGGGTTGGGCATCGCCTGCCTGCCGGACTTTATGGTCAAGGAGGCGGTGCGCCAGGGGCGTCTGCAACGGGTGCTGGATGAACATCTGGTCCACCGTGGCAGTTTCTGGATGCTGTGGCCCTCAAGTCGCTTCGCCTCGGCCAAGCTGCGGGTGTTTATCGACCATATGTCTGCCGGGCTTTTCCCTGCGCAGGTGGTGTAATAACGCTGTGACGTTTTACCGACAGGAATGTGCGCGCCAACCCTGCGTTCTGTTGCACAATAGCGCCCTGACTGTTTTCCTCAGGATTTTCGATGTCGACATCATTTCACTTGCGTAGCCTCGGGTTGGCGCTGGTGCTGGCGGGCGCTGCGGGCTGCTCGTCACCCAAGACCGCTATTTATGAACATGAAAATTTCGACGACTCCGGCACGTTCTCCCGTGATTACCCGGTCAGCGACGTGGCGGCCTGTGAAGCGGCGCGACGTGCGCTGTTGAGCCAGGGTTACATCATCACCAGCAGCGACCCCAAGCTGGTGGTGGGTAACAAGAGCTTCCAGCAGACCGGCGAAACCCATCTGCAAATCAGCTTCAACGTGGTGTGTGCCGATGATGGCAAAGGCGCCAAGCACTCAACCATGTTCGCCAACGCCTTGCAGGACCGCTACGCGCTGAAGAAGGTCAACAACTCCGCCAGCCTCGGCGTGGGTGTGTTGGGCTCGGTGTCGATGCCGATCGGCTCAACCGATGATTCGATGGTCAAGGTGGCCAGCGAGACGGTGACGGCACCAAAGTTTTACGATCGCTACTTCTCGCTGGTGGATGTGTTCCTGCCCCAGGACGTGAAGGCGGCCGAACATATTTCAGAGAAGCCCAAGGCTGAGCTGGGCGTGCCGGAGCCGAAAGCGGCTGCGCCTGCTGATAAGCCTGCGCCTGCCGATAAGGTAGCGCCGACCGATAAGGCTGCGCCGACCGATAAGGTCGACGCGCCCAAGGACGCATCGGTAGCGCCCGCCGTGTCGGAACCGCTGGCACCGCCGCCAGAGGCGGCACCGATTTCGCCACAGGCCGAGCCAGCGCCGACCACTGCGCCGACCACTGCGCCAGCACCTGCACCGGCTGCGGAACCAGCGCCTGCGCCGACCAACCCGAACCTGCCAGCGCCGACAGAGGCGATTCCACCACTGCCGACGCCTGGGCAGTAACTCAGACCGCTACGGGGTTCGTCTTGTCGACGTTGATCCCGTAGCGGCTGATGGCCTCGCTCACCTTGTCACGCCCGATCACGCCGTCATCGGCCAGCGCCTTCAGCGCCGCCAACACGATGAAGTGGCGGTCCACCTCAAAGAATTCGCGCAGGGTTTCGCGGGTGTCCGATTGCCCAAAGCCATCGGTGCCCAGCGCCACAAAACGGCGGCCGTGTACAAACGGGCGGATCTGGTCGGCGAATAACTTCATATAGTCCGTCGCCACCACCACCGGCCCGCTGTGTCCGGCCAAGCTGGTTTCGACGTAGCTCGCGCGCGGTTCGTCCTGCGGGTGCAGCAGGTTCCAGCGCTCTACCGCGTGCCCGTCGCGGCGCAATTCGGTCAGGCTGGTGGCGCTCCAGACATTACTGGCTACGCCAAAGTCCTTGTCGAGCAGTTGCGCTGCGCCAATCACCTCGCGCAGGATCGAGCCGCTGCCCATCAATTGCACCTGTGCCTGGGGGTGCGTGCTCAGCGGATACAAGCCTTTGAGAATCCCGTCTTCCGCGCCTTCGGGCATGGCCGGGTGCGGGTAGTTTTCGTTGAGCAGGGTGATGTAGTAGTAAATGTCCTCCTGTTCGACGTACATGCGCCGCATGCCTTCGCGAATGATCACCGCCAGCTCGTAGGCAAAGGTCGGGTCATAGGCGACGCAGCAGGGGATCACCGACGCCAGGATGTGGCTGTGGCCGTCGTCATGCTGCAAGCCTTCGCCCATCAGCGTGGTGCGGCCGGCCGTGGCGCCCAGCAGAAAGCCGCGAGCGCGGGCATCGCCGGCGGCCCAGGCCAGGTCGCCGACGCGCTGGAAACCGAACATCGAATAGAAAATGTAGAACGGCACGGTCATCAAGCCGTGATTGCTGTAGGACGTGCTCGCCGCAATCCACGAAGAAATGGCCCCGGATTCATTCAGGCCTTCCTGCATGATCTGTCCGTCTTTGCTCTCTTTGTAGTAGCTCAATTGCCCGGCGTCTTGTGGGGTATAGAGCTGGCCGACGGCGGAGTGAATGCCGATCTGGCGGAACAGGCTCTCCATGCCGAAGGTGCGCGACTCGTCCGGCACGATGGGTACGATCAGCTTGCCCAGGTGCGGGTCTTTCAACAGCGTGCCGAGGATGCGCACAAACGCCATGGTGGTGGAGATGGCACGCTCGCCGGTGTCTTTGAGTTGGGTGGCAAACGCGCTCAGTTCGGGAATCTGCAACGCTTGCACCGCAGTGTGTCGTGCTGGCACATAGCCGCCCAACGCCTGGCGGCGGGCGGCGAAGTAACGGGCTTCTTCGCTGTCGGCAGCGGGCTTGAGGTAAGGGATTTCGTCGAGCTGGTCATCGGCGACTTCCAGGCCGAAGCGGTCGCGAAAGGCTTTTACGGCATCAGCGCCCATCTTCTTCAACTGGTGATTGATGTTCTGGCCTTCGCCTGCTTCGCCCATGCCGAAACCCTTGACGGTTTTGGCCAGGATCACCGTCGGTTGGCCCTTGTGGCGCACGGCAGCGGCGTAGGCGTTGTAGACCTTGTCCGGGTCGTGGCCACCGCGTGAGAGTTTCCAGATATCGTCGTCGGACATGTCGGCAACCAGCGCCAGTAATTGCGGGTATTTGCCGAAGAAATGTTCACGCACATAGGCGCCGTTCTGGGATTTGTAGTTCTGGTAGTCGCCGTCCACGCACTCCATCATGCGTTGGCGCAACAGGCCGCTCTGGTCCTTTTCCAGCAGCGCATCCCAGCCGCCGCCCCAGATCACCTTGATCACATTCCAGCCGGCGGCGCGGTACAGGCTTTCGAACTCCTGGATCACCTTGGCATTGCCACGCACCGGGCCGTCCAGGCGCTGCAGGTTGCAGTTGACCACAAAGATCAGGTTGTCGAGCTTCTCGCGGCCGGCCAGGGAGATGGCCGCCAGGGATTCCGGCTGGTCCATTTCGCCGTCGCCCAGGAATGCCCACACCTTGCGGCCTTGGTGTGGCTTGAGGTCGCGGAACTCCAGGTAGCGCATAAAGCGCGCCTGGTAGGCGGCGGTAATCGGGCCCAGGCCCATCGATACTGTCGGGAACTGCCAGAAGTCCGGCATCAGCCGTGGGTGCGGGTAGGAGGACAAGCCCTCGCCACCGGCCTCGCGGCGGAAGTTGTCCAGCTGCGCTTCGCTGATGCGGCCTTCGAGGTAGGCGCGGCCGTAAATGCCCGGGGAGGAGTGGCCCTGGATGTACACCAGATCGCCGTCGAAGGTATCGGTTCGGCCACGGAAGAAGTGGTCGAAACCTACGTCGTACAGGACGGCGGCCGACGCGTAGGTCGCAATATGCCCACCGACACCCGAGTGTTTACCCGCACGCAGCACCATCGCCATGGCATTCCAGCGAATAAACGCATTGGTGCGCCGCTCGATGGCCAGGTTGCCGGGGTAGGGCAGTTGGCGGTCAACCGCGATGGTGTTGACGTAAGGCGTGGTCACCCGCCCGTAGAAGTCACCATGGCGCGCAACGTCGAAATCCAGCAACTGATCTATCAGGTAGTGGGCACGTGGGCGGCCTTCGGTGGACAGCACCGATTCGATGGACTCCAGCCACTCGCGGGTTTCCTGTGGATCGTCGTCCAGTCTTACTGCGTTATTGGGGGTCATGTGCGGCTCCAGGGTAGGCGGATTTCAAGCAGCGGGCTCCTTGTGGGAGTTGCGCGAATATAATTGCAATTGCAACTACATGGCTGAATCTAGCGCGGGATGAGCTACTATTGCAACCTTCTTGAAATTCCCCGGATGGTGTTGCATGTCGTCGAAAGAGCCAGATGTATGGTTCCGTTTTGTCAGGGCCCACAGGACGGTCATCCGAGAAATCGAACGCCGCCTGGCCGCGGCAGACCTGCCGCCCTACGCCTGGTATGACGCGTTATGGGGCCTGGAAAGCGGCCCCGATGGCACACGGCGCATGCATGAGTTGGCCGATGTGCTGGCGATCGAGCGCTACAACCTCACACGCTTGGTAGACCGTCTGGAAAAGGACGGCCTGGTGGTGCGTTCGCGCTCCGACGGTGACGGCCGCGCAGCGTTTGCCTCCATCACCGAGGCCGGCCGGGTGTTGCGTAAACAGATGTGGAAAATCTACGAAAGCACGGTGGATGAGCTGTTCCTGTCGCAAATCGAGCCTGAGCAACGCCAGCTGTTTGCCGATACCTTGGAGCGCACGGCGGGGCTGGCGGTGGAGGCGGGCGTGCAAACCCGAAGCCGACGCAAGATCTAATAGGCGATGAGGGTCCAATGTGGGAGCGGGCTTGCTCGCGAATGCGGTGGGTCAGCCAGCCTCTATGTGTCTGACAGATCGCATTCGCGAGCAAGCCCGCTCCCACATTTTGATCGTATTGCCAGCCATCACAGTGGATACCGACGCATCGCCGTTTCGACCTGCTCAACACCAATACGGCCTTCATCGGCCAACGCCCGCAGCGCACACACCACAATCCAATACCGACTGGGCGCAGACGCCTGCACCGACCCTGCACCCAACCCGACAAACCGCGCCGGCACATGCGCCGCCAACTGATCGACAATCACCTGCGGATAACCGGTCACGGCAATCACCGGCGCGCTGCTCCCGGCCAGGCACTCCTGCAAATGGCAGCTTTGCCGGGCGGCCATCGGGTGCAGGCGATTCCAGCGCTCGGCCGCCGCTGCCTCACGGGCCAGCCGCGTGTAGCTTGGGCAGCTCCATACCTGCGCCGTCACTGCCCAATCCTGTTCAAGCAATTGCGCCGCGTGGGTCACGTCCTCGAGCGCTCGGCCCGCACCCAGCAAGCGCACCTCCCCAGTGTGAGTACGCTGGAGCGGGTACATGCCCTTGAGCGCTTCTTCACGATCCTGCTTATCCAGCCGCGCTGGGCGCTGTTGATCATGCAGCGCGAGGTAATAAAACCCCGGCTTGCCGTCGACATACAGCGCGTGAATTCCGGCCAGCACAATCGCCCGGGCTTCTTCGCCGGACGCCGGGTCATAGGGCGTGCAGTGCGGGTTGGTCGCCAGCCACAATGGCAGTGACGGTTGCGCGCCTCTGGGCCAGGCAGAGGGCTGGTTCTCGACGTCGTTGCAGAGAATGCCGCGCTGCGTGGCGGCCTGGGACAGCCCACATAACTGCGCCGACGATGCTGCACGGTGCAGGTACAGCAGGGGTTTTTCGCCGGTATTGCGCGCAAACCAACTGGGCCAGTTGCCCACAAGGCGGCTGCGTGACTGGCCACGAATCACCCAGGCCTGTCGGCTCAATTCCAGGGTATTGGCCATGGTCATGACCGTGTACAGCGGCGAGCCGGGAGGCGGCGCGGCACTGCTCAGCGCATCGATACAGCGCTGCGCGGCTTGGGCGGTTGAGACAGGCATGGGGCGAGGCTCCTGGCGACAGAGGTTCCTACCCTAATGGAAAATGGCATGTGATTGCAATTGCAATGATTGCAATCGCACTTCGATCTCGAAGTGCTAAATCGATCCAACCCTGCTACGTTTTATCTTGAAGTGCAGGAACGTCATGGCGCCGACATTTTTTCGTCATCACGGCACTTTAGGCTGGCTGTGCAGGTCATTTATCTGCAACCGCTTTTAACCAACAAGGAGTCCACCATGGACGAATACCAGGAAGAACTGCTGGAGTACCACGCGTTTGAACTGGATCCGCTGGATCCGGCCGATGACGCCACCGAGCTGTAACACCGACTTCAGGCGGAATGCCGCTGACTGCGGCGAAATTCCCCTGGGGTCTGGTTGTTCCACCGCCTGAAGGCCCGTTGAAAGGCTTGGGCTGAAGCAAAACCGAGCAAGTAGGCGATCTCGCCGAACGCCAGTTCCGTGTCGCGAATGTAGGTCATGGCCAGATCGCGGCGGGTATCGTTGAGAATTGCGCGAAACTGCGTGCCTTCGTCGGCCAGTTTGCGCCGCAGCGTCCAGGTTGGCAGCTTCAGGCGTGCCGCCACTTCTTCCAGGTCGGGTTCCCGGCCGCCATTGAGCATCGGCCCGAGCAACCTTGTAATGCGCTCGCGCAGGCTGCGGGTGCGGGTGAGCTGCTCCAACTCCTGTTCACATAATTTCAACAACAACTGCCAGGTGCTGGGGCAATGCTGCGGGTTGCGCAGGCCCAGGGTTGGCTGGTTGAGGCGCAACTGGTTGGCGTCGGCACCGAAATGCACCGGGCTATCACCCAGCACGCTGTATTGCTCGCTGTACTCCGGGGCTTCAAATTCGATGTCGATGCGCTGCGCCTGCACCGGTTGTTGGGCCAGGCTCGACAATTGCTGCAACCAGCCAGCGATGATCGAGTCCACCACAAAGCGGTTGTAGGCGTTGTATGGGCTGATGGAATAGAAGCGCAGCCAGGCGCCTTCGGCATCTTCGTGAAAGCTCGACTGCCCGCGATAGTTGGAGCCGTACAGCGCTTCAAACCGTGTCAGTGCGCGCGCCGCTTCGCGTACGTTGGGCGCCTGTGCGGCGGTGACGCCAGCCAATCCCGCCTGGCTCAGACGGCTCAATTGACCCATGCGCAGGCCCAGGCCAGGGTCGCCGGTCAGTTGGATGGCGGCGTGGCCCAGGCGCATGTAGCGCGGGATCGACAACCGCGCCCCGGCTTCGGCAAGGCGCGCCGGGTCCAGGCCGTATTGCAGCAGCAGCGGTTGCGGGTCCAGGCCATGGCTGTGGACGGCGTCGGCAAGGGACTGTACAAAGCCCACCGACAAATCCCCAAGGCGCACCGGCTTCACGGCGTTACAGCCAGATATTCAGCAGGCGCGCGCCACGGGCGTCGTTGCCCGCAGTGACGTGCCCGTCGTTGCTGAGGAAGCTGTGCCCGGCGGTGCCCAGGTCCCAGAACTGCCCACGCAAAAAGACACTCATGCCGGCGCTGGCCTGACTGATCGGCTGCTGGCTGATCAGGGTGAGGCGGCGCGAAGCCTCGCCTTCACTGAGTTCTTCGGGCTTGAGACTGATTTCCGGCGGCGTGGACACGCTTTTAAAGCCGCGCCATGGCCGGTCCCAAGTGTCGCGGCCGGTGACGAAGGCCGGTACGGCGACCAGTTGCGCACCTTGCTCGTTGAGTTTGCGGTAGTTGTCCGGGTACCAGCTGTCGCTGCCGATCAGGATGCCCAGGCGCCCGGCCGGGGTGTCGACCACGCTGACGATATTTTCGTTACCCGGTGCAATAAAACCGCGCTCATCGTAAATGGGGTAAAGCTGGCGCTGGGGGTCGCCGATGGGCAGGCCATCGGCGGCAAACACCACGCTGGCGTTGTACAGCGCACCGTGGCCGATGTGCAGTTGGCCCTGGCTGACACTGGGGTTGGGCAGCGCGATGGAGCCGGCCACCAGGGTCACGCCGAACTCTTTGGCCAGGCCACCGAACAGCACTTGATAGTCGCGGGCCATGGCCGGTGCCTTCATGCGCAGGTAGGCGTCGTCCATGCGGTTATCGCCTTTGGCACTGATCCAGGCGCGGGCAAACTGCAACGGGTTGCTGGCCGACAGCCAATTCATCGCATCCTTGAGGTGGGTGGCCTGGTACAGCTCGTTCTTTTCGCCGCTGAGCATCAGCCAGGTGCCGATATGTTCCGGCAACACGACGATGGTTTTGGGGTTGATCAACCCTTGGTCGCGGGCCTTTTGCAGGTAGGCCGAGAGTTTCAGGTGCAGGCGTTCCAGGCTCTGGTAATCGGCCGGGAACAGCTCGGGTTGGATGCCCAGCAGGTTGCCACGATCGGCGGGCTCGCCTTCGTTGACGGCCAGGGTGATGCGCAGGTCCGACAGGTAATGCGCCACAGGGCGCTCCTGGGTCCAGACCAGATACGCGGCGACGGCGGCAACCAGGGCCATGGAGACGGTGAACGCTAGAAGTTTACGCATGGGGCAACAGACAACAGACCGTGTGCAGGGTTCGCCGACTAGGGTAGGGCTGATGCACCGGCTTGCCAAGGGGCACTGTGCATTTGGATCAATAACTTGTCAGTTACGGTCATTGAGCGGTCGTCCATCGCCTCTTAGTCTGTGGGACATAAACCGATGGCAGGCCATTCGAGCCTGCCACGTCCCGTGATGATCCGTTGTGGAGCTGTACCATGACCGCTGCTGCCTACCCGCACCTGCTGGCCCCGTTGGACCTGGGTTTTACCACCTTGCGCAACCGCACCCTGATGGGCTCGATGCACACCGGCCTGGAAGAAAAGCCCGGCGGTTTCGAACGCATGGCCGCGTATTTTGCCGAGCGCGCCCGTGGCGGGGTTGGCCTGATGGTCACCGGTGGCATCGGCCCGAACGATGAAGGCGGCGTGTACGCCGGTGCCGCCAAGCTGACCACCGACGCAGAAGCGCAAAAGCACAAGATTGTGACCCAGGCCGTGCACGAAGCCGGCGGCAAGATCTGCATGCAGATCCTCCACGCCGGGCGTTATGCCTACAGCCCCAAGCAGGTAGCCCCGAGCGCAATTCAGGCGCCGATCAACCCGTTCAAGCCCAAAGAGCTGGACGAGGAGGGCATCGAGAAGCAGATCCAGGATTTTGTCACCTGCTCCTTGCTGGCCCAGCTGGCCGAGTACGACGGCGTGGAAATCATGGGTTCCGAAGGCTACTTCATTAACCAGTTCCTCGCCGCCCACACCAACCACCGCACCGACCGTTGGGGTGGCAGCTATGAAAACCGCATGCGCCTGGCGGTGGAAATCGTACGCCGGGTGCGCGAGGCCGTCGGCCCGAATTTCATCATTATCTTCCGCCTGTCGATGCTCGACCTGGTGGAAGGCGGCAGCACCTGGGAAGAGATCGTGCAACTGGCCAAGGCTATCGAAGGCGCGGGTGCGAGCATTATCAACACCGGTATCGGTTGGCACGAAGCGCGTATCCCGACCATCGCCACCAAGGTGCCACGTGGCGCGTTCAGCAAAGTCACCGCCAAGCTGCGTGGCGCGGTGCAGATTCCGCTGATCACCACCAACCGCATCAACACCCCGGAAATTGCCGAGCAGATTCTGGCCGAAGGCGATGCGGACATGGTCTCGATGGCGCGGCCGTTCCTGGCCGACCCGGAATTCGTCAACAAGGCTGCTGCCGGCCGCGCGGATGAAATCAATACCTGCATCGGCTGCAACCAGGCCTGCCTGGACCACACCTTTGGCGGCAAACTGACCACCTGCCTGGTCAACCCGCGTGCCTGCTACGAGACCGAGCTGAACTACCTGCCGGTCAAGCAGATCAAGAAAATCGCGGTGGTCGGCGCCGGGCCAGCGGGGCTGGCGGCGGCTACCGTGGCGGCTGAGCGCGGCCACCAGGTGACCTTGTTCGATTCGGCCAGTGAGATCGGCGGCCAGTTCAATATCGCCAAGCGCGTGCCGGGCAAAGAAGAGTTCTTCGAAACCCTGCGTTACTTCAAGCGCAAATTGCAGACCACCCATGTTGAGCTGTGCCTCAACACCCGCGTGGATGTGGCGCAACTGGCGGCGGGCGGTTACGACGAGATCATCCTGGCCACCGGCATTGCGCCGCGCACCCCGGCGATTCCGGGCGTCGATAACGCCAAGGTGCTGAGCTACCTGGACGTGATTCTGCAGCGCAAGCCGGTGGGCAAGCGCGTGGCGGTGATCGGCGCCGGCGGCATCGGCTTCGACGTCTGCGAGTTCCTCGTGCACGCGGGCGTGTCCACCAGCCTGGACCGCGAAGCGTTCTGGAAAGAGTGGGGCATCGACACCCAGCTGCAAGCCCGTGGCGGCGTGGCCGGCATCAAGCCGCAACCCCATGCACCGGCGCGTGAAGTGTTCCTGCTGCAACGCAAGACCTCCAAGGTCGGCGACGGCCTGGGCAAGACCACCGGCTGGATCCACCGCACAGGCTTGAAGAACAAGCAGGTGCAGATGCTCAACAGTGTCGAGTACCTGAAGATTGATGACGAAGGCCTGCATATCCGCATCGGCGCCGACGGCGAGCCGCAGGTGCTGGCCGTCGACAATATCGTCATCTGCGCCGGGCAAGACCCGCTGCGCGAACTGCAGGATGGGCTGGTCGCTGCCGGCCAGAACGTGCACCTGATCGGCGGCGCCGATGTGGCAGCCGAACTGGATGCCAAGCGCGCCATCAACCAGGGTTCGCGCCTGGCGGCCGAGTTGTAAAACGACGACAGGGGCGGTGTTAGACTACCGCCCCTTTTTTCATGCAGATACCGCTCGATGGGCCCCTTCGACTGGCTTCCCCAGGCACCCCTTGAACCGTTGCAGCTCGACTGGCTGAACGGCGTCGAGTTGGCCGTGCTGCGCCTGGACCGCATCGACCCGCTGATCAGCGGCAACAAGTGGTTCAAGCTCACCGAGCACCTGGCCCACGCGCAAACCGCCGGCGCGCGGGGCATCATCAGCCTCGGTGGCGCCCACGCCAACCACTTGCACGCCCTGGCGGCCGCCGGCAAACGCTTTGGTTTCACCACCGTCGGCCTGTTGCGCGGCCATCCTCAAGACACGCCCACTGTGCTGGACCTCAAAGCCTTCGGCATGCAGCTGCATTGGCTGGGTTATGGCGGCTATCGCGCGCGGCATGAGCCGGGTTTTTGGTTGCAGTGGCGCGAACAGTACCCCGATCTGTATCCCGTGCCCGAAGGCGGCGGCGGGTTGGCGGGTGCCGTGGGTTGCGGGGTGTTGGTTGAGCACGTGCGGGCGCAATTGAGCCGTCTGGGCTGGGACGATTACCACGGGTGGTGGCTGGCAGCAGGGACGGGCACCACGCTGGCCGGGTTGGCGCTGGCCGAGGCGGGCGCGCATCCGGTGTATGGCGCAATGGCCGTGCCGGATGATCATGGAGTTGCACAGAATGTGCAGGCGATTGTGCCGGGCGGTTATGAGCTGCTGGAGGCGAGCCGAGGGGGTTTTGCCAAGGTCGATCCGGTATTGCTCGACTTTATCCATACCACCGAACAAGCCTGTGGCGTGCCGCTTGAACCGCTCTATACCGGCAAGGCACTCCTGGCGTTGAAGCAACAGATCGAGGCCGGACGCTTCACCCCCGGCACCCGCCTGATTTTCGTGCACACCGGCGGCCTGCAAGGCCGCCGAGGCTTTACCACCTAGCGTAAGCTCCCACCTGGCATCATTCGCAAAGCCGTATTATCGCGCAGGATGTAGTGATGGAAGATCCCCGCCAGCGCATGCAGCCCGATCAGCCAATAACCAACCTTGCCGAACAGCACATGCCAACTCTCAATCTCCTTGGCCAGCGCTTTGTTTTCCGCAATCAACGGCGGCAACTCAATCCCATAAAACATCACCGAATGCCCTTCGGCACTGACAATCAGCCAGCCGGCAATCGGCATGCCGATCATCAACGCGTACAACGCAACGTGCATCAGTGTGGCCAACACCGTCTGCCATTGCGGCGGTGTGGGCACGATCTTCGGCGCGACTCCCAGGCTGCGTGCAAACAAGCGCAGCCACACCAGCACAAACACGGTAAGGCCGAACATAAAGTGCATTTCGACAATCAGGGTTCGCGCACCACTGCCTTTAGGGAACTGGCCGCGTAACTCTATGCAGGCGTAAACCACCGCCAGCAGCACCACCATCAACCAGTGCAACGCAATCGACATGGTGCTGTAGCGGGTATCGGCGTTTTTCCACGGCATCGCTGTGTTCCTCACTCATCAGGGCATACCTCCATTCTTTCGCGATGGAGTCCTTTAACTGTATGCCGGTTTCGAGTGGTTCGCCTGGCGTAAATGCCGTTGTTTTGATTTCAATCAGTGGCTTTGCGGCATTTCACCGCGGGCCAGGCGCTGGTTGATATCGGTGATCACCGCCGGCAGGTCGTTGAGGGTGTCGATCAGGTAGTGCGGGCGCGAGCCTTCGAACAGCTTTTCGATGCGTGTGCGCTCACTGGCCAGGGCGGCAGCGTCCAGGTCACGAAACTGTTCATAGGTCAGGCCCATCGCATTGCCGGAGCAGGTCAGTGCCACGGTCCACATGCCGGCGCGACGGCCTTCGAGGATGCCCGGCACGGTGTCGTCGACCTTCACGCACGCCGCCACATCGTCAATGCCCAGCGCGATCACGTTGGCCAGCGCCTGGGCCGGCCAAGGGCGGCCGTTGGGCACTTCGTCGGTGGCGACCACGTGGTCGGCGATGTAGCCGTTGGTAGCGGCCAGGGCGACCACCTTGTCCATCACCTGCTTGGGGTAGCCGGAGCAGGAGCCGATCTTGATGCCTTGCACACGCAGGCGCGCGATAGTGTCGAGGGCGCCGGGGATCAGCGCCGAGTGCTCGGCGATTTTCTCGATCTGCAAGGGCATGAAGCGCTGGTAGATCGAGGTCACGTCGTCATCGGTCGGCGTGCGGCCGAAGGCCTTGCGGTAACGTTCGGCCACCTGCGGTTGGTCGCACAGGGTGCGGATATGGTCCCACTTGCCCATGCCCATCGGGCCACGGGCTTCTTCGATGGAGACTTGCACGTCGAACTCGGCAAACGCCTCGACAAAGATCTGCGTGGGCGCGAAAGAGCCGAAGTCGACCACGGTGCCGGCCCAGTCGAGGATTACGGCCTGGAGGGTGTTGGGGTTTTGATAGTTCATGGTTCAAATCCTGTAGGTAATGGGGGCAATCAGATGTCCAGCACTTCCATTTCTTGCAGCACCTGGCCGATCGCCTCGACTGCCGCCTGCATGCCCTGCGCGTCGACGTGGCCGATGCAGCCGACGCGGAAGGTTTCTACCTGGGTCAATTTGCCGGGGTAGAGAATGAAACCCTTGGCCTTGACCCGTTCGTAGAAGTCCTTGAACTGGTAGCGAGGGTCTTTTGGTGCATGGAAGGTGACAATGATCGGCGCCTGGATGGCAGCTGGCAGGAAGCTGCGCAGGCCGAGTGCGGCCATGCCGTCGAGCAGCGTCTGGCAGTTGTCGGCGTAGCGTTGGTGACGCGCGGGCAGGCCGCCTTCTTCCTGGTATTGCAGCAAGGCTTCGTGCAGCGCGGCGACCACGTGGGTCGGCGGGGTGAAGCGCCATTGACCGGTCTTGGCCATGTAGCTGTGCTGGTCGAACAGGTCCATCGCCAGGGAATGGCAGTTGCCTTGGGCGCCCGCCAGTGCCTGTTTGTCGGCGAAGACAAAACCCATGCCCGGCACGCCTTCCAGGCACTTGCCCGAGGCGGCGATCAGCGCGTCAAACGGCACTTCGCGAGCGTCGATCGCCAGCGCGCCGAAGGAGCTCATGGCGTCGATGATCAGGCGTTTATCGTGCTGTTTAACCACCTGCGCGATGTCCGGCAGCGGGTTGAGAATGCCGGTGCTGGTTTCGCAGTGGATCAGCGCGACGTGAGTGATGGCTGGGTCGGCGTGCAGCAGGCGGTCGACGTCGGCGGCGGTGGTGGGCTCGTCTTCAGCGGTTTCGAAGGTGCTGAAATCGCGGCCGAGCACTTCGCAGATCTTCGCCAGGCGCTTGCCGTAGGCGCCGTTGATCAACACCAGTACCTTGCCGTTGCGCGGCACCAGGGTGCCAATGGCCGCTTCGACGGCAAAGGTGCCGCTGCCTTGCAGGGGCACGCAGTGGTGGCTGTCGGTGGCGTGCAGGATCGCCAGCAATTGTGTGCAGACGCTGGCGGTCAGTTGGTTGAAACGCTCATCCCATGACCCCCAATCCACCATCATTGCCTGACGGGTGCGGTTCGAAGTGGTCAAGGGGCCAGGGGTCAGCAGGATCGGCGCGGCAGTGCTCATCTCAAGTCCTCGCAAGGTCATTGGGGGGTGAAGCTACGGCGCCTAAATTGCAGTTTGGCTTGTCATCAATCAAATTGTTTGTTGTTATGCAAGCTATCAGTGAGGCCGATAGCTATGAATTTGTTCCAACTGCGTGCATTCGATGCCGTGGCCCGCGAGGGCAGCTTTACCCGTGCCGCCGCACGGTTGTTCATCAGCCAGCCGGCGGTGACCGGGCATATCAAGGCCCTGGAAGAGCACTACCAGATCGCACTGTTGCGCCGCACGGCCCGGCGGGTGGAGTTGACCGAGGAAGGCACGCGCCTGGCGGCGATTACCCGGGCGATTTTCGGCCTGGTGGACGAGGCGCAGCTGCTGCTTGAAGCCAATCGACAGTTGCTCACCGGGCGCCTGGAAGTAGCGGCAGACGGCCCGCACCTGGTGATGCCGATGATCGCCAGCCTGCGTGCCCGTTACCCCGGCATCACCGTGAACCTGCGCCTGGGCAATGCCCAGGAAACCCTGGCGGCACTGCTCTCCGAGCACGCGGATGTGGCGGTGCTGACGGAGGTGGAACCGCGCAATGGCCTGCACCTGCAGCCGTTGAGTGAGTCGCGGATTTGCGCACTGGTCCCGGCCAGCCACCCGTGGGCGGCCCTGCCCAAGGGCATTCGTCTGGAACAGCTCAACGAGGTGATCATGGTGCTGCGCGAGCCCAGCTCTATCACGCGGCGTACCTTCGATGAGGCGTGTGAGGTCGCGGGTGTGCAGCCCAAGGTGCTGCTGGAACTCGATAGCCGCGAGGCGGTGACCGAGGCCGTGGCGGCCGAGTTGGGCGTGGGCGTGGTGTCGTCGATGGAGGTCAGCCAGGACCCGCGCGTGCAGGCGGTGGCGATTCAGGGTGATGGGTTGTTGAACCGGCATATGCTCGGCTGCTTGGAGCGGCGCCGCTCGTTGCGCTTGATTCAGGCGTTTTTTGAGTTGGCGTCTTGAGGTATCCGAGGCAACCCAATCTCCCTTTGTGGCGAGCAGGCTTGCCCTGCGTTGGGCTGCGCAGCGGCCCCAAAACCAGGCGCTGAGTTTTTTCAGGGAAAAACTGTGTCTTCACTGGGCCTGCTTCGCAGGCCAACGCGGGGCAAGCCTGCTCGCCACAATAGCTTGCAAACTCAGCGCAAACTGTCCCGCACAATATCCAGAAACGTCGCCACCACCCGCCGCGAACTCTGCTCCTTGAGGCACACCAGCGTTTCCTTCATGCGCTGGCTGCAATCGCGGATCGGCATGGCATACACCCGCGAGTCGGCGCCGAGTTCCGCTGCCGACACCACGCCCACGCCAATCCCCACCACCACCGCCTCCCGCGCGGCTTCGCGGCCTTCGACCTGGATCGCCGGGCGGATGCGCAGCCCGGCCTGGCGCATTTCCTGCTCCAGGGTCTGGCGGGTGACCGAGCCGATTTCCCGCAGCACCAGCGGTGTGTCATCCAGGTCGGCCAGGCAGATGGATTCACGCCCGGCCCACGGGTGGTTGCGTGCCACAAAGGCGAGTAACTGCTCATCGGGCAGCGGCAACCACAGCAGGCGTTCATCGTCGACATCGCGCCCCAGCAGGGCCAGGTCGGCCTGGTAGTTGTACAGGCGAAACAGCGACTCGTCGGTGTTGCCGGTTTCGATCTTCACGCTGATGCCTGGGTACAACTGGCAGAAGCGTGCGATCTGCGGCAACACATGCACGGGCGCGTCCACGGCCAGGGTGAGGGTGCCGGTGAGCAGGGCGCGGGAGTCTTGCAGCAGCTCTTCGGCTTCGGCCTCGATCACAAACAGGCGCTGGGTGATGCCGAGCAGGCGTTCGCCCAGGTCGGTAAGGCGCACGGCCCTTTTGTTGCGGTGAAACAGCAGCACGCCGAAACGTTCTTCGAGCTTGCGCACTTGGTCGGAAATCGCCGGCTGCGTGAGGAACAGGCGTTCGGCGGCCTGAGTGAAACTGCCGTGTACGGCCACGGCGTGGAAGGCTTTGAGTTGGGCGTGGGAAACCGACATCGCAAATCCTCTTACAAGCTGAGCTTATAGTTGAAATACGATAAATCGATTTTACCTATTAGTCAGCCATTGCTTTGATACGCCCCAGTCGCCGAAGGTTGAGTCCTACAACCTCGGTGGCCATGGGTTCTGCCAAGCCGGACCCATCTGACCAATGCCGCGCCCTCCAGGGCCTGGCATTGCAGTGCTCAACCATAAAAACAACAGGCATTTGCTTCTCGATCCTGCCGGCACACTCACCTGAGGTCAGAACCACCATGAATATCCAAACGGGTAGCATCAAGCGTTGGCGCGTGCAGATTTTTGCCATCACCTGGCTGGCGTACGCCGCGTTCTATTTCACTCGCAAAGCGTTTTCGGTGGCCAAGCTGGGCATCGTCGATGACCCCAGTTTTCCCCTCGATAAAATGATGATGGCCAACCTCGATGGCCTGTACCTGGCGGCCTATGCGGTGGGGCAGTTCACCTGGGGCATGCTCGCCGACCGCTTCGGGCCACGGGTGGTGGTGCTGGGCGGGTTGTTGATTTCCGCCGCGGCGGCGTTGGTGATGGGCACCTTTGCCACCTTGCCGATCTTTATCAGTTGCATGTTGATACAGGGGCTGGCGCAGTCCACCGGCTGGTCGGGGCTGTGCAAGAACCTCGGCAGTTTCTTCCCGTCGCAGCAACGCGGGCGGGTGCTGGGGTTGTGGAGTTCGTGCTACGCCTTTGGTGGCCTGGTGGCATCGCCCTTCGCCGGCTGGTGGGCCTATACGCTGATCGGCACTTGGCATGCGGCGTTTATTTCCAGTGCAGCGGTGGTGGCGGTGGTGGCCGTGCTGTTCTTTATCTTCCAGCGCAATACACCGCAGGATGTCGGCTTGCCGGCGGTTGAGCCGGAGCCGGTCGTGGCGGGCGACGCACAGCGGGTCAGCGTGCTGGAACCGCTGCGCGCGATCCTGCGTAACCGCACGGTGCTGACTTTGGGCCTGGCGTACTTTCTGTTGAAACCGGCGCGTTACGCGATCCTGTTGTGGGGGCCGGTGATCGTTTATGAGCAAATGCCCTCGGTGGGCAAGGTCGGTGCGGCCATCGTGCCCACGGCGTTCGAGCTGGCCGGGCTGCTGGGGCCGATCATGATCGGGCTGGCGTCCGACAAACTCTTCGGCGCCCGGCGCATGCCGGCCTGTGTGCTCAGCCTGCTGGCGCTGACCGTGGCCCTGGCGTTGTTCATGGGCGCGCTGCACACCGGCAGCGTGATGCTGGTGATGGCCTTGCTGTTTATGATGGGCCTGACCCTTTACGGACCGGACTCGATGATCAGCAGCACGGCGGCCATCGACTTCGGCACCGCCAAGGCCGGCGCCACGGCGGCAGGCTTTGTGAACGGCTGCGGTTCGGTGGGGGCGATCCTTGGCGGCCTGCTGCCGGGCTACTTCGATACGGTCACGGTGTTTATCGTATTTGCCGGCGCGGCGTTGTTTTCTTCGCTGGTGCTGATGCCTTACTGGAACGCCAGACCCGCGGTGCTGGCCCAGGTCGGCGACTTTGTGCCAGAGCGTGACGTCACCATCAAACCCTTGCGCACCTGAGGCACCTGGCCGGTTTTTTGGTGGATTAGAGTGTTTTTGCGCTATAAACTCTGCCCCCAAAGCGCCGGCCAGTAGACGTTTCGGCGCGATGGACGAAAAGAGAGTGAGTCATGGGCGCACAGTGGAAAGTCAAACATAAAGAAGCGGCATCCAATGCCAAGGGCAAGATCTTCGGCAAGTTGGTGAAAGAAATCACCATCGCCGCCCGCAACGGCGCTGACACCGCGACCAACGCCCACCTGCGTTTGGTGGTCGAGCAGGCTAAAAAAGCCTCGATGCCCAAGGAAACCCTGGAACGCGCGATCAAGAAAGGCGCCGGTCTGCTCGGTGAAACCGTGCAGTACCACCGCGTGACCTACGAAGGTTTTGCCCCGCACCAAGTGCCGCTGATCGTCGAGTGCGTGACCGACAACATCAACCGCACCGTGGCGGAAATCCGCGTGGCGTTCCGTAAGGGCCAGCTTGGCGCTTCCGGTTCCGTAGCGTGGGACTTCAACCACGTCGGCCTGATCGAAGCCTCGCCGGACAGCCCGGACGCCGACCCGGAAATGGCCGCCATCGAAGCCGGTGCGCAGGACTTTGAAGACGGCGAAGAAGAAGGCAGCACCTTGTTCATCACCGAAACCACCGACCTCGACGCGGTGCAAAAAGCCCTGCCGGAGCAGGGGTTCACCGTGTTGTCGGCCAAGCTGGGCTACATCTCGAAGAACCCGGTAAGCGGTTTGACCGATGAGCAGATGGCTGAAGTCGAAGCCTTCCTGGAAGGGTTGGACAACCATGATGACGTGCAGGATATGTTTGTCGGGTTGGCTGGCTGATTTATAGCTGAATAAATGCCGGCAAAAAATGTGGGAGCGGGCTTGCTCCCACATTGTTTAGTGGTGTGGCAGCGATTGCAGCAGCGCTTCGATCTCTTCAAAGCTCGGTCGCGCCAGTACATCGGGCTGGCAGCAGCTGTTTTGCAGCGCCACCAGCGCTTCACTGTCGAAGCCTTCGTCTAACCGCTCCAGCAATTCCCCCAGCAATATCCCGAACGCACGCACTTCAATGCGCCGCAAGGCCCTGGTTTCCAGGGTGTCCGCCGTCCCATGGAACGACGCCCCGCCAAAGTCCCCGAGCAGACAGTCACCCGCGGCATTCCACAGGATATTGTGGCCGTACAGGTCGCCGTGGGTGATGCCGTGCCGGTGCAGATGCGCCGCCACCGAGGCGATGCCGCGCGCCATGCGCAAGGCCACTTCAGCGCTGAAGTGCATACCCGGCGCGTAGATGTCGCGGGTGCATGACGCCAGGCTCGGCAGGGCTGCGAGGTTGCGGTAACTCGGGTCGATCAGGTCCATCACCAGGGCCGCCTGGTCTTCCGGGTGTCCGATCACGCGCCCCTCCACCTTGATCAGGTTCGGGTGCAGCCCGGCGGCGATGCAGGCCTGCATTTCATGCAGCGGCGAGCCGTCGCTGGTGATCGTGCCTTTGTAGAGTTTGACCGCGACCGGCAACGCTTGCGGCTTCCACAGCGCCTTGCGGATGATCCCCGAAGCGCCTTCGCCCAACACTTCGCCCAGTTCCAGTTCAGACCAGGGGATATTCGGCGTTGCATCGTCGTTCGCCACTTCAACGGCCATTTCCACCGGGTTACCGGCATAGGCCAGCCAGGTCAGGCTCGGCAGCGTCAGCAGCCATGGCGGCAGTTGAGTGAAGCGGTTGGAGGCGATGCGCAGCAGTTCGAGGTTTTTGCAGTTGACCAGGCTAGGCGGCAGGTCCGTCAGGTGATTGCCGGCCAGCATCAGCTTTTGCAGCAGGGGCCGCTCGCCCAGCTCGCCGGGCAACTGGCTGATGCAGTTGTCGGTGAGGATCAGCCAGCGTAACTGTGGCGGCAATGCGGCGGCGGGTACATGGCTGATCTGGTTGGCCTTGAAGCCGATCATGCTCAGGTTGGCGCACTGACCCAGGCAGGCGGGCAGCTCAGTGAAGGCGTTGTCCGAGCAGAACAGCACGCGCAGGCGCGACAGCCGATGCAGGTCGTCGGGCAGGCGGCTCAAGGCGTTGCCGGTAAGGTTGAGGATTTCCAGGCTGTCGGCCAGCGCGAAGATTTCCGGCGGGAATTCGGTCAGCCCGCAAGACAGGTCCAGGCGTGTAATACCGGCCAATTGGCCAGCCTTGAGTTGGGCGAGGGTATTCATGAACGGCGCGGTCACTCGGCAAGATGGGCGTAAAAAGCGCTCATGATACCGGGTCGGGCGCGGGTTGCGGGCACACCGTGTGTAATTGGTTCAGCCGGCTGGCGGTGCGGGCAAGGTCGATGGCCTGGCCTTCCAGAGCGCGGGCCAAGGGGTGCGGGCCGATCAGGGTCAGGCGTTTGTCCTGGTCGTAGAGCACGTCCACCAGGTTGATAAAGCGCTGTTGCACGGCGATCGGGCAGTCGGCCAAGGGGGGCAGGCCGTCGACGATCCAGTGGTCGAAGTCCTCGCACAACAACAGGTAATCCATCACGGCGGTGAGCTGTTCACACAGGTCGTTGAAGGTGAACAGGATGCTGCGCGCCTGATGGCTGCGGCAGAGCAATTGGCGGTTGCCGACCTTCAGGGTTTGCGCCGGGCCAGGTGTAGCGGGCAGCCCGAGGGCTTCGCGCTGGGCGGCGTTACCCGGCCATACATACTGGCCGCCGGTAAAGCGCTGCTCGGCATGGGCCTGGGGCAAGCTGCGAAAATCCTCGGGGGAGCTGACTTCCAGTACCTGCATGCGCGTGGCGATCAAGTTGATTACCGGCTTGAAGCGCTCGTGGTACAGCGGGTTGGGCAGCAGGCCCTCGGGGGCGTAATTGGAGGTCACCAACACCAACACGCCACGCTGGAACAAGGCCTGGAACAAGCGGCTGATGAGCATGGCATCGCCGATATCGTGGACGTGAAATTCGTCGAAACACAGCACTCGGCAATCGGCCAGCAGCGCGTCCAGCGTCACGCCCAAGGCGTCGTCCTGTTCACGGTGCTGGAACATGCCTTGGTGCAGGCGGGTGAAAAATGTGTGGAAGTGCACGCGCTGCTTTTGCGCAATCGGCAGCGCCTGGAAAAACCCATCGAGCAGCCAGCTTTTGCCACGCCCCACCGGGCCGTGCAGGTACAGGCTGCGCGTGGGCTGGCCGGCGAGCAGGTGCCGGGTCTCGCGGGCGAGGGCGGCAATCGCCCGGGTTTGGCCGGCGCTGAGGGTATAGCCCTGGTCTCGGGCCTTGTTTTCAAAGAACGCCGGGATAGGCGAGGCGCCCGCCAGCGCGGTTTTTTTGCCCAGCAGACGCTGAATCAGGGAAAGCACAGCCAATGCACGTCACTCTGTATTTCGGTGGTTGCCCACTTTAGGGCGCTCACGTCGATTTGACCAATACAGAACGGCGCCCCCCGCTATCTCGAAATGGCATGTTACGCCTGCCAACCGGCCCAGACTGGCAGTTTCGCCCTTTGTGGCTAACCTCTTACAGAGCAGTCACCCCTGTACAAGGATTTGGGGCAGTGAAGGGACGAGGCGTTTTGGCAGTCATGGGCACGATGCTCTGCAGCACGATTTACGCTGCGCAACTCCAGGTGGAGGTGCGCATCGACGTGCAGCGGGGCTGCCAGCTGGTGGGCACCACCCGCAGTGCGGGCATCGAGCAACTGGGTGTATTGGATTTCGGCAGCGGCCCGCGTCTGGATGACCCGGCCGGGCCGCTGAGTGCGGCGCTGATCAGCCAGCGCCAGCCGCGTCTGGAGTGCAACCCCGACACCCCTTACCAACTGCGCGTTGACGGCGGCCTGCATGGCGGCACCGGCGAAGTGCGCTACCTGAGTGCCGCAACCCCTTCGAGCAAACCGATTCCCTACCGTATTTATGCCGACGCTGCGCGGCGTATTGCCTTGCCGGTCAACGAGCCGCTGAGTGGGCGTGTGCCGGACTCCGGCAGTGTCGACCTGCCGCTGTATGGGCGCATTGAGCCGCTCAAGGATATTCCGGCGGTGGGGCGCTACACCGACCTGCTCAAGGTCACCGTCACATGGTAAGCCGCAGTTGGGCCCTGGCGGCCATGGGCGGGCTGTTGCTGCTGGCCGATGACGCCCAGGCGGCCGTTGCCGGGCAGATCCACGCACGGCTGGTCATTACCGCCAGTTGCCAGGTGAGCAAAGACATCGAGAGCGCGCCGGTGAGCCCCGCAGGCGGCAGCGCGCTGCTGGATTTCGGCAGCCAGGGCCCTACATGGAACAACCCCTTGGGCGCGGGCGTTACCGATGGCAGCAAGGCGCCGCTTTCGGTGTCCTGCAACCCCTCGGTGGTCAGCAGCTTCACCGTGACCATCGACGGCGGTGCCCATGGTGACGGCACTACAAGGCGCCTGAGTAACGGGCGCCAGACCATTCCCTATCAACTCTCGGCTGATCCGCTCGGCCGGCGCAGCTACAGCATTGGCGAGCAACGTAATTTCGTCGTGACCAAGGGCACACAAGTACCGATCCCGGTATTCGGCTCGGTGGTGGCGAATACCAGGGCCTTACCGGCCGGCATCTACACAGACACCCTGACGGTGACTCTGGATTGGTAAACCATGAGGATGGACATCATGCATGCATGTATAGCGAAGGCGGTTTTTCCATTGATGGCGTTGGCGTGGGTGTCGGGCGCACAGGCGGCGACGGTGGCTGGTACGGTCAGCGCCACCCTGGTGCTCACCAGCAGCTGCCAGGTCAACGGCGCCGCAGCCACCGGCGGGATGAGCTTCGGTAACTTGAACTTCGGTACCGCCAACAGCCTGTTCACCGAAGCTGACGGCCAGGTGCTGGGCGGCGGTGGCGGGGCGTTGTCGATTCTGTGTTCGGCGGGTACGTCACCGACGTTGACGGTGTCTGCCGGTGCCCACGATGGCCAGTCCGTGGGCGGTGGCCGCGCGCTGTATGACGGGGTGGCCAACTACGTGCCGTATGACCTGTACACCGACAGCGGCCACTCCACGCTGCTGGCCATCGGCGGGGTGATCAACCTGGCGCCGAGCACCGGCGTGGCCCAGGCCGTGAATATCTACGGCAAGGCCAATGGCAAGGCGGGCTTGCCGGCCGGTACTTACACCGACACGGTTAACGTGACCCTGACGTTCTAAGGGCTATGGGGCGTTCAGGATGGGCGGCGTTGGCGGTGTGCATCGGCTGGGGAGCGCCGCTGTCGCTGTTGGCGGTGACCAGCCAGTCGTTCCAGGTCAGCGCGACGATCACGCCAGGGTGCCTGGTGGTCGGCGGCGGCAGCAATTACGGCAGCCTGGCGTTCGGCACCTATTCGGCGTTGGCCACCAGTACGGCGTCTGTCGCGCTGGCGGGCGGCGTGACCTTGCAATGCACGCCGGGGGTGGCGCTGAGCATGAGTGTCGATGGTGGGTTGCATAACAACAGCGGACGGCGGATGCAGCTCAATAGCGGCACTGCCCAAGTGGCTTATCAATTGTTTCGGGACGCGGCGTTCAGTCAGAGCTTGGGCATCAGCCAAAGCGTGAGCGTGGCCTACAGCAACGCCAACAACATCAGCTTGCCGATTTATGGGCGAGTGCAATTACCGGGTAACCAGCCTGGGGGGACGTACAGCGACACGTTGCAGGTGCAGCTGTCGTGGTAAGGCGAACGGTATAAGGAGTGAGAGCTATGTTTGCAGCTTCCCGGTACGGGTGGGCAGCGGGTTTGAGCGGGTTGTTGATGTTGGCGGCGGGGCAGGCCCTGGCGGCCAGTTCGGTGCTGATCTGGCCGATCGACCCGGTGCTGGAGGCCGACCAACAGGCCAGCGCGCTGTGGCTGGAGAACCGCGGCACCGAGACCGCCAACCTGCAGATCCGCGTGTTTGCCTGGACCCAGAGTGGTTTTGACGAACAATACCAGAACCAGCGCGATGTGATTGGCAGCCCGCCGGTGGCGAAAATCGAGCCTGGGCAAAAGCAATTGGTGCGTCTGACCCGAACCAAAGACGTGCCGCCCGGCCAGGAGCTGGCGTACCGCATCATCATCGATGAGATCCCTTCGGCCACGCCCCCACCGGCGCCGGCGGATGGCAAGACGGCCGCCGCGATCCGTTTCCAGATGCGCTATTCGGTGCCGTTGTTTGCCTACGGCCCGGGCTTGTGGAGCAAGGTTGACGGCACCCGGGACCGCGACCCGAAAACCGCCGGCAAGCCGGATTTAAGCTGGAAAAAAGTCAGCGTGGGCGGGCGCAACTACGTCGAGATGCGCAACCAGGGCGCCGTGCATGCGCGCCTCACCGATGCCACGTTCAAGCAGGGCGGCCAGCCGCGGCCTTTGGTGGAAGGCCTGATGGGCTATGTGCTGCCGGGCGCGACCATGCGCTGGCCGGTGCCGGACGGTTTGCCGGCCGATCAGCCGTTGCAGGTGCGCATCAATGGGGCAACGCAAATGGAGAGCCTCGCACCGACACGCTGACTCAGTGTGGCAGGGCATGGAGTAGGCCCTGGTGTTAAATACGGATGGAGATGTCCATTGATGGACACAAAGCCTTGGTGAGCCAGGATCGGGCTCGATGTCTATGGCGATCGATGTGGGTGGTGGGCGGCTTGTCTGGCTTGGTGCCGGCGCCGCCGGGCTTCGCTGCGCCGTTGCCGCCCCCGCCCAGCAGCATGGAGGCTGTTGCCGATGCGCAGTTGTTCCTGGAGTTGGTGGTCAACCAGATGGACACCGGCCGTGTGGTCGCCGTCAATCAGCGTGCCGGGCAGTTGTTTTTGCCGGCGTCGGTGTTGCAGGAGGTTGGTGTGAAGTTGCCTGGGGATGTGCCTGGGAGCGTGCCTGGCGACATGCCTGGCGAGGTTGCGCTGGAAAGCTTTCCCGGCCTGCACACCGATTACGACAGCCAGGGCCAGCGCCTGATACTGAGCGTGCCGCCGGCCTGGCTGCCGGAGCAATTTATCGGCAGCCGCAACAACTACCCACGCACCCAGGCGCTGACCAGTTTCGGCGCGTTGCTCAACTATGACGCCTACCTCAACGACACCGACGATGCGGGCACCTACCTCGGTATCTTCAACGAAGTGCGCTTGTTCGATACCTGGGGCACGTTGTCCAACACCGGCCAATACCGCACCACCATTGGCCGGGAAACCGCCGGCAGCAACCTGTACAACGGCTATCGGCGGTACGACACCACCTGGCGATTCTCCGACGATGAACGCCTGTTGACCTATGAAGCGGGCGACGTGATCAGCGGCGCCTTGCCCTGGAGTACTTCGGTGCGCTTGGGCGGCGTGCAGGTGTCGCGGGACTTTGGAGTGCGCCCGGATCTGGTCACCTACCCGCTGCCGCAGTTCGCCGGCGAGGCGGCGGTGCCGTCTTCGGTGGACCTGTTTATCAATGGCTATAAATCCAGCAGCGCCGACCTGCAGCCGGGGCCGTACACCCTGACCAACGTGCCGTTTATCAACGGCGCCGGCGAGGCGGTGGTGGTCACTACCGATGCGCTGGGCCGGCAGGTGTCGACCACGGTGCCGTTTTATGTCACCAGTACTTTGCTGCAAAAGGGGTTGTCGGACTTCTCGGTGGCGGCGGGTAATTTGCGTCGCGACTACACCTTGCGCGATTTCGGCTATGGCCCTGGCGTGGCCAGCGGCACTTTTCGCTACGGGATATCCGACGCGTTTACCCTCGAAAGCCATGCCGAAGCCGCCAATGACCTGGCCCTGGGCGGTGTCGGCGGCAACCTGCGGGTCGGTCACTTCGGCGTGCTCAATACCGCCGTCAGCCAAAGCCGGTACGACGGCCGGACCGGTCAGCAACTGAGCCTGGGCTACCAATACAGCAACCAGCACTACAGCCTGTCGTATCAACGGGTCGAGCGCCGTGAGCAATACGCCGACTTGAGCCTGATCGACACGCCTTACGCCAGCCTCAGCAAGCGCAGTCAGCAGGCGACCTTGAGCCTGAACCTGAATAATTTCGGCAGCCTGGGCGTCGGCTATTTCGATGTGCAGGCGGCGGATGATTCGCGCACCCGCCTGGTGAACCTGACCTGGAGCAAGCCGCTGTGGCGCAACAGCAGTTTTTACCTGTCGGCCAACCATGAAGTGGGTGATAGCAGTTGGGCGGTGCAGGCGCAGGTGGTGGTGCCGTTCGACGTGTACGGCAGCCTCAGCGTGGGCACCGAGCGCAGTAAAACCGGCGAGAGCCTGCAGCGGGTCAACTACAGCCGAGCCATGCCGGCCGAGGGCGGTGTGGGCTTCAACCTGGGTTATGCCAGTGGTGACGGGCCGGCTTATCGCCAGGCCGACCTGACCTGGCGCCTGCAGTCGGTGCAGTTGCAGGCCGGCGTGTACGGCAGCAGCGACGCCGAAACCCGTTGGGCCGACGCCAGTGGCTCGCTGGTGTGGATGGACAATCAAGTGTTCGCCGCCAACCGCGTCAACGATGCGTTTGTGGTGGTAAGCACCGATGGCGTCAGTGGTGTGCCGGTGCGCTACGAGAACCAGGTGGTGGGCGAAACCGACCGCAACGGGCACTTGCTGGTGCCGTGGACCAGTGCTTACTACCGCGCCAAATACGAGATCGACCCACTGAACCTGCCATCGAACGTGCAGGTGCCCAACGTCGAGCAGCGGGTGGCCGTGCGCCGTGGCAGTGGCTACTTGCTGGAGTTCCCGGTGCGCCAGGTGAGCGCGGCGAGCATCACCTTGGTTGACGCCCAGCATCAGGATTTGCCCCTGGGCAGCCAGGTGCGACACGAGCAAAGCGGCGCGCAGGCGGTGGTGGGGTGGGACGGCCTGGTGTACCTGGAAAACCTGGCGGCCCATAACACCTTGCAAGTCACCTTGGGCAACGGCCAGACCTGCCAGGCAAGGTTCGAACTCGATACCACCCAGGCCCAGGTGCCACTGATCGGGCCGCTGGTGTGCCAATGACATAAGGAGTGTGCGTGTGCGGGTCAAGGAATGGCTGTTGCGGGGCGTGTTGCTGGCAAGCCTGGGGGTGTCGGCGCAGGTACAGGCCGTGTGTTCGGTGGTGGCCAGCGTACCGGCCAGCTTTGGCACGACGGTGAGTTCGATGACTGTGCGCACCACCTCCCAGCCCAGTTCGACCACCAATGCCGGCTTCAGCTGCACGCCGGCGGTATTGTCGGTGTTGACCTCCAATGACCATTTTTACGCGACCGTCAGTGGTTCGCCCCAAGGTGGCCTGGTGGGGCCGACCGGTGATGTGATCAACTATACGATCTATGCCAACAACACCACGGCGTTCCCGATGACACGTGGCACCGCCTTCGATTTTGGCGGCAGTGGCGGCATTGCCGCCTCCCTTGGCCTGGTGTTCGGGCCGGGCACCAAAGTCGTGCCGCTGTACTTCGCCACCACCCTTGGCAGCAACGTGGCGTCGGGGGTGTACAGCGAGACCCTGAGTATTTTCTGGAACTGGAACTATTGCTCGGGCATTGGCATTGGCGGAGTCTGCCTGGGCCGTGAGGTCAACAACGGCACCACCACCGTGAACGTCAGCATGACGGTGGTCAACGACTGTCAGATCACCACGCCGCCGATTGCCTTCGGCAGTGCGCCGGTGGTCAGCGCCTTCGCCACCGTCAACGGCCAGGCCAGCGTGGCCTGCACCAAGGGCAGCGCCTACACCGTCGGCCTCAGCGATGGGCAGAACCCGGTGAGCGTGGGCGGGCGGCGGCGGATGATTTCCGGCAGCAACTTCCTCGCCTACGACATCTTCATGAGTGCCGGCACCACGCGCTGGGGCAGCGTGGGCGCCGCGCGGCGGGCCAGCTCAACGGCCGAGATCAACCCCGGCAACGGCTTGGGCACCGGCAGCCAGGTGTTCAACTACAACGCCAAGATCTACACCGACCAAACCACGCCGCCGGGCGGCACCTACATTGATAATGTGGTGCTGGATGTAGGCTTCTAGTGCAGGTACGCGCGGTCAAAATGTGGGGGCGAGCAAGCCCGCTCCCACAAAAACCTGTCTAGATCGTCTAGAACTTGAGCAAGTGCGTCGCCGCCTGATCCACCGGGCTGACCATCGCATAGTTATACCCGCCATCGGACCAGTAATCGGCCTGCAGCCCATCGGCGCTGCGGCTGCCACGCGGCAGAAAGCCGTTTTCCGGGCCCGGCGGGCGGATGTAGAAGCTGATGCGATGGCCTTGCTGATCCTCATACAACACCATCGCCGCCGCACCTTGCTCAGTGGTGAGCAGGCGCCCGCTCACCGGCTTGAAACCGGCCTGGCTCAAATCGGGCAGGCGATGGGCCTGGTTGAAATAGCGATCCAGCCAGCCCTGCATAGTGCCGCGGTCTTCGGCGTTAAAGTCGGCGGGCATAATGCCGTCCTGGGCGAACAGGCGGAATGCCTGCATGGCATCGGCCATCGGCAACATCGGCGGTTGGGTCGCTTCGCGGGCGTGCCAACCGCCAAGGCCGCCGAGGCCGACCGCGATCAGCAGCACGGCGGCGCTGGCCAGGTGGCGGCGCGATTGATGCCGAATGCGTTGGCGAATCAGCGCCGGGTCAAGGTCGGGGTTGGCCGGTTGCTGCAAGGTCCCGCTCAAGGCCGCGCGAAGGGCGTGTGCATCCTGTTGCCAGGCCTGCACCTGGGCGGCCATTTCAGGGTGGGCGGCCAGCCAGGTTTCAAGCACGCGGCGGTCGCTCTCCGGCAGTTGGTGATCGACATAGGCATGCAAATCGCGTTCGCTGGGGGGCAGGCTGATCATTTGAGTATCCGCAGGGCAGGGCTGGTAATTTCGCCTTCGCTGAGTTGACGCAAGGCCTGGCGCGCACGGGACAGGCGCGACATCACGGTACCCAACGGCACCGCCAGGATCTCGGCGACTTCCTTGTAACTTAAACCCTCAACCGACACCCATAGCAGCAGTGCACGTTGCTCGGTGTTGAGTTGATCGAAGGCGTGCAGGGTCGATTGGGCCATCACCGTGCGCTCCACTGAAGGTTGCGCATCGTCACGACCGGTGAAGAATTCGAGCATGCGTGCATAACGCCGGCTGCGCCGGTGGGCGTCGAGGAACTGGCGGTAGAGGATCGAGAACAGCCAGGCACGCAGGTCGCCTTCCGGGCGTTTGTCGGCCCAACTGATGATCGCCCGTTCCAGCGTGGACTGCACCAGGTCGTCGGCGCTGCTGGCGTTACGCGTCAGCGACACGGCAAAGCGCCGCAGCCTGGGGATGAGTTCACGTAACGGTTCGTCGAGCGCGTGCATGGGCGTGAATTCTGGTCGGTTGTGCAGAGGAAGACGCCAGCCAACGTAGCTTATTCCATCAGGGGCTGTAAGAAAAATGAGCCTTCTTGTGGGGGCTATCTGCTCTGTATACGGACCTGTAATACCGTTCCCACCGCTCAATCAACCCTCGTAACCGCTGCGAACAATTTCGCGCAGTTCATTGATGAGGGTGTGTGCATGACATTTTCTCCAACCGACAAACAGTTCTTCTCCCGAGACGCTTTGGCTCATTTGCCTGCTGCTCAACGCGTGGTGTTTGAGCAATGGGGCTGTGGCCCTTGGGCCAAGCCTGCCTATGGCAGTGTGCACCATGCGGTCGAAATGCAAGCGGCGTTGACGCCCCAGGCAATCGCTGCAGTGTGGGCAGGACAGCGCATCAGTTATGAACAACTCAATCGTCAGGCCAATCGTTTGGCAGTGCGCCTGGTTGAACTGGGCGTCAAGCGCGGTGACACCGTGGGGCTGTTCGTCGAGCGTTCGATTCCCATGCTGGTCGGGCTGTTGGCGGTGTTGAAGGTGGGCGCCGCGTATGTGCCTCAAGACGCCCGAATCGTGCCGACGCTGCAATTGGGTATGGTCCTGGAATCGTTGACCAGCCCAGTGGTTCTGACCCTGTCGAACCTGGCCGATCACCTGCCGGCGGATGCGGCCCCGCGCAGTCTGTGCCTGGACAGCTTCCTCGCCGAAGAGCCCTTTATTGTCGAGGACAACACCGCCGTATTCGCTGCCGGCGACACCGATGACCTCTGCTTCGTGCTGTTCACTTCCGGGACGACCGGGCGGCCCAACGGCGTGTGTGTCAGCCACCGCAACGTATGCAACATCTTGCTCACGCAGCCGGGGCGGATGGGCATGGCACCGGGTCGTAACGTGGGGCAAATCCTTAACATCGGCTTTGATATGGCGGCCTGGGAAATCCTCGGTTGCCTGGCCCATGGGGCGACCCTGCTGATTCGCGATAAAGACATTGCGCAAACCGCTGCGCAGTGCCACGTGCTGATCGCCACTCCCTCGATACTGGCGAACCTTGACCCCGCGCAATGCCCTGACCTCCAAGTGGTCGCCGTCGCGGGCGAGCCCTGTTCCCAGGTACTGGCCGACCGCTGGGCCGAGCATTGCACCTTCTACAATGGCTGCGGGCCGACCGAGACCACCATCGTCAACACGTTGCACCGGCATGTACCTGGCACGTTGTTGACCGTCGGCAAACCGACGCCCAATAACACCGTGTATGTGCTCGACGAGCACGGCCGTGCCTGTGGGCTGGGTGAAACCGGCGAAATGTGGGCCGGTGGCGTCGGAGTCACGGGCGGTTACCTGAACAACGCTGCGCTGACCCAGGCGCGCTATCGCCCGGACCCCTTTATGGGCGGGGACGCCATGATGTTTCGCACGCGGGACTTGGGGCGCTGGACCGCTGACGGTCAGTTGGAGCACCTGGGGCGCGTCGATGATCAGGTGAAGGTGCGTGGCTTCCGTGTGGAACTGGACGCGGTGTCCATGGCGCTGGAGGCCGGCGATGGTTGCCTGCGGGCGGTCACATTGAAGTTGGACAGCCGCACCCTGGTGGCTTTCGTCTCGCCTGCCAATGCGGATATTGAGTCGTGCCGAGCCCGTTGCCGGGAGCGCCTGGCCTACTACTGCGTGCCGACATCCATCTACGCGGTGGAGCATTTTCCGCTGACCGCCCGAGGCAAGATCGACAAGGCCGTGCTGCTGCAACAGGCCATCGCAGCCGAGGTGGCCCAGCATGATTGATGCATTGACCCGTACCGTCGTGCCGCCCAAGCCGGCACTGTGGCGTCGCTGGACCTCACTGCCAGTGTTTTCCTACTACAACCGCCTGGCAGCGCTGGTGGTGATGGTTAATGCGGCGTTTGCGCTGCTGGCTGTCGATTTCCATGCCGTTACGGTTCAAAGGCTTTCGAACCTGGTGTTGATCAACCTGTCGCTGGCAATCCTGATTCGCCAGCAATACCTGGTCAATGCGCTGTTCTGGCTGGCCACCCGCGTGCCTGTCACCTGGCCTTTGCGCGTGCGCCGCAGTGCGGCCAAGGTCTACCACTTTGGCGGGTTGCACAGTGGCGCGGCCCTGGCGGCAACCGCCTGGTTCATGGTCATGGTCGGGATTCAGGTCGCACATTATCTGCGTCAGCCCGACAGTGTGTCGTCAGCCTGGATGGGGCTCACTGGTGTGTTGCTCGGCCTGTTGCTGTTGATGGTCATCATGGCGCAGCCGTGGGTTCGCAACCGATTTCACAATGGCTTCGAGCGGGTCCATCGGTTCGCCGGCTGGAGTGCGCTGCTGGTGTTCTGGGCGCTGACGTTACTGGCCTCCAGCGAAACCTCGACCCGCCTGGTACAGAGCGGGTCATTCTGGATGCTGGTGCTGCTGACGCTGAGCATCATCTTGCCGTGGTTGCGCCTGCGCAAGGTCGCCGTTGAACATATCCGGCCTTCCGGGCATGCGGTCATCACGCGTTTTAGCCACACCACGCCCTTCGCGGGGTCCTCCACCGCAATCAGCCGCAACCCTCTGCTGGAGTGGCATTCATTTGCCAATATCCCCGCGCCGGGCGAGGCGGGGTTTCGCCTGATCATTTCCCGCGCCGGCGATTGGACCGGGCGCTTCATCGAAGACTTGCCCAGCCACGTCTGGGTCAAGGGCATCACCACGGCGGGCGTCGCCAATGTCGAAACCTTGTTCAAGTCCGTGGTGTACATCGCCACCGGCAGCGGTATCGGCCCGGTGATGCCGCATTTGCTTGCCGCTCAGGTGCCGATCCAATTGATCTGGTCCACCCGCAGCCCGCGCAAGACCTATGGCGATGAGCTGGTCGACGAAATCCTGCGGGCGCAACCCGGCGCATTGATCTGGGACACCGATGAACGCGGCAAGCCGGACCTGGTGCAGTTGGCCTACGGCGCTGTGCAAACCTTCGGTGCGCAAGCAGTGATCTGTATTGCCAACCAAGCGTTGACCCAGCGCGTGGTGCACGAGATGGAAGCCCGCGGCATACCGGCGTATGGCGCGATCTGGGATTCCTGACACCGCGCCATTGAGGCTCGAGATTAATCAGCAGAGGTGTTTATGAATGTAGTAGTAGAACGTCATGGCCGGGTAGTGCTGGTCAGGCTTAATCGCCCGCAGGTCAAGAATGCGCTGAGTTCGGCACTCATGACGGAGTTGATCAGCCGTCTGGAAGCGCTGGACCAGGACCCGCAGGTTGGCTGTTTTGTCATCACCGGTACGCCCGAGTATTTTGCCGCCGGGGCCGATATCAAGGAGATGAGCGCCAAGTCTTACCTGGACATGCTTAACGAGGACTACTTCGTCGGTTGGGAAGCCTTCACCCGCCTGCGCACGCCAACCATTGCTGCAGTGAGCGGCTACGCGTTTGGCGGCGGTTGTGAGCTGGCGATGATGTGCGACATGATTTTTGCCGCCGATACGGCGACGTTTGCCCAGCCGGAAATCAAGCTGGGGGTTATCCCCGGCATGGGCGCGACCCAGCGCTTGACCGGGCTGATCGGCAAAGCCAAGACCATGGACATGGTGTTGACCGGTCGGCCGATGACGGCTCAAGAGGCGGAACAGGCGGGGTTGGTGTCACGTGTGTACCCGACGGCGGATTTGCTGGCGCAGACACTGCTGGTGGCTGCGCAGATCGCCGGGTTCTCGCGCACCGCCACGCGGGCGGCGCGGGAGGCAGTTGAGCAAGCCTTGGAACTGGGGCTACACGATGGCGTGCGCCTGGAGCGCCGGCTGTTTCACCAGTTGTTCGCGACGCCTGATCAGCAGGAGGGCATGCAGGCGTTTCTGAACAAACGCCCGGCAGTGTTCAACGCGGTGTAAAATGAGCGCTCGGCTCGCGGTGCATCTGCTCTGAAAAAAACTACAGTGAAAAGGGAATAGACCTACGTGGGACTCGTCTCATAGTTCATTTTCCTTGTGGGCCCGTGCCCCGGAGTTTTTCATGGTAGATCACTCATCGCCGCCACGTGCGCCCCTCAGCACCCTCAGTTTGCTCATCAGGCTGGCGTGTATTGGTGCGGTCGTGGCGGTTGCTGCCGGGGCATTCGCCTACGTCAATGGCACGCTGGACCCACAGCGCCTGCGCCCCAAAACCCTGGTCAATGCCCTGGAAACCAATAACGGCGTGCACCCAGGGTTTCGGCGTAACCATGCCAAGGGCGTGTGTGTGGCCGGTTACTTCGAGAGCAGCCCCGAGGCGCGCACGTACTCGAATGCCCAAGTGTTCAGCGAAGCGAAGACCCCGGTGATCGGCCGGTTCGCCTTGCCCAGCGGCAACCCCTACGCGCCGGACAGCAGTGTGCCGATTCGCAGTTTCGCCTTGCAGTTCAGCCAGGCCAACGGCCAGCAATGGCGCACGGGGATGAACAGCATGCCGGTGTTCCCGGTGGGCACGCCTGAGGCGTTTTACCAGATGCTCAAGGCCGGTGCGCCCGACCCGGCCACCGGCAAACCGAACCCGGCCAGCATGCCGGCGTTTTTTGCCGCGCACCCGGAGACAGCGCCGTTCCTGGCCTGGGTCAAGACTGCCAAGCCATCGGCCAGTTACGCGACTGAAACCTACAACGGCATCAATGCCTTTTACCTGGTAAACGCCGATGGCCAGCGCCAGGCGGTACGTTGGGGCGTGGTGCCACAGAGCCAGGATGCGGCGGGTGACACCGCGCCATCCGGCGCTGATTTTCTCGAAAAAGACCTGGTGCAGCGTCTGGCTTCCGGGCCGTTGCGTTGGCAGCTGAACATCACCCTGGCCAACCCCGGTGATCCGCTGGACGATGCCAGCAAAGCCTGGACCGGCGCGCACAAAGTGCTCAACGCCGGCACGTTGGTGCTGCAAAGCAGCCAACCGCAGGCTGACGGTGATTGCCGCGATATCAACTATGACCCGCTGATTTTGCCCAGCGGTATCCAGGCCTCCAATGACCCGCTGCTGGCTGCACGTTCGGCGGCTTATGCCAGTTCCTACGTACGCCGCGCCGGCGAAGTCAGCCCGCTGCACAGTGCCCCTCAGGAGTCGAAACCATGAATGCCCAACCACGGTTTTTCGCGCCTCTGGCTCGCCTGCTGCATTGGCTGATGGCGCTGATGATCATCGCCATGTTGTTTATCGGCGCGGGCATGGCGGCGTCGGTGTCGGAGCGTCACGAGTGGCTGATTCACCTGCACAAGCCACTGGGTATCGCGATTCTGGCGTTGGTGATCGTGCGACTGGTGGTGCGCTTTTGCACCCGGCAACCGCCGTTGCCTGCTGACCTGCCACTGTGGCAAGTGCTGGCCGCCAAGGCGTCCCATGTTGTGTTATATGCGTTGATGCTGGTGCTGCCGCTGCTGGGCTGGGCCATGATTTCAGCGGCCGGTGACCCGGTGATGCTCAGCAGCTCGGTGCAATTGCCGGCATTGGTCGCGGCCAATGCACCGTTGTTTGCAGTGCTGCGCAAGGCCCATGGCTACCTGGCCTACCTGTTGTTTCTGACGGTGCTGTTGCACCTGGCGGCGGCGCTGTTCCACGGGTTGATTCGGCGCGACGGTGTGCTGCAAAGCATGACCGGCACCAAAGGCTGATGCCGGGGGCAGGGCGGGTCAACGCAGGGTGGTGACGATATCGGCCACGCTGCTCAACACGTCCTTGCCCAGTTGTTTGGAGCGCTCACCGGACCAACCGGTTTTCGGGTTGGGTGCGTCGTCGTTGTCCTTGAAGGGCATCTCCAGGGTCAGCGACAGGCAGTCGTACTGCTGGCCAACGGCATTGCAGGCCAGGGTCATGTTGGCTTCGCCCGGCAGGTCGCGGGTGTAGCCGTGGGTGGTCTGGAAGTCGCGGGTCAGGGCGCTCAAGTGCCTGCGGAAGTGTTTTTCCAGCGCTTCGATACGCGGGGTGTAACCGGGGTTGCCTTCGCAGCCGGCAGTGAAGACGTAGGGGATTTCTTCGTCGCCATGGATGTCGAGAAACAGGTCGACGCCGTATTTCTCCATCTGTTGCTGGGCGAACAGCACTTCCGGGCTGAGCGCCTCGCTGGCGTTCTGCCAGGCCCGGTTGAGGTCCTGGCCCATGGCGTTGGTGCGCAGATGCCCGTGAAAGGCGCCATCGGGGTTCATGTTGGGGATCAGGTACAGGTCGGCGACGGCTAGGAGTTTTTTCAGCTCAGCATCACCGTCCTGTTGCAGGCGCTCGATGACGCCTTCCATAAACCATTCAGCCATGTGTTCGCCGGGATGCTGCTGGGCGATGATCCAGACCTTGCGCTGGCCTTCGCCCCCTTTGCCACGGCGCAGCAACTGGATATCACGGCCCTCGGCGCTTTTGCCGGTGGCAAGCAGCTGGGTGCCGGCGCGGCTCAAGGCCTGTTCGATCAGCCAGTCGTGACGCTTACGGCTGTAGGGTTCAAAGTAGGCGAACCAGGCTTGCTTCTCGCGGGTCTCCAGGCTGATATGCAATGTATCGCCATCAAAGCGCGTGGGCACACGGAACCAGTTGACGTGGTCGTAGGATGCCACGGCGTTGTAGCCGCTCCAGGCGTTTTTGTACGACGAATGGCCGGCGTTGCTTAGCCGGAAGGTGTGGGTGTGGCCCACATGCATGCCTTCGGCCTTGAAATGAAACCATTGGAAATGTGCGCTGCGGGTATCGGGTTTGATCGCCAGCAACAACTGGTAAGCGTCGCTGGCATCCAGGACCTGGATGTTGCCGCTGTCGAAGTCGGTACTGATCTTGATAGAGGTCAAGGCCACTGTCATGGTCTGGCTGCCTGCGTATGATTGTTGTGGCGGATATCTTACACAGGAGTGAGGCAAAATCTTGCTGCAAAATTGTTGCACGGGGGAGGGGGCGTCGTCCCTGACGCAGCAGCAGCTTAGGATCTATGAGATTGATTCTCAAGCGCTATTTCGCAAAGATCGGGGCTAGAGCGTTCGATCGGCTTTCATTTGGCGATGCTCTTTTGCTACCATGCGGGCCATCAAGCAACACACAGTCTTCATTAGCCTGAAGCCACGCCAGAAAAAAACTGGCAAAAAAAAGACCCGGCCAAAGAGCCGGGTCAAAAACCGTGATTAGCCTGATGAGGAGATATTCCAAGAGTCCGACCTAAGGTCCCTTGGTCTATCGACTGATCTCGCGATCAGCTGGGTTCAATAATAATCATTATCATTTGCAAGTCAAATGTTTTTATCCGTGGGATAGAAATATTTTTCTTTGTTGCCTGTCAGGCGTTCGCCTGGGCAGCGGGCACCTGCAATGTCTGCTCCACCATCGCCTTGGCCATATCAATCAAATACACCACCGAAAATGCCAGGTCCCGCTGGTTGCCTTGCCGGCTGCTTGCCGATTCATAGGCGGCGGCCGCTGCACTGCGCAGCAGGTCCGATGCGTGCACCAGGGCGTCTTCCTGGCTGATGCCGGGCCTGATGTCGAAAAAAGCGACGTCAGGCGTGGGCGCCGACACATCTTCTTTCAAGTAATAGTCGAGTGCCCGTTGTGCGGCGCCGCTGCTGCGCAGCGTCAGCAGTTCGTCGGTTTCGGGCGTGCAAGGCAGGTGATTCGGGAGCGTCATCATGAGGTCAATTACTCTGGCTGGACGTTGAAAACCTGCACCCGATAGTAATACGAATCGTATTTATGTCATTTGATGGATTACTACAAACTGTTTATTGTCGTGACCACTGCGCAACGTATGGTCGGGCCCCATGGATAACTGGATCGCGTTGGTCAAAGCCAACATGAAAGACCGCAAGGTCACGCAGGATGAACTGGCCGAACGCTTGGGCATGTCCCAGGGCGGCGTCGGCCATTGGCTCAACAAGCGCCGCGTGCCAAGCCTGGCGGACATGAACCGGGTGCTGGCCGAGCTGGGGCTGGGCTACCTGGAGGTCGCCCTGGAGATTCGCGAAAAAGCCGGCGAAGTACCGGCCCTGCAACAACACTACAACCCCTACTTCCGCTACCCGGTCAACGACTGGAAAAGCCTCTGCGAAACCCGCGAAGAGCGCGCCACTTATGGCGCGCCACGTTTTGAACTGACCGATTACCACGCCCAGGGTGACGCCTTCTGGCTGCCCGTGACGGGCGATGCCATGACCGCGCCCAATGGCCTTAGCATCGGTGCGGGCATGATGATCCTGGTGGACCCGGCCATCGAGCCCGAACCTGGCAAGTTGGTGGTCGCCCAGTGGGCCGACAGCCCCCAGGCAACTTTTCGCCAGCTGCTGGAAGAGAGCGGCCAGCGTTACCTGGTACCGCTCAATCCGACGTATCCCAAGCAGCTGTTCACCGACGCTTGCCGAATCCTCGGGGTCGTGGTGCAAGCCACGGCGAAGTTTTAGTCCGTGGTTTCAAGCTCCACCAGGGCGCTGCCTTCGGCGACCATTTCACCTTCCTGACAAAACAGTGCCTTGACCACCCCGGCGTGGGGCGCGCGGATACTGTGCTCCATCTTCATGGCCTCCAGCACCACCAACTGCGTGCCGGCCTCCACGTGTTGACCGACTTCCACCAGCACCCGCACGATGCTGCCGTTCATCGGCGCCGTGAGGCCGCCTTGAGTAGTCTGGTTGGCCTCGACCGCAGCAATCGGGTCAAACAGGCTGACGGCCTGCATCTGGCCGTCCCAGCGCAGATACAGGATGCCTTCGTTGCGTACCGCCAGATGAGCGCGGCGCACGCCATGGTGTTCGATCAGCAAGTGTTCGCCACGCAACTGCGCGACGCCGTCCTGCACTGTCACCAGCCGGTCCTGCCCGGCGCAGGTCAAATGCAACGATACTTGCGCAGGCAACCCGGCACGAAAACCGCGGATATCCGCCCACGGGCCATCACCGGCGGGTTGGCTCTGTATAAACGCCGCACCCGCCGCCTGCCAGAACTCATCGCTCAAAGCACCCAGTGCGGGCAGCAGCTCATCCTGATAGCGCGGAATAAACCCGGTGTCGAGTTCAGCCGCCGCAAACGCCGGATGGCCGATGATACGCCGCAAAAAGCCAAGGTTGGTCTTGAGCCCACCGACTGCAAACTCGTCGAGCATGCTCAACAACCGCAGGCGCGCCTGTTCGCGGTCTTCGCCCCAGGCGATCAGCTTGCCGAGCATCGGGTCATAGAAGGGTGAAACGTTGTCGCCTTGTGCGACGCCGCTGTCGACGCGACGGCCCGGCCCCGGCGCAGACTCGCGGTACAGCGCCAGGTGCCCGGTGGCCGGCAGGAAATCATTGGCCGGGTCTTCGGCATACAAGCGCACTTCAATCGCATGACCGATCAACGGCACCTGGTCCTGGGTGATCGGCAGCGGCTCACCCTGAGCCACACGAATCTGCCAGGCCACCAGATCAAGGCCGGTAATCGCCTCGGTCACCGGATGCTCCACCTGCAGACGCGTGTTCATCTCCATGAAGAAGAACTCGCCACGCGCGTCCAGCAAAAACTCCACAGTGCCGGCGCCCACATAGCCGATTGCCTGGGCCGCACGCACGGCCGCCTCACCCATGGCTTTACGCTGCTCGGCACTCAAGCCCGGTGCGGGGGCTTCTTCCACCACCTTTTGATGGCGACGTTGAATGGAGCAGTCGCGCTCATTGAGGTACAGGCAATGGCCGTGCTGGTCGGCAAACACCTGGATCTCCACGTGGCGCGGCTTGAGCAGGTATTTCTCCACCAGCATCTGCCCGTTGCCGAAGGACGACAGCGCCTCACGCTGGGCCGAGGCCAGGGCATCGGCCAACTGGCTAACCTCCTCGACCACCTTCATACCCTTGCCGCCGCCGCCTGCCGTAGCCTTGAGCAGCACCGGGTAACCGATACGCTCGCAGGCGTCGCGGAAGGTTTCCAGGTCCTGGGCTTCACCGTGATAGCCCGGCACCAGCGGCACCCCGGCGGTTTCCATCAACGCCTTGGCCGCTGATTTGCTGCCCATGGCATCGATGGCCGAGGCGGGCGGGCCGAGGAAAACAAGGCCAGCGGCTTCAATCGCACGGGCAAAGCCGGCGTTCTCCGACAGAAAGCCGTAACCCGGATGGATCGCCTGGGCGCCACTGGCGTGGGCGGCGGCGATCAGTTTGTCGATTTGCAGGTAACTGTCAGTGGCCTTGCTTCCACCCAGGTCGACCCGAATATCCGCCTCGCGGCTATGGCGTGCATCACGGTCGGTGGCGCTGTGGACCGCCACGGTGGTCAAACCCATGGCTTTGGCGGTGCGCATCACCCGGCAGGCGATTTCGCCGCGGTTGGCCACCAACACAGTGGTCAGTGTGCTCATGAACGTGGCTCCTGCACTTGCCAGCTGGGCGGGCGTTTTTGCAGGAACGCGCGCAAGCCTTCCTGGCCCTCGGCGCTGACGCGAATCCGTGCGATGGCATTTTCGCAATACCGACGCAGCGCCGGGGTGAGGGCGCCGTTGCCGACTTCGCGCAGCAAATCCTTGCTGGCGCGCATGGCCGCCGGGCTGTTTTGCAACAGGTTGGCGATCCACAGTTCCACTTGCCTATCCAATTCGGTGGCCGGGTAGCTTTCCGCCAGCAGGCCGATGTCGCGCGCACGCTGGCCGCCAAAACGCTCGGCCGTCAGCGCATAGCGCCGCGCCGCCCGCTCGCCGATGGCCTGCACCACGAATGGGCTGATCACCGCCGGGGCCAGGCCGATGCGCACTTCCGACAGGCAGAACTGCGCGTCATCGGCGCCAATCGCCATGTCGCAGCAACTGATCAAGCCCAGCGCGCCGCCGTACGCCGCGCCTTGCACCACCGCCAGGGTCGGGATTTTCAGCTTGGCCAGGTTGTACATCAACTCGGCCAGTTCCCGGGCGTCGTCCAGGTTGGTGTGGTAATCCAGCTCGGCCGATTGCTGCATCCAGGCCAGGTCCGCGCCGGCGCTGAAGTGCTTGCCGCGTGCGCGCAGCACTAAAAAACGCAGGGACGCATCGGCCTGCACCTGGTCGAGGGCGATGATCAGTTCGCGGATCATCTGCGCATTGAACGCGTTGTTCTTGGCTTCACGACTGAGCCACAGCGTGGCGAAACCACGGCTGTCGGTGACCAGTTCGAGGGTGTTGAAATCGCTCATGGGGTTCAGCTCCATTTACATGCGGAACACGCCGAAGCGGCTCGTCTCGATGGGGGCATTCAGCGCGGCGGACAGCGCCAGCGCCAGCACGTCACGGGTCTGCTGCGGGTCAATCACACCGTCGTCCCACAAGCGTGCGCTGGAGTAGTAGGGGTGGCCCTGGGTTTCGTACTGGTCGAGAATCGGCTGCTTGATCGCGGCTTCTTCTTCGGCGCTGAACGCATTGCCCGCGCGCTCGGCCTGTTCACGCTTGACCTGCACCAGCACGCCGGCGGCCTGTTCGGCACCCATCACGCCGATGCGTGCATTCGGCCACATCCACAAAAAGCGCGGGTCATAGGCACGGCCGCACATGCCGTAGTTACCGGCGCCAAAGCTGCCGCCGATGATCACCGTGAACTTGGGCACCTTGGCGCAGGCCACCGCCGTGACCAGCTTGGCGCCGTGCTTGGCGATGCCACCGGCTTCGTACTTCTGGCCGACCATGAAACCGGTGATATTCTGCAAAAACAGCAACGGAATCCCGCGCTGGCAGGCCAGTTCGATAAAGTGCGCGCCTTTTTGCGCGGCTTCGGCGAACAGAATGCCGTTGTTGGCCAGAATCGCGATCGGGTAGCCGTGCAAGTGTGCGAATCCACACACCAGCGTGGTGCCGAACAGCGCTTTGAACTCATCGAACACCGAGCCATCCGCCAGCCGTGCGATGACTTCGCGCACATCAAATGGCTGCTTGGCATCGGCCGGGATTACGCCGTACAACTCTTCGCTGCTGTACAACGGCGCCACTGGCGGGCGTTGCACTAACTCACCCAGCTTGCGCCAATTGAGGTTGGCCACGCTGCGTCGGGCCAGGGCCAGCGCATGTTCGTCGCTGTCGGCATAGTGGTCGGCCACGCCGGAGATCTTGCAATGCACATCGGCACCGCCCAGGTCTTCGGCACTGACCACTTCACCGGTCGCAGCTTTTACCAGCGGCGGCCCGGCGAGGAAGATGGTGGCTTGCTGGCGCACCATGATCGCTTCGTCGGCCATGGCGGGTACGTAGGCGCCACCGGCGGTGCAGGAGCCCATCACTACGGCGATTTGCGGGATGCCCTGGGCGCTCATGTTGGCCTGGTTGAAGAAGATCCGCCCGAAATGCTCGCGATCAGGGAATACTTCGTCCTGACGCGGCAGGTTGGCGCCACCGGAGTCCACCAGGTAGATACAGGGCAGGCGGTTCTGCTCGGCGATGGTCTGGGCACGCAGGTGTTTTTTTACCGTGAGCGGGTAGTACGAGCCGCCTTTGACCGTGGCGTCGTTGGCGACGATCATGCATTCCACGCCCTCCACACGGCCGATCCCGGCGATCACGCCCGCCGCTGGCACGTCTTCGCCGTACACCTGATGCGCAGCCAACTGGCTGAGTTCCAGGAACGGTGAGCCAGGGTCGAGCAAGCGGTTGATACGCTCACGGGGCAGCAGTTTGCCGCGCGAGGTGTGTCGCTCCTGAGCCTTGGCGCCGCCGCCTTGCTGCACATGGGCGAGCAAGGTGTGCAGGGCGTCGACCTGTTGGCGCATCGCCGCGCTGTTGTCGGCGAACTCCGCTGAACGCGGGTTGAGCTGGGTGTGCAAGATGGCCATGGGGCGCTCCTTCAGCGGGTTTCGTTGAAGAGTTCGCGACCGATCAGCATCCGGCGAATCTCGCTGGTGCCGGCACCGATTTCGTACAGCTTGGCGTCACGCAGCAGGCGCCCGGCAGGGAATTCATTGATGTAGCCGTTGCCGCCGAGAATCTGGATCGCGTCCAGGGCCATTTGTGTGGCGCGCTCGGCACTGTAGAGGATCACCCCGGCGGCGTCCTTGCGCGTGGTTTCGCCACGCTCGCAGGCCTGGGCCACCGCATAGAGGTAAGCGCGGCTGGCGTTGAGCTGGGTGTACATGTCGGCGACCTTGCCCTGGATCAGCTGGAATTCGCCGATGCTCTGGCCGAACTGCTTGCGGTCGTGGATGTAGGGCACGATCAGGTCCATGCACGCTTGCATGATCCCGGTCGGGCCGCCCGAGAGCACCACGCGCTCGTAGTCCAGGCCGCTCATCAGCACTTTGACGCCGCCATTGAGCACACCAAGGATGTTTTCTTCGGGCACCTCGACGTCATCGAAAAACAGTTCGCAGGTGTTGGAGCCGCGCATGCCCAGCTTGTCGAACTTGTTGCTGCGGCTGAAGCCTTTCGAGTCGCGTTCGACGATAAACGCGGTGATGCCGTGGGGACCTTTTTCCAGGTCGGTCTTGGCGTAGATCACGTAGGTGTTGGCATCGGGGCCATTGGTGATCCAGGTCTTGCTGCCGTTGAGCACGTAGTGGTCGCCGCGTTTGTCGGCGCGCAGTTTCATCGAGACCACGTCGGAGCCGGCATTCGGCTCGCTCATGGCCAGGGCGCCGATGTGCTCGCCGCTGATCAGTTTCGGCAGGTATTTAAGCTTTTGCTCGTGATTGCCGTTGCGATTGATCTGGTTCACGCACAGGTTGGAGTGCGCGCCGTAGGACAGCGCCACTGACGCCGAACCACGGCTGATTTCTTCCATGCTCACCACGTGCGCCAGGTAACCCAGGCCGGCGCCGCCGTACTCTTCCGGCACGGTGATGCCCAAGAGGCCCATGTCTCCGAACTTGCGCCACAGGTCGGCGGGGAACAGGTTGTCGATGTCGATCTGGGCCGCGCGCGGCGCGATCTCCTTGGCCACGAACGACTGCACCTGGTCGCGCAGCATGTCGATGGTTTCACCGAGGGCGAAGTTCAGGGACGGGTAACTCATGGACAGGCACCTTAATGTGAGCTTTGTTGTTGTGTGGGCGGGGCGCGGAGGAGGGCGCTCACCTTTACGTTAACGTAAGCTTGCGTTACGGCGCTGTCAATCGTAGTTTACGTTTACGTCAACCTACAAAAAAGACAACAGGGGTCGTTATGGATCAACCGCACCCGAGCTACAGCCGTGGCTCCCAGGACAAGACCTTGCTGGCCATGACCATCGGCCAGGCTTTCGATCACACCGTGGCGCACTACCCCGATGGCGAAGCCTTGGTGGTGAGCCATCAACAGCGCCGCTACACCTGGCGGGCGTTGGCCGAGACGGTGGATTTGCACGCCCGCGCATTCATGGCTTTGGGCATGCAAACCGGCGATCGCCTGGGTATCTGGGCGCCCAATTGTGCCGAGTGGTGCATCACCCAAATTGCCAGCGCCAAGCTCGGAGTGATCCTGGTCAATATCAACCCGGCTTACCGCAGCAGCGAATTGGACTACGTACTCAAACAGTCCGGGTGCGCATGGGTGGTGTGTGCCGGTTCGTTCAAAAGCTCCGATTACCACGCCATGTTGCAGGAACTAAGGCCCGACGTGCGCGGCCTGATCAGCCTGGACCCCAGCCCGCCCACGGGATTTATGCCCTGGTCTCAGCTGGCGACCCTCGGCGCCGGCATCCCGCCCGAGCAGCTTTATAGTCGCCAGGCCAGCCTGCACTTCGATCAAGCCGTCAACATCCAGTACACCTCCGGCACCACCGGCTTCCCCAAGGGCGCGACCCTCAGTCACCACAACATCCTCAATAACGGTTACATGGTCGGCGAAAGCCTGGGCCTTACCGCACAGGACCGCCTGGTAATCCCGGTGCCGCTGTATCACTGCTTCGGCATGGTCATGGGCAACCTCGGCTGCATCACCCACGGCACCACCATGATTTACCCCAATGACGGTTTCGACCCGCTGCTGACGCTCACAGCTGTCGCGCAAGAACGCGCCACGGGCCTGTATGGCGTGCCGACCATGTTTATCGCGCTGCTTGATCACCCCCGCCGAGGCGAGTTCGACCTGGCCACCTTGCGCACCGGCATCATGGCCGGCGCCACGTGCCCCATCGAAGTGATGCGCCGGGTCATCAGCGAGTTGCACATGGGCGAAGTGCAGATCGCCTACGGCATGACTGAAACCAGCCCGGTGTCGTTGCAGACCGGCGCCGATGACGACCTGGAGCGGCGCGTCACCACCGTCGGCCGCACCCAACCGCAGCTTGAAAACAAAATCATCGATGAGGCCGGCAACACCGTGCCCCGTGGCCAGATCGGCGAACTCTGCACCCGTGGCTACAGCGTGATGCTGGGCTATTGGAACAACCCCGAAGGCACCCGCGACGCCATCGACGATGCCGGCTGGATGCACACCGGTGACCTTGCGACCATGGATGAGCACGGCTACGTGTGCATCGCCGGGCGCAACAAGGACATGATCATTCGCGGCGGCGAGAACGTGTACCCGCGTGAACTGGAGGAGTTTTTCTTTACCCACCCGGCGGTGGCCGATGTGCAGATCATTGGCATTCCGGATGAGCGTTACGGCGAAGAGATTGTTGCCTGGGTCAAATTCCACCCCGGCCATGTCGCTAACGAGCTGGAATTGCAAACCTGGTGCAAGGGCCGTATTGCGCACTTCAAGACGCCCAAGCACTTCAAGTTCGTGGATGAGTTTCCGATGACGGTGACGGGCAAGATCCAGAAGTTTCGCATGCGCGAAATTTCGATCGAGGAGTTGCGAACGCGTTCTACCTGACGACACAGGCTCATGTGGGAGCTGGCTTGCCTGCTCCCACAGTTTGAATAGTGAACGTCAGGTAAATAGCTGAAACACAGAAAGCACAAAGGGGACCCGAAGGTCCCCTTTAATTTGTCGTTGCGTGCTCTTTTTTTATTATTGAGGGGCGGTCTATTGTTGTTTTTGGCAACCGTTACCCTTTACCGCTGTTTTTTGCGACCCCCATTCGGGGTCAAGAGCAAACGTATTTTTTTGAACGCTGATCTGCTTCTTCGTATTGATCCAACCAGTGGCAGCTACCTGAGGTAGTTTTATTTTTCTCTAACCGGTTGCGGGTTGCGGCAAGCCGTCCCTGCGAAGCACATCTTCTTCAAAAAAATCTGTTAGCTGCGTCTCTGCCGTGTTGTTTTTGTTATGTCAGAGTCGTTTCGTCTTATTTTTATTAGGTTTGGCGCTTTTTATTCTTGTTATGCAATAGAGATAGCAGGAGCCGTGCCAACTTCTAAAAATCCTTTAAAATCAATGGTTTGATTTTTGTGTAGGATTTTGCCTGCGGCAAATACGACAAAATATGTTCCCGTGTTACTCGATGTGTAGCCGTGCGGTAACACATTGTCACGGCTAAGCTACTCAACCGGCGTTACGTGCCTTGGCGACTCGCGAACCCGTCGCTCGACCCAGCACGTGACTGATCTGCTGGCCCGCACGAATCAAAGCCTCCAGATCGATGCCGGTGTTGATACCCAGGCCATTGAGCAGGTACACCACGTCTTCGGTGGCGACGTTACCGCTGGCGCCCTTGGCGTAAGGGCAGCCGCCGAGGCCCGCAATAGAGCTGTCGAATACCTGGATGCCTTCAAGCAGGCTGGCGTAGATATTCGCGATCGCCTGGCCATAGGTGTCATGGAAATGCCCGGCCAGCTTTTCCCGTGGCACCTGCGCGCCGACCACGTCGAACAACCGTCGTGTGGCGCCTGCCGTACCGGTGCCGATGGTGTCGCCCAGGGACACTTCATAACAGCCCATGGCATACAACTCGCGTGCTACTGCCGCCACTTGCTCAGGCGCAATCTGACCTTCGTAAGGGCAACCCAACACACACGACACATAGCCGCGCACGCTGATGCCGTGCTGCCTGGCGGCGGCCATGATCGGCGCAAAGCGCTCCAGGCTGTCGCTGATGGAGCAGTTGATATTGCGCTGGGAAAACGCCTCGGACGCCGCCGCAAACACCGCGACCTCCTTCACGCCGGCCGCCAGCGCATCTTCAAAACCACGCAGGTTTGGCGCCAGCGCGCCGTAGGTTACCCCGGGCATGCGCTGGATCTGCGCAAACACCTCGGCGGAACCGGCCATCTGCGGTACCCATTTGGGCGAGACAAAACTGCCGACTTCGATATAGCTCAAGCCGGCTGCGCTGAGCGCGTCCACCAGTTGAACCTTGTCGGTCACGCTGATCGGTTGGGCTTCGTTCTGCAAACCGTCGCGCGGTCCGACTTCCACCAGGCGCACAAAAGAGGGGAGAGACATGGGCAGCTACCTTGTGTTTATGGGCCAACCGGGTTCATGGTCTGCGCCAGCGCCTGGGTGCAGCGCTCTTCGGCGGTGTCCAGCTCCAGCTTCATCTGTTCGATATCGAGCATCTGTTGTTCAAGCTGCTCACGGCGCTCGGCGATTTTCGCCAGCATGCTGTTGAGCTGGATGTGGTTGCCGCTGCTGGGGTCGTAGAGTTCGATCAGCTCACGGCATTCGGCCAGGGAGAAGCCGATGCGCTTGCCGCGCAGGATCAACTTGAGGCTGACCTTGTCGCGCGCCGAGTAGATGCGCTCCTGACCCCGGCGCTCCGGGGCCAGCAGGCCTTGCTCTTCGTAGAAACGAATGGCGCGGGTGGTGATATCGAGCTCGCGGGCGAGGTCGGAGATGCTGTAGGTCGTGCTCATGGCGGCGCTCAAGAAGGTCTTGGCGCTAAGCTAAAGGCAGGTTGACGTTTACGTCAAGCAAATAGCCTGGATGGATACTTATCCTGTGGTGAGGGAGCTCGCCACAACAAGCCTGTTCACCACAACAGGCCCGTTCGCCAGCGCTTAAGCTTGCTTGCCATCCAGCTTCTTTTCATGCGCGGTGACTTGCTGGCACAGCTCGATCATCTGCTCGCGCATCCAGCGGTTGGCCGGGTCCTGGTCGGTGCTTTCGTGCCAGTACAGGTGGGTTTCCACCGGCGGCACATCGTTGACCGGCAGGTTGAACCAATGCAGTTCATGGCGGCGGGCAAAGCGCTCGGGCACAGTCATCACCATGTCGGTCTGCTGCAACACTTGCGAGGCCATCAGGTAATGCTGGGAACGCAGGGCGATCTTGCGCTGGATGCCCATCTTGCCCAGTGCCAGGTCAACGTGGCCCAGGCCGTTGCGCCGGCTGGAGATATGGATGTGGGTCAGCGACAGGTAGTCATCCAGTGTGAACTTGTCCTTGCCCGCCATCGGATGGCCCTTGCGCATCGCGCACACGTAGCGGTCTTCCATCAGCTTGACGTGGCGCACTTGCGGGTCGGTGTTGAGCGGTGCGTCGACGGCAAAGTCCAGGCGCCCGGCGGCCAGTTCCTTGGTGGTTTCGCGGCGCTTGGACAAGAAACTCTCGATCACCACGGTGGGCGCCAGGCGGCGCAGGCGCTGGAACAGCAGCGGCAGAATCACCGCTTCGGTGAGGTCGGTCATGCTGATGCGATAGGTCTTGGCCGCCTGCTGAGGGTTGAAAATCCGGCTTTCCTGCACCGACACCCGCAGCAACGACAACGCGTTGCGCACCGGGCCGATGATGTTCTGCGCCATCGGCGTGGGCACCATGCCCTGGGCGGTGCGCACGAACAGCGGGTCGTTGAAGGTCTCCCGCAGGCGGGCCAGGGCGTTGGACACCGCCGGCTGGGTAATGCCGACGATCTGCCCGGCGCGGGTCAGGTTGGCTTCGGTGTAGATCGCGTCGAAGACGATAAACAGGTTGAGGTCGACCTTGCTCAGATTCATGTCGTTGCGCTCTTATTGTTAGGTGCTCATGCGCCGATCATATATCGGTGATGAATGTTAATACACGCCGAGAATAGGCTAGGTAAATTATCAACGCTGTTCTAGCATCGATTGCATGACCTAAACAACCTCTCAGAGAAGGGAGCTGCCCATGGATTTCGCCTATTCGCCCAAGGTTCAGGAACTGCGTGAACGCGTCACCGCGTTCATGGACACTTACGTTTACCCGGCCGAGCCGGTGTTCGAACGCCAGGTCAGCGAAGGCGACCGCTGGCAGCCCACCGCGATCATGGAAGAGCTCAAGGCCAGGGCCAAAGCCGAAGGCCTGTGGAACCTGTTCCTGCCCGAATCCGAGCTGGGTGCCGGCCTGACCAACCTCGAATATGCGCCACTGGCCGAAATCATGGGCCGCTCGCTGTTGGGCCCGGAGCCGTTCAACTGCTCCGCCCCTGACACCGGCAACATGGAAGTGCTGGTGCGCTACGCCAACGAAGAACAGAAGCAACGCTGGCTCGAACCACTGCTGCGCGGCGAGATCCGTTCGGCGTTCGCCATGACCGAACCGGACGTGGCCTCATCCGACGCCACCAACATGGCCGCCCGGGCCGAGCGTCAAGGCGATGAATGGGTGATCAATGGCAAGAAGTGGTGGACCTCCGGCGCCTGCGACCCGCGCTGCAAGATCCTGATCTTCATGGGCCTGAGCAACCCGGATGCACCGCGCCACCAGCAGCACTCGATGATCCTGGTGCCGGTAGACACGCCAGGGGTAAAAATCGTACGCCCACTGCCAGTGTTCGGCTACGACGACGCGCCCCACGGCCACGCCGAAGTGCTGTTCGACAACGTGCGTGTGCCGTACGAAAACGTCCTCTTGGGTGAAGGCCGTGGGTTCGAAATCGCCCAGGGCCGCCTTGGCCCAGGCCGCATCCACCACTGCATGCGCTCCGTCGGCATGGCCGAGCGCGCGCTGGAACTGATGTGCAAACGCTCCGTCAGCCGGACCGCGTTCGGCAAGCCATTGGCGCGCCTGGGCGGCAATATCGACAAGATCGCCGACTCACGCATGGAAATCGACATGGCGCGCCTGCTGACCCTGAAAGCGGCGTACATGATGGACACCGTGGGTAACAAAGTCGCGAAAAGCGAAATCGCGCAGATCAAGGTCGTGGCGCCGAACGTGGCCTTGAAGGTGATTGACCGTGCGATCCAGATCCATGGTGGCGCGGGGGTTTCCAATGACTTCCCGCTGGCCTATATGTACGCCATGCAACGCACCCTGCGCCTGGCCGACGGCCCGGATGAAGTGCACCGCGCGGCGATTGGCAAGTTTGAGATTGGCAAATATGTGCCTAAAGAGCTGATGCGCGGCGGGCAGTAACACCGAGGCGCCTGCATTCGCGAGCAAGCCCGCTCCCACATTTTGACCGTATTCCAAAGGGGAACGCGGTCAAAATGTGGGAGCGGGCTTGCTCGCGAAGAGGCCAGTATTTACAACACAAGACCCGAGGGGTTAGTACACCCAAACCTCCACCCGCCGATTCTTGATCCGCCCCTCATCCGCCGTATTCGCCGCCACCGGCATCTGCGCGCCAAAGCCGCGAATGTCCCGCAGCACCACGCCGCTCTTGACCAACTCCCGGCGCACCGCCATCGCCCGCAACTTCGACAACAGCGCCGCCCGCTGCGGGTCATTCTTGGCGTCACCAAACCCCACCAGCGTCACCTGCTTGTCGAGCTTGCCGTGGCTTTTTATATATGCCACCACTCGCTGCAAATCCTGGCGCGCCTTGTTGTCCAGGCTGGCGCTGCCTTCCTCGAAGCGAAAATTCACACTCAAGCGCTGGGCGTCACGGACGATGGTTTGATAGCCCTCGGGCATCGACGCCCGTGGCTCCACGGCGATCGCCTGCACCTGCTGGGCGATAAAGCCATTGGCGGCCACAATCGCCTGGCCTTTGCCACTTTGGGTAAAGTCCACCAGGGCTTTGGCCCACGGGTTGCGGTTCGACGGCGGCAGGTAAAAATACAAGCGGCGTGACAGCGGGTAATCCTCGGTGGCGATCAGGCTGGTCACCGGCAACATCGGCTGCGAGTCACCGTCGACAATCCCCAGCGCCTTGGCCTGGCGCACATACGGCAGGCCGATAAAACCAATGCCTTGCGGGTCATGGCTCACCGCATCGGACAACGCCTCGCTGGACTCGAAACGCGTTGCCGTCGCGGCCAGCGGTTTACCGCGCCGGTTCAGTACCAGTTCTTTAAAGGTGTCATAGGTGCCGGACTGATCATCCCGTGCGTACAGATGAATGGCGCCGCCGACACCGCCGACATCCTCCCAGTGGCTGATTTCACCGTTGAAAATCTGCGCCAGCTGTTCGGTGTTCAAGGTGTTCAGCGGGTTTTGCGGGTTGAGGATAATGGCCAGGCCGTCGATGGCGATTACCTGTTCGACGTCCGGGCTTTTCAGGTCGCCCAGGGGTTCAAGGTCCACCAGCTCGCTGTCCTTGATCGGGCGTGATGAGGCCGCAAGGTCTGCATTGGTTTTTTTCAGTGCGCTGAAACCGGTGCTGGAGCCATGGGCCGCGACTTCGACCGTGACGGTTTTGCCCTGGCGCGTCTTGCCGATCACCCGTTGTTCATTGGCGCCATCGCCGGGCTCGCTGTGCACCGCCTGCAAGCCCTGGTGCTCCAGCATGCCCTTGACCAACGCAGGCCCCAGCGCCGCACCAATGGTATTGGAACCCTGAATGCGCAGGGCGGGGCCTTGGTCGGGAACGGGGAGGGCAGCGGCGACAGCGTAGAGCGGCAGTATCAACAGGAACAGAACGCGCAGCAGCATGCCGGCACCTTCTTAGGCCAAAGGGAGTGCCGCCAGATTAAGTCAGGCAGGTTGCATAAATATGACCGGCACACTGCAAATCAACATGTGGGAGCTGGCTTGCCTGCGATTGCAGTGGGCCAGTCGTCAAATGGCTGGCTGACACACCGCTATCGCAGGCAAGCCAGCTCCCACATTGAACTACACAAACCTTGAAATCAGCTCAACTCAAGCCAGATCGGCGCATGGTCCGACGGTTTTTCCAGCCCACGCAAATCGTAATCCACACCGGCATCCTTGACCCGCGACACCAGGCCGTTGGACGCCAGGATCACGTCAATGCGCAGCCCACGCTTGGGCTCATCTTCAAACCCACGGCTGCGGTAGTCGAACCAGCTGAAGCGGTCGGCCACGTCCGGGTTCAAGTGGCGGAAGCTGTCGACCAGGCCCCAGTTTTTCAGGCGCGCCATCCACTCGCGCTCTTCCGGCAGGAAGCTGCACTTGCCGGTTTTGAGCCAGCGCTTGGCATTGTCGGCGCCGATGCCGATATCGATATCTTCCGGCGAAATATTGATGTCACCCATCACCACCAGCGGCTGGTCATTGCTGAACTGGCTTTCCAGCAGGTGCTGCAAATCTTCGTAGAAGCGTTGTTTGGCCGGGAACTTGGTCGGGTGGTCGCGGCTTTCGCCTTGCGGGAAGTAGCCGTTCATCACGGTGATCGACTGGCCATGCTCGTCGGCAAATGTGCCCCAGATAAAGCGACGCTGGGCGTCTTCTTCGTCGCTGGCAAACCCTTTGTGCAGGCTCAACGCCGGCTTGCGCGACAGCAGGGCCACGCCGTAATGGCCTTTTTGCCCGTGGTAGTACACGTGATAGCCAAGAGCCTGCACTTCGGCCAGCGGAAACTGGTCATCGTGCACCTTGGTTTCCTGCAGGCCGATCACGTCGGGTTGATGCTTTTCGATCAGCGCCGCCAGCTGATGGGGGCGGGCGCGCAGCCCGTTGATATTGAAGGAGACGATTTTCATGGTCGGCAGTCCAGTCTGGCAAAAGGCCGATGCTAGCCGACAAGTCCGGCGGGGGCCAGCGTGGCGGTAGGACGTATGCGCTGCTAATGTCTGGGAACGACTGGTGCTGCACAGGTTCGTACCCATAAGAACGCCATCGTTTGAGTGGCGCCCAGGGAGATTGACTGTATGCCGGACACTGCCACTGCCACTGCCACCGCCGAAATTCGCCTGCTCAACAGCGGCTATTCCCGCGAGGCCCGTTCCTTGTTGTACCAGGCCTATCGGCATGAACCGACCTTTGCCTACATCTTCGAAGCCGAGCGCTCGGGGTACGAACAGCGCGTGCGTGCCACGGTGCGTGAGCTGGTCAAGCAGCATTTTTTCCAGAAGCTGCCTGCCATCGGCCTGTTCGTCAACGACCGGCTGATCGGCATCGCCCTGATTGCGCCACCGCAACGGCGCCTGGGCATCACCGAGAGTTGGGCCTGGCAGTTGCGCATGTGGCTGAGCACCGGCGTACGCGGCACTCGGCGTTACCTGGATTACCATTACGCGGTGCTGGCGTGCCTGCCGAACGAGTCGGTGCATGTGTTGCCGCTGCTGGGTATTCACCCGCAATTCCAGGGCAAACATTATGGCGAACAACTGTTGCAGGCCGTGCACAACTGGTGTGCCGAAGACCCGCATTCATCCGGTGTGGTGCTCGATACCGGCAACTCGCGTTATCTGGATTTCTACAAGCGCCAAGGCTATGAGGAAATCGGCGAAGTGGCGGTAGGACCTGTCCTTGAACATGTGTTTTTTCATCCCAATCCCCAGGCGTTACATGTTGCAACGGCTTAAGACAGAATTATTCAGACTATTGCGGGTTCAAAGAATCTCCCCAGCTCGTGTAGCATCCGCGCCTATGAAGTTTCCAGGAAGATTTACCAGCGGCTTGGTTCTGCTGTTCACAAGCTGCGGCGTATTTGCGCAAAGCGAATTGGACGTGCGCATCCAGCCATCAAACGACGCGTTGAAAGCCAACATCGAAGGCTATATCGGCGGGGTTGGCGATCGTGATGAAGAAGCCTTGCTACGGTTCAGCCGTGGCGCCGAGGAGCAGGCCCGCAAGGCGGCCCAGGCGCTGGGCTTTTATCAGCCGCAGATCTCCAGTGAGGTGAAGGGCGGCAAGAACCCGCGCCTGACCCTCACGGTTGACCCAGGCGAGCCGGTGCATTTGCGCAACGTGACCATTCGGGTCGACGGCCAGGCCGCGAGCCTCAAGGCGTTTCGCGTGCCCGCCAGCGACGACCTCAAATCCGGCGCAGTGCTCAACCACGGCAATTACGAAGACGCCAAGCGTCTTATCCAGAATCAGGCTTCGCGCTATGGTTTTTTCAATGGGCGTTTCAGCAGCCAGAAGTTGCTGGTGGACCCGCAAGCCGGTGTGGCCGATATCGAACTCATCTACGACAGCGGCCCGCGCTACACCTTGGGCAAGGTCGGTTTTACCGGCGACACGCCGTTCGATGAAGACCTGCTGCAACGCATGGTGCCGTTCAAAAGCGGCACGCCGTATGACTCCGAATTGATCGCCGAACTCAATCAGAACCTGCAATCGAGCGGCTTCTTCGAAGGCGTGCGCGTGGACGCCAGCCCAACCGCCTCGACCAACGATGTGATCCCGGTGGCGGTGCAACTCGACACCCGCAAGCCACGCACTATGGGCCTGGGCCTCGGTTACTCGACCGACGTCGGCCCGCGCGGCAAAGCCAACTGGACCCGCCATTGGGTCAACCCACAGGGCCACAGCTATGGCTGGGAGGCCGAACTGTCGGCGCCACGCCAGAACGTCGGCCTGTGGTATGACATCCCGCTCGATCCGCCGCTGACCGACAAGCTGCGCTTTGCCGGCGGTTACCAGAATGAAGAAATCGCCAACACCGACACCCTGAGTAAATTGCTCACCCTCGGCCCTGAATGGCACAGCAAGTTGCCCAGCGGCTGGACGCGGGTCATCTCGCTCAAGTACCAGCGAGAAGAATATCGCCTGGGCAATGACTCGGGCTTGAGCAACCTGGTGATGCCGGGCATCAACTATTCCTACCTGCGCAGCGATAACCGCATCGACCCGCACAATGGCTATCGCCTGATGTTCGACGCCAAGGTCGCCAAGGAAGGGCTCGGCTCCGACACCAACTTGCTGTACGGCACCGCCACCATCAAGGGCCTGACTACTTTGTGGGACAACCACCGTTTCCTCGGCCGTGCGCAGTTCGGCGGCAGTGCCACCAACGGCTACAAGTCGGTGCCGCCGTCGCTGCGCTTCTTTGCCGGTGGTGACCAGAGTGTGCGCGGCTACGAGTACCAGACGCTGTCACCTGAAAACGATCGCGGTGATCGCATCGGCGGGCGCTACATGGTGGCCCTGAGCGCCGAATATCAATACTCCATCGCCGAAAAATGGCGCATCGCGACCTTTATCGACCAAGGCAACTCCTTCAACACCCTGGAAATGCCCAGCCTGAAAACCGGCGTGGGCGTGGGCGTGCGCTGGGTGTCGCCGGTGGGGCCGATTCGCCTTGACCTGGCCCATGCCCTCGAAGATCCGGGCGGCATTCGTTTGCACTTTTCCATGGGGCCTGAGCTGTGATGCGTGGTTTGAAAATAGCGGGGCTGGCCCTGGTGGCGATCCTTGCGCTGGTGCTGTTGTCGCTGTGGACGGTACTCGGTACTCAAGCAGGCAGTCGTTGGGCCTTGGCGCAGGTGCCGGGGTTGAGCGTGGAGAATTTCCAGGGGCGCCTGGGCGGCCAATGGAGCGCCGACCATCTGCTGTGGCAGCAGGACGCGAGTCGGGTAGAACTCAATGCGCCGAAGCTTGATTGGTCACCCGGCTGCCTGTTGCGCATGACCCTGTGCATCAACCAGCTGGACGTGGAGCAGGTCAGCCTGCAATTGCCGCCAAGCAATGAGCCGAGCAGTGGCCCGATCACGTTGCCGGATCTCAAGTTGCCGGTCGCCATCCAGTTGGGCGACGTTCGTGTCGGCAGCCTGTTGTTTAACGGCAGTGAAGAACTCAAGGGCCTGCAACTGGCGGCGCACTGGACGGCTGCCGGCATGCAGATCGATTCGGTGCACCTGCAACGCGATGACCTGGTGCTGGACCTCAACGGCCTGCTGCAACCCACCGGCAACTGGCCGCTGAGCGCCACCGGCAACCTCAGCCTGCCCTATGCGCCCGGCGGCGCGCCGTGGACGGTTGCGCTCAAGGTTGACGGCGACCTGCTCAAGACCCTCAAGCTTGACGCACAGAGCAGCGGCTACTTGCCCGCCAGGCTCAGCGGCGAGTTGCAACCTCTGGTGGAGAACCTGCCCGCGCAGTTGCACATCACGGCGGATGGCTTCAAACCCAGCGCCGATCTGCCCGACACCTTGCAGCTCAATCAACTGGACCTCACTGCCAAGGGCGACCTGAGCAGCGGCTACCAGTTGCTCGGCCGGGCCGTACTGCCCGCAGAAAAAGGCCCGGTGGCCTTGCTGCTACAGGGCAAGGTCGACGCCAAGGGCGCACAGATCGCCGGCCTCGACCTGACTGCCGGTGACCAGCAAAGCCTCAAGCTCAGCGCCAACCTGGACTGGCAGCAAGGCTTCAGTGCCGACGCGAAAATCAACTGGCTGGATTTCCCCTGGCATCGTCTCTATCCGTTAATTGACGAGCCGCAGGTCGCCTTGCGTACGTTCAACGGTGAAGTTTCCTACAAGGACGGCAACTACCTCGGCAATCTTAAAGCCGACCTGGACGGGCCGGCAGGTAAATTCAATCTGGTCACGCCCTTCAGCGGCGACCTCAAGCAAGTCTTCCTGCCCGAGCTGAAACTGACCGCCGGGCAAGGCAAGGCCGAAGGCCACCTGAACCTGCAATTTGCCGACGGCATTGCCTGGGACACTGCGCTGGACTTGTCGGCATTGAACCCTGCGTACTGGGTTGCTGAGTTGCCGGGCACCTTGGCCGGGCCGTTGCGCAGCAAAGGCGAGTTCAAAAACCAGCAGCTTAAACTCAATGCCGACCTCGACCTCAAGGGCCATTTGCGCGGCCAGACCGCCGTACTGGCAGCCAAGGCCGAAGGCGCGGGCGAACAGTGGACCCTGGCCAACCTGGATATCCGTCTGGGCGACAACCGCATCAATGGCAGTGGCAGTTTGCAGCAACGCTTGGCCGGGCAGATCGACATCAAACTGGCGCGCCTGGCCCAACTGTGGCCGCAGTTGCGCGGGCAAATCAACGGCCGCATGGAGGTGGCCGGTACGCTGAAGGCGCCGCAGGGCAAGCTCGATCTTAAAGGCCAGCAACTGGCGTTTGCCGACAACAAACTGCAAAGCCTCACACTCGATGCCGCCCTCGACAACGCCCAGCGCGCGAAGATCGACCTCAAGGGCAGCGGCATTCAAGCCGGTGAAACCCAGGTCGGCACCCTGACCGCCAGCGCCCAGGGCGACATCAAGAGCCAGAAGGTGCAACTCGATCTGGCCGGGCCGCTGGTCAAACTCGCCCTGGCCCTGGATGGCAACCTCGACAAAGGTAACTGGCGTGGGCGCCTGGCCAGCGGTGATGTGCAGGCCGGCGGCCAGGATTGGAGGCTGCAAGCGCCGGCGAAAATCGAACGCCTGGCCGACGGTAAGCTGACCTTTGCCGCGCACTGCTGGGTGTCTGGCGGTTCCAGCCTGTGCGGCGAAGACCAGCGCCTGATGCCCGAACCCAAGCTGCGCTACCACCTCAAGCAATTCCCGATCGACAGCCTGGCGGCCTTCTTGCCCAAGGATTTCGCCTGGCAGGGCAAGCTCAACGCCGATGTGCAACTCGACCTGCCCAGCAGTGGCCCTAAAGGCGTGGTCGCGGTGGATGCCAGCGGCGGCACCTTGCGCGTGAAGGACAAAAATCAATGGGTGGATTTCCCTTACGACACCTTGAAACTGGAAACCACCCTCAACCCCAAGCGCATCGACACGCAGCTGAATTTTCGCGGTGGCAAGCTCGGCGAGTTGCTGTTGCAGGCGCAGATCAATCCGTTGCCCAAGGACAAACCGATTACCGGCACGTTCAGCCTCACTGGCCTGGACCTCGCCGTGGCGCGACCGTTTGTGCCGATGGTGGAAACCCTCAATGGCAAGCTCAACGGTAACGGCCGCATCTCGGGCGGGCTTTTGGCGCCGCAGGTCAATGGCACGGTGAACCTGGTCGACGGTGAAGTTTCCGGCCCTGAGCTGCCGATGAGCCTTGAGGGCTTGAACGTGCAGGCGCTGATCGCCGGTGAAAGTGTGCAGCTCAACGGTGGCTGGCGCAGCGGCAAAGACGGGCAGGGCAGCCTCAAGGGCCATGTCGGCTGGGGCCAGGCCCTGGCGGTGGACCTGAGCCTGCAAGGCTCGAAATTGCCGGTCACGGTTGAGCCCTATGCCAAGTTGGAAGTGGCGCCGGACCTTAAGATCAGCCTCAAGGACGACAAGCTGGCGATTGCCGGCAAGGTGCACATCCCGCGCGGCGATATCACCGTGCGCGAACTGCCGCCGTCGACGGTCAAGGTCTCGGATGACACGGTGATCGTCGGCAGCCAGACCGAGGAAGGCAAGCCGCCGATGGCGATGGCCATGGACATCGACGTCGAGGTGGGTGAAGACCAGCTTAACTTTGCCGGCTTTGGCTTGACTGCCAAGGTTCAGGGGCATGTGCATATTGGCGACAACATGGACACCCGTGGTGAGCTGTGGCTCAACGACGGCCGCTACCGTGCCTACGGGCAGCGCCTCAATGTGCGGCGTGCGCGGCTGTTGTTTGCCGGGCCCCTGGATCAGCCGTTCCTGGATATCGAAGCGACACGGGTGGTCGTTGAGGATTCAAGGACTGTGACTGCCGGTATTCGCTTGAGCGGTAGCGCCGAGCAGCCGACCACGCAGATCTTTTCCGAGCCGTCGATGCCTCAGGAAGATGCGTTGTCGTACCTGGTGCTGGGGCGTTCGCGCAACAACACGGGTGAAGACAACAATATGCTCGCTGAGGCTGCCCTGGGCCTGGGGCTTATGGGCAGTGCGGGGGTGACTTCGGATATTGCCAACAAGCTGGGGATTCAGGATTTCGACCTTGATACCCAGGGCACCGGGAACAAGACCGCAGTGGTGGCCAGCGGCAAAATTACCGAGAAACTCAGTTTGCGTTATGGGGTTGGGGTGTTTGAGCCGGCCAATACCATTGCCTTGCGTTACTTGCTGAGCAAGAAGGTGTACCTGGAGGTGGCCAGTGGTGTGGCCAGTTCTTTGGATATCTTCTACAAACGGGATTTCTAAACCCCGTACTCGTTAAAACTGTGGGAGCTGGCTTGCCTGCGATGCAGACACCTCGGTACATGAGGTACACCGAGTTGATGCCATCGCAGGCAAGCCAGCTCCCACAGTTGTTTGTATTCCAAGCCCGCCTGTCGCGAAATTACCAAGCAAGCTAATAATTCCATTTGACATTCGCTGCCTAAGCAGTAACATCTTGTCATACATTCACTGCCTAGGCAGTAATAAGGTGACTTTCGATGACCCACTTTACCCCTGACAGCTTTCGCAACTGCCACCTGGGCCTATTGCTGGGCCGGGCGGCGCTGCTCAAGGACCGCATTATCGACACCCATATGGAACCCCACGGCGTCACCGCCGCGCAGTTCAAGGTGTTGATCATCATTGCTCAGTTCGACGTCGACACCCCGGCGGAGCTGTGTCGCCACCTGTCCCTGGACAGCGGTTCCATGACCCGCATGCTCGACCGTCTGGAGCAAAAGGGCCTGCTGGCGCGCAAGCGTTCCGAGCAGGACCGCCGCCAGGTGCAGTTGGTGCTCACCGAAGACGGCCAGCGCCTGGCCGACATGTTGCCGCACATCGGCGCGCAGTCGATGAATGAACTGGCCGGGGCCCTGGAGCCTGGTGAGTTGGAAACCCTGGAAAGAATCCTCAAGAAAATTCTGGTAGCTGCCGGTGACGCCATCGTCATCCAGCGGGTAGGTAATCAATGAAAACGCGTGCACTCAGCCTGGTGCTGGTGGCGATGAGTATGGCCGGTTGTGCCAATTTCAGCGGCCTCGACACTCAAGGCCAACGTCTCGACGCCAACACGTTGCAAACCGGCAAATCCTTGAGCGGCGTGACCCTGTCCACGGCCGCCTGGCCGACCGCCGACTGGTGGAAAAGCCTCGGCGACCCGCAGCTCAATGGCCTGATCCATGAAGCCCTGCAAAACAGCCCCGATATGCAAGTGGCCAGCGCCCGTGCCCACCAGGCCGAAGCCGCTGCCTATGCCGCCGATGCCGAACGCATGCCCACCCTGGATGCCAGTGCCGGCGTGAGCCGTTCGCGCCTGGCCAAGGACCAGGACCCGCGCGGGCAGGGCGACGCCTATGCCACCGTGCGCAACATCGGCGCCAGCTTCAACTACAACTTCGACCTCTGGGGCGGCCAGCGCGCCGCCTGGGAAGCCGCGTTGGGCCAGGCGCGTGCCGCCGAAGTCGACCAACAAGCCGCACGCCTGACTTTGGCCGCCAACGTGGCCAAGGCTTACAGCGACTTGGGCCAGGCGCATATCGTGCGTGACCTGGCCAATGACGACCTCAAACGCACCCGCCAGATGCTCGACCTGAGCAAACGTCGCCTCAACTCCGGCATCGACAGCGAGTACCAGTACCAGCAGACCGAAAGCCTGGAAGCCAGCTCCCAGTCGCAATTGATCGATGCCGAAAAACAACTGCAAAGCGCCAAAATCGCCCTGGCGGTATTGCTCGGCAAAGGCCCGGACCGTGGCGGCGAGCTGAGCCGGCCGAATGTGCTGAAACCCAGCGCCGTCGCCGTGCCTTCAGTCTTGCCCGCCGAATTGCTGGGCCGCCGCCCGGACCTGATCGCCGCACGCTGGCGCGTCGAGGCTGCGAGCAAAAACGTGGCCGCGAGCAAAACCCGCTTCTACCCCAACCTCAATCTCAGTGCGAGCGCCGGGGCCGAGTCGTTGCTCGGTGATGCGATGTTTGGCTCCGCCAGCCGGTTCTTCAGCATTGCGCCGACGATTTCGTTGCCGATCTTCGATGGCGGCCGTTTGCGTGCCGACCTCGATGCCCGCGACGCTGATTACGACCTGGCCGTGGCCCAGTACAACAAAACCCTGGTGCAAGCCTTGGGCGATATCGGCAACACCCTGATGCAACTGCGTGAAACCGGCCGGCAGATCCAGGCGCAGCAGCACGCCGCGGACATTGCCCAGCAGTCTTACGACACCGGCGTGCAGCGTTACAGCTCCGGCATCGGTAACTACCTGGATGTGCTCAGCATCGAGCAGCAATTGCTGCAGGCCCAGCGCCAGCTGGCGACCCTGAATGCGGCGCAGATCGACCTGTCGATTCAATTGATGCAAGCCCTGGGTGGCGGATTCAACGCCGATAACGTGGCCGCGACCACGACCAGCCCCGCCACCCGTACGGAATAATTTGAGGTATTTGTCATGGCCACTGCCGAAAACAGCAACGCAACTGAAAAACCCGATAACAACCCGCGCAAACGCAAAGTCATGCTGATCGGCCTGGCGCTGATCGTCATTCTTGGCGTGGTCGGCGTGTGGGGCTGGTATGAGTTCTACGGGCGCTTCAATGAAAGCACCGACGACGCCTATGTGAACGGCAACGTGGTGGAAATCACCCCGTTGGTCACCGGCACTGTGGTCAGCATCGGCGCCGACGACGGCGACCTGGTTCACGAAGGCCAGGTACTGATCAACTTCGACCCGAATGACGCCGCCGTCGGCCTGCAAAGTGCCCAGGCCAACCTGGCCCGCACCGTGCGTCAGGTGCGTGGTTTGTACAGCAACGTCGACGGCATGAAAGCCCAGGTCAACGCACAGAAAGCTGACGTGCAAACCGCCCAGGACAACTTCAACCGCCGCAAGACGCTGGCCCAGGGTGGCGCGATCTCACAGGAAGAGTTGTCTCACGCCCGTGACAGCCTGACCGCCGCCAGGAACGCCCTGACCAACCTTGAGCAGCAACTGAAAACCACCAATGCCTTGGTGGATGACACCGTAATTTCGTCCCACCCGGACGTGCAAGCCGCCGCCGCCCAGTTGCGTCAGGCCTACCTGACCAACGCGCGCAGCACCTTGATCGCACCGGTCACCGGCTACGTGGCCAAGCGCACTGTGCAACTGGGCCAGCGCGTACAGCCTGGCACCGCGTTGATGGCGGTGATCCCGCTGGACCAGCTGTGGATCGACGCCAACTTCAAGGAAACCCAGCTGCGTGATATGCGCATCGGCCAGCCGGTGGACATCGAAGCGGATATCTACGGCAGCGACGTGAAATATACCGGCACCGTCGACAGCCTCGGCGCCGGCACCGGCAGTGCCTTTGCCCTGCTGCCTGCGCAGAACGCCACCGGTAACTGGATCAAGATCGTGCAGAGGGTGCCGGTGCGCATCCATATCAACGCCGAGGAGCTGGCCAAGAACCCGCTGCGGGTGGGCTTGAGCACCGTGGTCAACGTCAACCTGCACGACCAAAGCGGCCCGGTGCTGGCGCAACAGGCACCGCAAAAGGCCTCGTTCACCACTAACGTGTACGACCGCCAACTGGCCGAAGCCGATGCCATGATCAGCCAATTGATCCATGACAACAGCCTCGCCGCACCCAAGGCTGTGCAACGCTGATGAGCGCTAACGCCCCCGCGTCCTTTACGCCGCCAAGCTTGCTGATGGCCACTATCGGCCTGTCGCTGGCGACCTTTATGCAGGTGCTCGACACCACCATCGCCAACGTGGCGTTGCCGACCATTTCCGGCAACCTGGGCGTGAGTTCGGAGCAGGGCACCTGGGTGATCACCTCGTTTGCGGTGAGCAACGCCATTGCCCTGCCGCTCACCGGCTGGCTGAGCCGCCGGTTTGGCGAGGTGAAGCTGTTTTTGTGGGCGACCATCCTGTTTGTGCTGGCGTCGTTTCTCTGTGGTATCTCCACCTCGATGCCCGAGCTGATTGGCTTTCGGGTGCTGCAAGGCCTGGTCGCCGGGCCGTTGTACCCGATGACCCAGACGTTACTGATCGCAGTTTACCCACCGGCCAGGCGCGGCATGGCCCTGGCGTTACTGGCGATGGTCACGGTGGTGGCGCCGATTGCCGGGCCGATCCTCGGCGGCTGGATCACCGACAGCTACAGCTGGCCGTGGATCTTCTTTATCAACGTGCCCATCGGCATCTTTGCGGTGATGGTGGTGCGTTCGCAACTGAAGAAACGCCCGGTGGTCACCAGTCACCAGCCGATGGATTACGTCGGCTTGCTGAGCTTGATCGTCGGTGTCGGTGCCTTGCAGATCATCCTCGACAAGGGCAATGACCTGGATTGGTTCGAGTCCAACTTCATCATCATCGGCGCGGCGATTTCGGTGGTTGCTCTGGCGGTGTTCATCATCTGGGAACTGACCGACAAGCACCCGGTGGTCAACCTGCGGCTGTTTGCCTATCGCAATTTCCGCATCGGCACCATCGTGTTGATTTTGGGTTACGCGGGCTTTTTCGGTATCAACCTGATCCTGCCGCAATGGCTGCAAACCCAGATGGGCTACACCGCCACCTGGGCGGGTCTGGCGGTCGCGCCGATCGGGATTTTGCCGGTGCTGATGTCGCCGTTTGTGGGCAAGTACGCGAACAAGTTCGACCTGCGTTTGCTGGCGGGCCTGGCGTTTCTGGCGATTGGCTTGAGCTGCTTTATGCGCGCAGGCTTTACCAATGAGGTGGATTTCACCCACATCGCTTTGGTGCAGTTGTTCATGGGTATCGGCGTGGCGTTGTTCTTTATGCCGACCTTGAGCATTTTGATGTCCGACTTGCCGCCGGCGCAAATCGCCGACGGCGCGGGTCTGGCGACCTTCCTGCGGACCCTGGGCGGCAGCTTTGCGGCGTCGCTGACCACCTGGATCTGGATTCGCCGCGCCGACCAGCACCACGCGTACATGAGCGAGAACATGACCACCTATGACTCGGCCACCCGCGATGCCTTGCAGGCGCTCGGCGGGGCAGGGCACAAGGCCTATGCGCAGTTGGACCAGATCCTCACCAGCCAGGCGTACATGATGTCCACCGTGGATTACTTCACGTTGCTGGGGTGGATGTTCATGGGCTTGATGTTGCTGGTGTGGCTGGCCAAGCCGCCGTTTGGCGCGAAGGCCGGGCCGGAGGCTTCGGGGCACTGACCTGAAGTTGTACGCGGTCAAAAATGTGGGAGCGGGCTTGCTCGCGAAGGCGGCGTGTCAGTCAACTCAGGTATCGACTGAACCACCGCTTTCGCGAGCAAGCCCGCTCCCACATTTGGGTCTCGGTTCACATTGGAGCGGAGGTGTTTGAAAGTTATGCGCCGGGCAACGCCAACTGAGGGTTCACAAAGTCAAACGCCGCCAGCGCAAACCCTTGTTCATCCACCTGCAACGCCCAACCCTGCTTGTCCCAATCCCCCAGCACAATACGCTTGGCCGCCTGGTCACCAATCTGCAGTTTATGAATGGCGGGGCGGTGCGTATGGCCGTGGACCAGGGTGCGCACGCCGAACTGTTGCATCACCCGTGGGACTTCCTCGGGCGTCACATCGACAATATCGTTGGCCTTCATGCGCGTTTGCGCACGGCTTTCGCTGCGCAGCTTGCGCGCCAGCTTGTGGCGAGTGCGCAAGGGCAGGTGGCGCAGAATGAACAAAACAATCGGGTTGCGCAGGATGCGCCGCAGCTTCATATAGCCGACGTCGCGGGTGCAAAGGCTGTCGCCGTGCATCAACAGCACGGGTTCGCCGTAAAACTGCACGACACTCGGGTCCTTGAGCAAGGTAGCGCCTGCTGCTTTGCAGAACGCCTTGCCGATCAGGAAATCGCGGTTGCCATGCATGATAAAAATCGGGGTGCCGCTGTCGCTCAGCTCGCGTAAAGCCTCGCAGATGGAACGCTGGAAGGCGCTCATCCCATCGTCGCCAAGCCAGGCTTCAAAGAAGTCGCCCAGAATGTACAACGCCTGGGCGCCACGGGCGCGGCCGTGGAGCAGATCCAGAAACGCCCGGGTAATGTCCGGGCGCTCCTCTTCCAGATGCAAATCTGAAATCAGTAATATCACCCAACGATCTCGGCTTTCTCGACGATTACGTCTTCTGCTGGAACGTCCTGGTGACCGGCCTTGGAGGTGGTGGAAACGCCTTTGATCTTGTCAACGACGTCCTGGCCTTCGGTGACCTTACCGAATACCGCGTAGCCCCAGCCCTGCACGTTCTTGCCGCTGTGGTTGAGGAAGGCGTTGTCGGCGACGTTGATGAAGAACTGCGCGGAGGCCGAATGCGGCTCCATGGTACGGGCCATGGCGACGGTGTACTTGTCGTTGGAAAGGCCGTTGTCCGCTTCGTTCTGGATGCTTGGACGCTTGTCTTTCTTTTCTTTCATGCCCGGCTCGAAACCGCCGCCCTGGATCATGAAGTTGCCGATGACACGGTGAAAAACAGTGTTTTCGTAGTGGCCGGCGTTCACGTACTCGATAAAGTTGGCGACGGTGATCGGCGCTTTCTCGGCGTTCAGCTCGATGACGATGTCACCGTGGTTGGTGGTCAGTTTGACTTGAGTCATGTTCACTACTCTTTTCAGGGAATTCGTAGGTGTGGACGCCAAAGCGCCGCTACCGGTTTGGCTGAATGTGTGCCAAGGCGGGCAGTTTAGCGTGCCCAGCAGGAATTTCGAGGTGGTTTTTTACCGCCGGTGCATTAAATGCAGCAGTTTTTGGCCGCGCTCTGTCAGCGGCTTGACAGCTTCGGCTATGATAAGCCCTTTGTTTTATCTGGCCCCAACCGGCCACGAACCTGTCTGTTCAAGGATCCTATGAGCAAGCCCACTGTCGACCCTACCTCGAATTCCAAGGCCGGACCTGCCGTCCCGGTCAATTTCCTGCGCCCGATCATCCAGGCGGACCTGGATTCGGGCAAGCACACGCAGATCGTCACCCGCTTCCCGCCAGAGCCTAACGGCTACCTGCACATCGGTCACGCCAAGTCGATCTGTGTGAACTTCGGCCTGGCCCAGGAGTTCGGTGGCGTCACGCACCTGCGTTTCGACGACACCAACCCGGCCAAGGAAGACCAGGAATACATCGACGCCATCGAAAGCGACATCAAGTGGCTGGGCTTCGAGTGGTCCGGTGAAGTGCGCTATGCGTCCAAGTATTTCGACCAGTTGTTTGACTGGGCCGTCGAGCTGATCAAGGCCGGCAAGGCCTACGTCGACGACCTGACCCCGGAGCAGGCCAAGGAATACCGTGGCACGCTGACCGAGCCGGGCAAGAACAGCCCGTTCCGCGACCGTTCGGTAGAAGAGAACCTCGACTGGTTCAACCGCATGCGCGCCGGTGAGTTCCCGGACGGCGCCCGCGTGCTGCGTGCCAAGATCGACATGGCTTCGCCGAACATGAACCTGCGCGACCCGATCATGTATCGCATCCGCCACGCCCATCACCACCAGACCGGTGACAAGTGGTGCATCTACCCGAACTACGACTTCACCCACGGTCAGTCGGACGCCATTGAAGGCATCACGCACTCCATCTGCACCCTGGAGTTCGAAAGCCATCGCCCGCTGTACGAATGGTTCCTCGACAGCCTGCCGGTACCGGCGCACCCGCGTCAGTACGAGTTCAGCCGCCTGAACCTGAACTACACCATCACCAGCAAGCGCAAGCTCAAGCAATTGGTGGACGAAAAGCACGTGCATGGCTGGGATGACCCGCGCATGTCGACCCTGTCGGGTTTCCGCCGTCGCGGCTACACCCCGGCGTCGATCCGCAGCTTCTGCGACATGGTCGGCACCAACCGTTCCGACGGCGTGGTCGATTACGGCATGCTCGAGTTCAGCATCCGTCAGGACCTGGACGCCAACGCGCCGCGCGCCATGTGCGTGTTGCGCCCGTTGAAAGTCGTGATTACCAACTACCCGGAAGACAAGGTCGACCACCTCGAACTGCCACGTCACCCGCAAAAAGAAGAACTCGGCGTGCGCAAGCTGCCGTTCGCGCGTGAAATCTACATCGACCGTGATGACTTCATGGAAGAGCCGCCAAAAGGCTACAAGCGCCTGGAGCCCAACGGCGAAGTGCGCCTGCGCGGCAGCTACGTGATCCGTGCCGACGAAGCGATCAAGGACGCCGATGGCAACATCGTCGAACTGCGTTGCTCCTACGACCCGGAAACCCTGGGCAAGAACCCTGAAGGCCGCAAGGTCAAAGGCGTGGTTCATTGGGTGCCGGCTGCTGCCAGCATCGAGTGCGAAGTGCGCCTGTACGATCGTCTGTTCCGTTCGCCGAACCCTGAGAAGGCTGAAGACAGCGCCAGCTTCCTGGACAACATCAACCCTGACTCCCTGCAAGTTCTCACGGGTTGTCGTGCCGAGCCATCACTTGGCGACGCACAGCCGGAAGACCGTTTCCAGTTCGAGCGCGAAGGTTACTTCTGCGCGGATATCAAGGACTCGAAACCTGGTGCGCCGGTATTCAACCGTACCGTGACCTTGCGTGATTCGTGGGGCCAGTGATTCTGTCTTAAGGGAAATGTCGTGCTAACGATCTACAACACACTCAGCAAGACCAAAGAAGTCTTCAAGCCGCTGGATGGCAACAAGGTGCGCATGTACGTGTGCGGCATGACCGTGTACGACTACTGCCACATCGGCCACGGCCGCAGCATGGTTGCCTTCGACCTGGTGACCCGCTGGTTGCGTTTCAGCGGCTATGACTTGACCTATGTGCGCAACATCACCGACATCGACGACAAGATCATCAACCGGGCGCACGAGAACGGCGAACCGTTCGATGTGCTGACCGAGCGCATGATCGCTGCGATGCACGAGGACGAGGCCCGCCTCAACATCCTCAAACCGGACATGGAGCCGCGCGCCACGGACCATATCCCTGGCATGCACGCGATGATCCAGACCCTGATCGACAAGGGTTATGCCTACGCCCCAGGCAATGGCGACGTGTACTACCGCGTCGCCAAGTTCATGGGCTATGGCAAGCTGTCGCGCAAGAAAATCGAAGACCTGCGCATCGGCGCACGTATCGAAGTCGACGAAGCCAAGCAGGATCCACTGGATTTTGTGCTGTGGAAAGGCACCAAGCCCGGCGAGCCGAGCTGGGAGTCGCCATGGGGCGCCGGGCGTCCGGGCTGGCACATCGAATGCTCGGTGATGTCCACCTGCTGCCTGGGCGAGACCTTCGATATTCATGGCGGCGGCAGCGACCTTGAGTTCCCGCACCACGAAAACGAAATCGCCCAAAGCGAAGCCGCCACCGGCAAGACCTACGCCAACGCCTGGATGCATTGCGGCATGATCCGCATCAATGGCGAGAAGATGTCCAAGTCCTTGAACAACTTCTTCACCATCCGCGACGTGCTGGAAAAGTACCACCCGGAAGTGGTGCGTTACCTGCTGGTGTCGAGCCACTACCGCAGCGCCATCAACTACTCGGAAGACAACCTCAAGGACGCCAAAGGCGCCCTGGAGCGTTTCTACCACGCGTTGAAAGGCCTGCCTGCCGTGGCGCCGGCCGGCGGCGAAGCGTTCGTGGCACGCTTTACCGAAGTCATGAACGACGACTTCGGCACCCCGGAAGCCTGCGCGGTGCTGTTCGAGATGGTGCGTGAGATCAACCGTCTGCGCGAGAGTGATCTTGATGCCGCCGCGGGTCTTGCTGCACGCCTGAAAGAGCTGGCCAGCGTGCTCGGTGTGCTGCAGATGGAAGCCGACGACTTCCTGCAAGCCGGCGCCGAAGGGCGAGTGGATGCGGCTGAGGTTGATGCGCTGATTCAAGCGCGTCTGGCTGCCCGTGCTGGTAAAGACTGGGCGGAGTCCGACCGTATCCGTGACCAACTGACCGCGATGGGTGTGGTGCTGGAAGACGGCAAGGGCGGCACGACGTGGCGCTTGGCTGATCAGGCTTGATCGGTAAACCCTGAATAAAAAACGCCCCGACTGGTTCGGGGCGTTTTTTTGCAGGGTGTTATTTCAGCGGCCTACTCGATCCAGTGTGGGAGCGGGCTTGCTCGCGAATGCGGTGGATCAGTTAAAAATGTATCAGCTGACACTCCGTCTTCGCGAGCAAGCCCGCTCCCACATTTTACCGTGCCCGCTCTGCATGCCCGCTGTTGTTGGATTTATCCCTGGGTTGGGCTGGAATTGAGGCTCAGTGTTTTTTCCACCATCAACTGGATCCCCTCCAGCATCCGGCAAATTCCAAACACCACGCTGCGAGGATTGCCGTCTACCTCAAGCGCCAAATGGCTTGCCACCGCTTGAACTGACGCAAGATCCTCCGAAGCGTTGACCAGCAGTGTCTCTACGTCTAACCCTTCGCGCACGCTAAACACACCATGGCTTTCAGCAGTCGGCCCTGGTTTCTCGGAAGGATTCAGATAATGGTTAATTGCTCGCTGAGCAGCAGCGTGTGACGGCGGGTTTGAACTGTCTTTAATCATGGCGAAGCTCCCAGAGTATTGGAGTCACCTAGAGTCTGATCGGGCTGCGAAACCCGGTCGCTGAATTTGCAGCGACCCCGGAAGATTCGGCAGCCTTCTTCCGAGGGGCAACCCTAAAACGCTGTCGGAAATTCTGTGTATGGGCGCAAGGATTTTTACGTATGACAGCAGCATCAAACTCGGATGCCCATAGCGCTAATGTTAATTTAATCCTCCGGTGTAATAAGCGAGTATTGCAAAATGTTACCTCAGGTTTTCCGGCGCCTGTCTGCGTCCTTTTTTAGTGCGAGGCTGTATGCGAAGTTGGTTGAGCCGCTACCGTTACGTCATCCTTTTCTGGCTGTGCTTCGGCGTGTTCCGCACCTCGCTGGCCGACTGGAACCCCATCCCCTCCGGGTCGATGCGCCCGACGTTGCTTGAGGGCGATGTGGTGCTGGTCAACCGCGTGGCCTATGACCTGAAGTTACCGCTCACGGATATTTCCCTGGCTAAACTGGATGACCCCAAACGCGGTGATGTGGTGACCTTCTCGTCACCCAAGGACGGCATGCGCTTGATCAAACGCATCGTCGGCATTCCCGGCGATACCCTGGAAATGAAAGATGAAGTGCTGTGGGTTAACGGCACGCCTGCTACCTACAGTGATGGCCAGGACATCAGCGAGCCGCTGGTGCCAGGCCAGACAGTGCCGGGTATCAAGCTGATCGAGCATGCGAGCAACCGTCAGCGCACCATTCAGTTCATGCCCACGGTTCGGGCATTGCGAAATTTCGGCCCGGTCACCGTGCCGGCCGACAGTTACTTCATGCTGGGCGACAACCGCGATAACAGCGATGACTCGCGCTACATCGGCTTTGTGCCACGCCGCTTGTTGATCGGGCACGCGCATCATGTGCTGGCGTCAGCTGAGATACTCGATCATTGGATGCCGCGCTTGAACCGGTTCGGCGCGCCGATCCTGTAATTAGACTTTCGCGCCGAGTGCCCGAATGGCAAACACCGCGATGCTCGCCAACTGCTCAACCGTTGCGCCGCCTTTGCCGGCGATTTTCATGCTGCTGAGGGTGGCCATCAGAAAGTCGCAGGCGCCCGACAGGTCGATGTCAGCGGCCAATTCCTTCCGGTCCTGGGCGTGCTTCAGGGTTTGCTCAAATGCGCGGCGCTGTGGGCTGTGAGCTGATTGATTTGCTCATCCTCCTGAACCAGGATAGGGGGTCTGGCTTTTTCAGTGGGAGGATCAGAATTTTCTTATAGAGGATGCTTTTTTTTTCTCCTAGCTTGGCTGCAACCGTTCTTAGGACGAGAACACTGTTGAGTGGCTCTGTTGCTGAGAATTGAATATGACAATTTTCCTGACGACGTACGTGAAGTCTCAAAGTGAGTATTCATCGCCTGCGGATAATTCATCTTCCACGTCCGCTCCATCTTCCAGGTCGCACCAACCAGCAAGCCAAAACCTGAAGAGTCTCGCGCCGCGTGCGGCGGTAGATGATCAACAACGATTGCCCGTGCTCCCGCCCATCCAAACGCGTGGAAGCCTGGTATCACCCGGTCGATTCGGGGACCTTTGCGATGGCGCCAATCCTGTCGCCGAGAGCCGCGTGAAACGCGCACTTGTGCAGACGCCTGACAAACCTGCACACAACACACTGGGCCGGTTGGCTGGCCCCCACTCTCACTCCGCTGATGCAGATCAAACCCTTCAGGCGCAGTTGATTACGAAGATGGGCAGTGTGTCGGATTCGTTAGTGACCGTGCCCGAACGGTCTCTGATTTCTCAGCCGTTCGAAATCTACAAACGTGTGGTGAATCAGCCCGAGGTTTTAGTTTGGCTGAGGAGCAAAGGTTTTTCCCTGGACTCGGTGACTATCGGCAAAAATAGCGTATCGGGATTGGTTACCCTCAATGGAGTGACCTCTCGTCAGACGTACACGCTACAAGACACGTCTGGCTGGTGGCAGGTATCGGCGCAGGTGATGCGCGCGCTTGAGGCGCTAGACCCCACGCACAAAGGTGTGCCTTATGTGTCTATGGACAGCCGGCAAGTTTCGCGGAACGTGGCGAGCTTGTTTTATGGCGTCATGACGCCCGATACCGAGGAGCAAGCGGCTGCGCTTGTGACAAGCCTGAAGGCGGGCTGGCCTGCGCTGTCTGCAGCAGAAACACGCAATCACCTGCTCCGGCTTGAATGGTCAAAGCGCCGTATTAATGAGCTTGATGACCGAGAAAACCTCGCCGACGCTTTGGCGCGTGCGGCCGACGGCGTTGCGGACAGCACGCCTTTGTCGTTGTCAGGTATTGAGTTCAAGGTCTCTGTCACCAACCCGTTAAGAAACGACCAGGAGGCTCGCGGGCGCCTGGCCGAGCTGATTGCACTTCCTGAGATGCAAGGTGTTCTGGCGGATCTTGGGCAAACAGCGCCGGATCAGGCGTACCGTATCAGTGAAGGCCGTCTGCAAGTGCTGCAACCGATCCTCAACCAGTGGGTGGATATTCCTGTCAGTGGTCGTTGGAGCCAGTCGCTCAAAGACGCATTTGCGGCGGTTGTAGTGCTGAGTGAACAGTCGGGTCATGCGCTCTACTCAGACGATCGCCACGACCTGCGTCAGGTCGCGAGGTCGATGGGCATGGAGGCAATCGACACAGCAGGGCGGGCTCGCGCGGCTGCCAAATGGTTGCGCACCCGCTTCGCACCGACTACCCCTGTCGGCAACTATGGGAAATTACTCCCTCAGCAGTGGACTGCGGGAACCTTGTCGGCGAGTGAGAAAAGTCAGCTGGTTTCGTTGGCGACGGATCAGAAGTATGGCGCCAACACGATAGGGTTCGCATTGGGTCGTCAGATAGTCACGCAAGCCCTGCCGCAGGAAACGGCCGCCAATGCAGATCAGATTTGGGACGAGCTACTCAACACGCCACAGGCCGCGCAGTGGGGGCGGGAACTTGCCCAGACGCTGGGTTGGTATAAGGGGGAGGGTGATGACGAGATCGATGTTGCGCAACGGAAAAGTCTGCTGACTGCCGCCATCATGCTCAGTGTCGATCCTGATGTTCCCGCCGCCCCTGGAAACGCCGCCGGTTATCAGTTTTACACCCCGGCCAATATGGGGCGTGAGATGGGGGCTGTACGCAAAGACTTTGAAAAACACTTGGTCGAGAAAAAGGGCGTGAGCGTGCGGGCTGCACCGTTGGTGGCTCATCTGTTCCTGGCACATGCCGCACCGGAGTTTCTGGTGAAATCGGACCAGCAGGCGTCAACAAAGCTCCCTGAGTCGCTACGTCAGCCCCCAGACAAAATACGTATTGGCAGCCCAGCGTGGATGACGCTTAGCCTGGGCAGTGCATTGGCCGAAGTGTGGGGTGGTCCTGGAGCCAGTCGCGGCATGAGCCTCAATGAGCTCGGAGCACTGACCACTTTGGAGGCTGTCGAGCCGCAACAACAAGCGCTGAGTATAGCGCTCGGTGCCAAGCGAGTACTCGATGTAGGCATTATGACCGGGACTGTGCCCCGACGCAGTGACGGTCACTATACGCCCGCCGATTACCAGGCGGCGTCTGACGGCATTACGCGTCGTTCCGAGGCGATCGAGCAATCCGTAGTCACGCTGGGGACGGCTCCACCTACCCGTAGCAGCCTGGCCATCAAGGCGCTCAAACAGGCGTTTCCCGAGTTGACTGATAGTGAGATAGAAACGATTAAACTGAGGAAGCCCGCAACTGCACACAGCCTTATAGGTGCCGGTATAAATACGAAGTGGCCGACGTTGGTTGAGGCGTATGCCACAGGGGATCTGCATGAGAATTGGTTTGCCTTCAGTCATCCACGGATCACACAAGCGGAATTTGAATCCCGGATAAAGACACTCCCTCGTGTTGCCGATCAGGTCACGGGCGCAGTTGATCAATACCTGAGTGACGTCAAGGGTGCGATGCCCTCGCTGATGAAGATGAGTCTTGCAAACTTGCCCCTCGACGTTCGCCAGGCTATGGAATGGGGCGATGTCCAAGTCTATAGGCTACGTCGAGAAACCGGTGAGACGCAGGAGGAAGATGCTAACAAGGGCAATAAAGTGGCTCGGAATCGGGGGTGGCACGGGGTGCTGCTGCGCGTCAAATACGAGGGCAAAACTCGCTATCTCGAATTTTTTCCCACGTCCGGGACGATTATTGATCGCACGACCAGTCTGGCCGGCAAAAAATTGAACCTGAATGAGGGCGTTATTGAAGAAGAGGTTGTGCCCAGATGGAAAAGCGGCACGAAGAAGCTTCGGTACCTGCGGGGCACTCAACAACCCTTTGATTTCAACGCATACCTCACGGGGGAGGCTCCTCGTGACAATGCAACGTCGAAGGTGATCATTTCCAAAGTAGGGGCTTCGGTGCCAGGTTCTGCTTCGAAAGGGGCAGGTGACAACCGCGATGAGTGGGTGCCTGACACCTTTGGCTCTGCCAAAAGCCAGGCGATTATTGACGTTATCCTTTCGGGTAATTACATCGGCAACTATAGCGGGCATCGTCAGCAACTCATTGATGATGCCAATGCAGTGCTGCCCAGCGAAGATAACGTTCGGGGCTACGTCAATCGCCTGATGAACAAAGAAAATGGTCGCGCGCTGGTGTCGATGATTTCTTTTATCGGCCCGCTCGTTGACATCTACGAGGGGAATGTTAAGGACGGCTTGAAAGGCTTGGCAATTGACACGTTGCTGCTTATTGGCGCGGGAGGATTACAAGCCGCCCGTAAGGCGTGGAAGGCGATCAAATTCGCATCACGCCTGAACAAGCAGGCATTTCGTGCTTCTGTTTTAAAGGAAGGCAATGCATTGCTGCGTGGGATATTTAATCCGGGGGAGGGCTTCTTTAGTCTTCCGAGCCAGCCGAGTCGACTTATAGATTTTCTAAGACGTGCGCACAAAGGCGCTCCCGTCAGGATCGGGATGGGGGTGTATGTACCTGTTGATGTTTTCGCAAAGGCGCGCTTTGTCAGAGACACTTTTCCCACCGTATCCGAGATGCTCAGAAAGGCGAACGCCACTCCCGTGGCACCCGTACAGGGCACGGTTGACCAGGTAACGCTGAAGGCCGTCAAGGTGCAGGAAAAATGGTTTGCGATCGATCCCGATAGCGGTGTGCCCTTCGGCTCGCCCCTTCAAGGTTTCACCCCGCAAACCCCTTGATGCCAACGGCTGATTGAGTCGCTAGGCTGATTTTGATACGTTTTCAGCCCGGCGACTACTTACCTCGGCGGGTATGTCATCGCCTGCCATACGCTTGCGGAACAGCGCCGTGCGCGCCAACAGCAAGGTGGTCACCGGCACTGTGATCGCCAACAAAATCGGAATCAACCACCCATGCAGCACCGGCCCGGACTTGAGCACCGAAAAATAGATAATCGAGGCCAGCGCCACACACCACGCCCCCAAGGTTGAGGCGAGTGCCGGTGGGTGCATGCGCTGGAAGAAGTCCTTCATGCGCAACAATCCGATCGCGCCAATCAGCGCAAACAGGCTGCTTAGCACCAGCAGCATGGCCACGATCACTTCAACCCATAGCGGCATCATTCAATCACCTCGCCACGCAGCAGGAATTTCGCCAAAGCGAATGATCCGACAAAGCCAAACAGCGCAATCAGCAGCGCCGCTTCAAAGTAGGTGTCACTGGCATAACGAATGCCGAGCACCAGCATCATCAACATCGCCAGGATGTACAGGTAGTCCAGCGCCAGAACCCGGTCTTGCGCGGACGGGCCTTTGAACAGGCGCACCAGGGTCAGCACCATCGCCAGCGAGAACAGGAACAGGCTGAGCAGGATCGCATTGGAGAGCAGGGCGCTCATTCGAAGATCTCCATCAGGGGCCGTTCATAGACGGCTTTGAAGTGCTCGATAAACGGCGCTTCATCGTCCAGATCAAACACGTGCAGCAACAGGATGCTGCGGTCCAGGGCCAGTTCCGACCACACTGTGCCAGGCGTCACGCTGGTGATCATCGACAATACGGCCAGGCCGTTGGGGTCACGCAGGTCGAGCGGGATTTTGATAAACCGTGAACGCGGCGGGCGGGATCCGCACGTCAGTACGCCCCAGGCCACGTGCAGGTTGGACACGATCACGTCGCGCCCCACCACGAAAAACAGGCGGATGATCACGCCGGGGCGACGAATGCGCACCGGCAGCGGGCGCAGCGGCGCCATCAGCAGCGGCGCGAGAAAGCCCAGCACCGCGCCCAGCAGCACGTTGCCGGGGCTGACTGACAGGTTCAACACCAGCCACAGCACCCACAATGCCAGCGACAACCACGGAGCAGGGAACAGGCGCTTCATGGCTGCACCTCCAGCGCGGCGGCTTTGGATTCAGGGCTCAGCACCGGGCGCGTGGCCATCACCGCCATCACGTAATGCTCCGGGTTATTGAGGCTGTCGGCGGTGGCCTGGGTGTAGCGCAGCAACGGTTCGGCCTTGAAGGTCAGGAGAATGCTCAGGCCGAGCAGGAAGAAGATCGGCACGCATTCGTAGCGACGCAGCAGCGGCGATGGGCGCTCCTCCGGCGTCCAGAAGCGTTGGATGCCCAGGCGGGCGAAGGCGATCAGCGAAGCCAGGCCCGACAAGATCAACAGTGCCACCAAACCCCAGGCCGCCGGGCGGATCGGTTCATCCACCGCGTTACCCAGGCCCATTGGGTTGACCAGCGCGCTCAACAGGCTGAGCTTGCCGATAAACCCGGACAACGGCGGCATGCCGATAATCAGCAGTGCGCAGGCGATAAAGCTCAAGCCCAGGAAGGCCATGGTCCAGGGAATCACCTGGCCGACCACGGCTTTCTGCTCGTCATCCAGGTTGACGCCGGGGCGTGGGTGCAACGACTCCATGGCCTTGGGCAGCGCGTCGATTTCTTCATCCAGCGGCAGATCATTGGCCGAGCGCGAACGCTCGATCAACTCGGCCAGCAGGAACAGCGCGCTCAGCGCCAGGGTCGAGCTGACCAGATAGAACAGTGCCCCGGCGGTCAGGCTTGGCTGGGCAAAGCCGACCGATGACAGCAGAATCCCGGCCGACACCAGAATGCTCAGGCTGGCCATCCGCTCCAGGCGTTGCGCCGCGACCATCGCCAGCGCCGCACAGACGATGGTCGCCATACCGCCGTAGACCAGCCAGTCGCCGCCAAACAGCGCCGACGCACCGGCTTGGCCAGAGAACAGCAAGGTCCACAACCGCAGCACGGTGTACACGCCGACTTTGGTCATGATCGCAAACATTGCCGCCACCGGCGCGCTGGCCGAGGAGTAGGCGGGAGCCAGCCAGAAGTTCAGTGGCCACATGCCGGCCTTGGCCAGGAATGCAGTGGCGAGGATCGCCGCGCCAGCATGCAGCAGGCCGCGATCGGCTTGCGGTACCAGCGGGATTTTCAGCGCCAGGTCAGCAAAGTTCAGCGTGCCGGTGACCCCGTAGATCATCGCCGCGCCAATCAGGAACAGCGACGATGCCAGCAGGTTGATCGCGATGTAATGCAGCCCCGACGACACCCGCGCGCGGCCGGAGCCGTGCAGCATCAAGCCGTAGGAGGCCGCCAGCAGCACCTCGAAGAACACGAACAGGTTGAACAGGTCCGCCGTCAGGAATGCCCCGTACAAACCCATCAGCTGGATCTGGAACAACGCATGAAAGCTGGTACCTGCACGGTCCCAGCGGGCCATGGCGAACAGCAGCGCGCTCACGCCGATAATGCCGGTGAGCACCAGCATCATCGCCGACAGTTGGTCCACCACCAGCACAATGCCGAAGGGCACCTGCCAGTTGCCCGGCAGGTACACCCCAATCGAGCCGGGCCCGCCTTTTTGTGTCCAGTACAGCAGCAGGATGGCGATGCCCAGGCCGATGACGCTGGAGAACAGGTTGATCCTGGCTTTCAACGGGCGGCGTTTTTCGCCGAGCATCAGCATCAGCGCGGCGGTCAGCAACGGCAGCAGGATCGGCGCGACGATCATTTGATTCATCCACGTCATTCCTTGGGCTCCCGGCCGTCCACATGGTCAGTGCCGGTCAGGCCCCGGGAGGCCAGCAGCACCACCAGGAACAACGCGGTCATGGCGAAGCTGATCACAATGGCCGTGAGTACCAAAGCCTGGGGCAGCGGATCGGTGTAATTGAGCAGGTCTTGCGGCACGCCGTCCTTGATGATCGGCTCTTTACCGATAAACAGGCTGCCCATGCTGAAGATGAACAGGTTGACCCCGTATGACAGCAGGCACAGGCCCATGACGACCTGGAACGTCCGTGGACGCAGGATCAGCCAGACGCCGGAGGCCGCCAGCACTCCAATGGCAATTGCGATGACTTCTTCCATCAGGCGGCTCCTTCGGTTGCGGCAACGGCTTTGGCCTGGTTGCTCGGTTTATGCGCTCGCACCGACTGGTGACCGAGGGCGGTGAGCATCAACAGCGTGGAGCCGACGACCATGGCGTACACGCCGACGTCAAAGAACAACGCGCTGGCAATGTGGATATCGCCCAGCAGCGGCAGGCTGAAGTGCCAGGTGTGGGTGGTAAGGAACGGGTACCCGACGAACAGGGCGCCGAGCCCGGTCAAGGTGGCCGAGAGCAGGCCGAAGCCCATCCAGCGCATCGGCCGCAGGCTCATCTGCGCTTCGACCCATTGGGTGCCGGCGACCATGTATTGCAGGATAAACGCCACCGACATCACCAACCCCGCGACGAAACCGCCGCCCGGCTGGTTGTGGCCACGCATGAACAGGTAGAACGACACTACCAGCGCAATCGGCAGCAGCAGGCGCACCAGCACCGCCGGTACCATCATAAAGCCCAGGGCGGTGTCGCTGGCCTGGCGTGGGTTGACCAGGTCGGTGGCCACGTCCGGCGCCAATTGGCGCTGTTGTGGCGGCAACTCCATGCTTTCTTTGGACGGGCGGAAGCGGCGCAGCAGGGCGTAGACGGTCAGCGCCACGGCGCCGAGCACGGTGATTTCGCCCAGGGTATCAAAGCCCCGGAAGTCCACCAGCATCACGTTCACCACATTGCTGCCGCCGCCTTCGGGCAAGGCGCGGCTCAGGTAAAACGAGGAGATGTCGTTGGGTGTCTGGCGGGTCAGCATCGCGTAGGAGAGCAGCGCCATGCCGCCACCGACCACGGTGGAGAGCAGGAAGTCGCGCAGGCGGCGGATGCGCGCCTTGCGCAGTGAGCTCGGCAGTGGCGAGACTTCTTCGATCCGCCGTGGCAACCAGCGCAGGCCCAGCAAAATCAGCACGGTGGTGACCACTTCGACCACCAGTTGCGTCAGGGCCAGGTCCGGCGCCGAGAACCATACGAAGGTCACGCAGGTGACCATGCCGCACACACTGACCATGGTCAGGGCTGCCAGCCGGTGGTACTTGGCTTGCCAGGCCGCGCCCAGCGCACAGGCGATGGCCAGCACCCACAGGGTCACGAACACGATGGAACCGGGGATCTTCGGCCGGTCGCCCCAGCTGAGGCCGCTGTTGAGCATCGGGATCAACCCGGCAACCACCGCCGCCAGCACCAGCAGGAACAATTGGGTTTGCAGGCGTTTGGTGCTGATGCGTTTTTCGATACGGCGCACGCCGCGCATCATCACCACCAGGCTGCGCTCGAACATGCGCTTGCCGTTGAAGTAACTGATGATCGGCGGGTATTTGAAACGGCCACGCTTGAGCTGTTTGCGCAGCAGCAGGTACAGCACGATGCCGCCGGACATGGCCACCAGGCTCATGATCATCGGCGCATTCCAGCCGTGCCAGATGGCCAGGCTGTATTGGGGCAGTACCCCGCCGACCACCGGCAGTGCGGCGGCGGCGAGGATCGAACCGACCACCTGGGCCGGGAAGATGCCCACCAGCAGGCAGGTGAACACCAGCAGCTCGACCGGCGCGCGCATCCAGCGCGGCGGCTCGTGGGGCGTGTGGGGCAGGTCGGTGGCGGGCGGGCCGAAGAACACATCGACGGTAAAGCGCAGGGCATAGGCCACGCTGAAGGTACCGGCAATGGTCGCGATCACCGGCAGGGCGATTTCCACCCATTTTGTCGCCGAGATAAATACCGTTTCGGCGAAGAACATCTCTTTGGACAGGAAACCATTGAGCAATGGCACGCCGGCCATGGACGCACTGGCCACCATTGCCAGGGTCGCGGTAAACGGGATCAGCCGCACCAGGCCACTGAGCTTGCGGATATCCCGCGTGCCGCTTTCATGGTCGATGATGCCGGCGGCCATGAACAGCGAAGCTTTGAACGTGGCGTGGTTGAGGATATGGAACACCGCAGCGACGGCGGCCAGCGGGCTGTTGAGGCCCAGCAGCAAGGTGATCAGCCCAAGGTGGCTGATGGTGGAATAGGCCAGCAGGCCCTTGAGGTCATTCTGAAACATGGCGCAGTAAGCGCCGAGGAGGAGGGTGAGTGCGCCGGCACCGCCGACGATCCAGAACCATTCTTCGCTGCCGGACAGCGACGGCCACAGGCGGGCCAGCAGGAACACGCCGGCCTTCACCATCGTCGCCGAGTGCAGGTAGGCCGATACCGGTGTCGGTGCCGCCATGGCGTGGGGCAGCCAGAAGTGGAAAGGGAACTGCGCGCTCTTGCTCAAGGCGCCGATCAGCACCAGCGCGAGCATCACCGGGTACAGCGAATGCGCGCGAATCTGATCGCCTGCCGCCAGCACCCGATCCAGGTCATAGCTGCCGACGATATGCCCCAGCAGCATCACGCCTGCCAGCAGGCACAAACCGCCGGCGCCGGTGACCATCAGCGCCATATAGGCGCCGCGCCTGGCATCGGCGCGGTGGTGCCAATAGCCGATCAGCAGGAACGAGAACAGGCTGGTCAGTTCCCAGAAGAACACGATCTGGATCAGGTTGCCGGAGATCACCAGCCCGAGCATGGCGCCCATGAAGGCCAGGAAAAACGCAAAGAAGCGCGGCACCGGGTCATCCGGCGACATGTAATAACGCGCATACAGCGCCACCAGCGTGCCGATGCCCAGCACCAGCATCGAGAACAGCCAGGCAAACCCGTCCATGCGCAGCACGAAGTTGAGCCCGAGGCTGGGCAACCACATGAATTCTTCGCGGATCACGCCACCGTGGGCGATCTGAGGGTAGAGCAAAGCGACTTGAATGGTGCCGACCAGAGCTACAAGGCCAGCCAACAGGGATTCGGTGTTACGTGCATTATGCGGCAGCAAGGCCGCCAGACAGCTGCCGATAAAAGGCAGAAGCAGTAGAACTATCAGGGACATAGGCTTCTAATCTGCGGGAGTTTGGGATGCATCATACGTGCCGCTTTCTCGATCACCAAACGGCAAGATGTGGCAGGATCCTACAAGGTAGGCCGAAACCTCCCATTTGGCCTTGTTTCGAACCGGATCGTTCCCACGCTCTGCGTGGGAATGCCACCCTGGACGCTCCGCGTCCAAACAGCCTATGCAGCCGAGAGCCTTGCGCAAAAGTGACGCGGAGCGTCACAGGATGCATGCCCACGCAGAGCGTGGGAACGATCGGGTCAGGGGGCTTCTTGTTCCAGTTCGATTGATTTTTCAGCTTCTCGCTGATTGCGTGTCTTCACCTCACTCACAATCACCGCTGCCACAATCAACGCCGCGCCGACCATCGCAATCGGCGGAAAACGCTCCCCGGCAATCCGCCCGATCACTCCGGCCCACACCGGCTCACCGGCATAGATCAACGTGGCCCGGGTGGGCGAAACACTCTGCTGCGCCCAGTTCATCGCCACCTGGATCACCGCGCTGGTCAAGCCCAGGCCCACCGCACTGAAGACCAGCAACCACGAGAACCCCGGCAAGGCTTCACCCATCGGCACCACCATCAGGAACGACAGCAACGATGCCGTGGCCAGTTGCACCACGGTCACTCGCCGTACATCCACCTGCCCGGCATAGGCACCAATGAGGATAATTTCGGCCGCCACTGCGATTGCGCAGATCAGCGTGGCAATCTCACCGGGGCTGAAGTTGAGAGAGGCACCGGTCGGGCCTGTGAGCAGCATCAACCCGGTAAACGCCAGCATGATGCCAATGCTCGGCATCAGGCCTGGGCGACGCCCCAGCACCAGCCACTGCAACAGCGGTACGCAAGGCACATAAAGCGCTGTGATGAACGCCGATTGGCTGCTTGGGATGGTCTGCAAACCGATCGTCTGCATGCCGTAACCGAGCATGATCGAAGCGCCGATGAAGGCGCCGGCCTTTAATTCAAACAAGGTCAGGCCACCCAAGGTGCGCAACGAAAAGAACCCCACCACAATGGCCGCCGCCGCAAACCGCAGGCCCACGAAAAACATTGGCCCGCTGACGGTCAGGGCGTGTTGCACCAGCAAAAACGTGGCGCCCCAGATCATGGTGATCACCACCAGGATGCATTCGGCTTTGCTGAAACGGTTGAAACGTGGGGAGGCGTTCGGGGCGGTCATGGCGGCTCGGTCTTGCAAGGGAAAGGCACGGACCGCACAATGCGCCGCACGCTGGGCAGTATACTGCGCACACCCACCCATTGAGCAATATAGTGCACAAAGAAAATCCACAACGGGCCTCGGTCCTCCAACACGTCAGCCAGAACGTCCGTCGCTTGCGGCACGCTGCTGATCTGAGCCAGACCGCACTTTCGGAAAAGTCCGGGGTCAGCCGGCGCATGCTGGTGGCCATCGAGGCGGGCGAGAAGAATGTCAGCCTGTCTACGCTGGACCGCGTCGCCGAAGCCTTGGACGTGGCCTTCAGCGACCTTATCCAGGCCCCGGATACCGGTGATCACAGCCGTATCAATGAGTTGGCCTGGGCCGGTGAAATCCCCGGCAGTAAAGCCGTGTTGCTGGCCAAGGCCACGGCGCGGCGTGAAGTCGAGTTGTGGGAGATGCACCTGGAACCGGGTGATCGCTACAGCCCCGATCCCGACCCGGACGGCTGGAGCGTGCAGTTGTTCGTGTTCGAAGGCTGCCTGACCTTGCTGGTGGGCGAGGAAGAAAAACACGTGGCGGCCGGTGAGTTCTACATGTTCGCCAGCCGCAACGTACACGGCTATCGCAATGACGGCGACGTGGCCGTGCGATTTGTGCGCAACGTGGTGATCTAACTGTTGGCCCTGCAACAGTGGATGCACACTTTGCTGGTTTGAAACCCGCGCAACAGCCTCTTAAAACCAGCAACCCACTGATTTTATTGCTGATTAAATTCAGGCACGACTCCTGCAATTGCTCCGTTATCCCATCGGAGCCTGGAGTCGGCCCATGTCAGCCCACCCTCAACAACCTGCCCATATCATCCGCTCGGATGCCGAAGCCATTGAAGTCGCCACGCGTTTGGCCGCGCGGTTTGCCGTCGACGCCAGCGTGCGCGACCGCGAGCGGCGCCTGCCGGTAGCTGAACTGGATGAATTCTCGGCCAGTGGCCTCTGGGGTATCACCGTTCCCAAAGCCTACGGCGGCGCCGAGGTGTCTTATGTAACGGTGGCCGAGGTGATCAAGTTGATCTCCGCCGCCGACCCGTCGCTGGGGCAAATCCCGCAAAACCATTTGGGCGTGGTGGACATCCTGCTGCAAACGGCCAGCGAGGAACAAAAGCGTCACTATTTCGGCAAGGTCCTGGCCGGCTATCGTTTCGGTAACGCCTTTTCTGAAGCCAAGAGCAAAAACGCCGGCACCTTCGACACTCAGATTCGTTTTGACGGCGATACCGCCTCAATCAACGGCGAGAAGTTCTACTGCACCGGCGCGCTGTTCGCCCACCTGGTGCCCACGGTCGGCAACAACGAGAACGGCCAGGCGTTTATTGCCTTTGTCGAACGCGATGCGCCGGGCCTCAGCGTGATTGATAGCTGGGATGGCTTCGGCCAGCGCACTACCGCCAGTGGCGGCGTGACCCTCGACGGCGTCAGAGTGCCGCGCAGCGCAGTGATCCCGGCCCATCAGGCTTTCGACCAGCCCACCGCCAACGGCCCGATCTCGCAGATTATCCAGGCCGCCGTCGACACCGGCATCGCCCTGGGCGCCCTCGAACAGGCGAAAATCTATGCCCGCCAGGCGCGGCCCTGGATCGACAGCCAGCAGGATCACGGCTGGCAAGACCCCTTCACCATCGCTGCCATTGGCGATCTGCAATGGCGCGTGCACGGCACCGAAGCGATCCTCGCCAAGGCCGGCAAGGCCGTCGACCTGGCCCTGGCCGAGCCCAACGAAGACACAGTCGCCAACGCCTCGCTGGTGGTCGCCCAGGCCAAAGTGCTGTCGGCCGAAACCGCCTTGCTCGCCAGCAGCAAACTGTTCGAACTGGCCGGTACCCGCTCGGTCACCGGCAAGCACAACCTCGACCGCTTCTGGCGCAACGCGCGCACCCACACCCTGCACGACCCGGCCCGCTGGAAATACCACCTGATCGGTAACTTCGTGCTCAACGGCGTGAAGCCTGCGCGCCACGCCTGGAACTGAGGAGCCTTACCCATGACCGCCCTGAATCAAGCGCGCCAACTGCTGGAAAGCACCCGGCGTTTTGTGCAAACCAGCGATGACCCTTACGTGATCAGCCGCTTTGGCGACTTGCAGATCCGCGTCGACGTGGCTGCGGCCTTGTTTGAGCGCGCCGAAACCCACCCAAGCCCGGTGGCGTTGACCGAAGCGCAAATCGCCGCCGCCGAAGCCCTGATTGCCGCCAGCAATGCCGAATTTGAACTCACCGGCCAACGCACTGCACTGGCGTCGAGCCTCGAAGACCCACTGCGCGACAAATACCAGATCGTCGGCAACTACCACCTCAACGGAGTGCTTTGATGTCCCGTGAAATCCGCTTGAATGCCTTCGACATGAACTGTGTCGGCCACCAATCTCCGGGCCTGTGGGCGCACCCGCGTGACCGTTCGTGGCAGTACAAAGACCTGGAATACTGGACGGACCTGGCGAAAATTCTTGAGCGTGGCAAATTTGACGGGCTGTTTATCGCCGACGTGCTGGGCATCTATGACGTGTACAACGGCAATGGCGACGCCGCGATTCGCCAGGCTGCACAAGTGCCGGTCAACGACCCGCTGTCGCTGATCGCGCCGATGGCGCTGGTCACTGAGCACCTGGGTTTTGGCCTGACCGCTTCGTTGTCGTTTGAGCATCCGTATCCGTTTGCCCGCAGGCTTTCGACCCTCGACCACCTGACCAAGGGCCGGGTCGGCTGGAACATCGTCACTTCTTACCTGGAGAGCGGCGCCAAGAACCTCGGCCAGAAAGCCCAGACCGAACACGATGCGCGCTACGACTACGCCGAGGAATACCTGGAGGTTTGCTACAAACTGTGGGAAGGCAGCTGGGAAGAGGGCGCCGTGCTGCGTGATCGCGAGCGGCGCATTTTCAGCGACCCGAGCAAAATCCACGAGATTCGCCACGTCGGCAAGCACTTCCAGGTGCCCGGCATTCACCTGTGCGAGCCATCGCCACAGCGCACGCCAGTGCTGTACCAGGCTGGCGCCTCCAGCCGTGGCAAGCAGTTCGCCGCCGAACAGGCCGAGTGCGTGTTCGTGGCCGCGCCGTCCAAGGTGCTGCTGAAAAAAACCGTGGCCGACATCCGCCGTCGCGCCGCCGAGGCCGGGCGTGATCCGAAGAAAATCCTGATCTTCAACCTGCAGACGGTGATCGTCGGCGAGACCGATGCCAAGGCCAAAGCCAAGTTTGACGAATACAAGTCCTACGTCAGCTACGAGGGCGCAATGGCGCTGATCTCCGGCTGGACCGGCATCGACTTCAGCCAGTTCAAGCCCGATGAGCCGCTCAAACATGTACACACCAACGCGATTCAATCAGCGGTGGAAGCCTTCTCCACGGCGGACCCGAACAAGGTCTGGACGCCGAATGAACTGGCCGACTGGGTCGGCATCGGCGGCTTTGGCCCGTTGTTTGTCGGCGGCCCGCAAACCGTGGCCGACCTGTTGCAGGAGTGGGTCGAAGAGACCGACGTGGACGGCTTCAACCTGGCTTACGCGCTGACCCACGAGACCTTTATCGACGCCGTGGACCTGCTCGTGCCGGAGCTGCAAAAACGCGGCGTCTACAAGACCGAGTACGCCCAGGGCACCTTGCGCGAAAAGCTGTTCGGCGACGGTGCGCGGCTGGCGCCAAACCACCCGGGTGCCGGCTACCGCGACCTCAAAGCCTCCACTCTTTAACTGAAACACCTCGGTCAATGTGGGAGCCGGCTTGCCTGCGAAAGCGGTGGGTCAGTTGGGAATGAGTCAACTGACACGCCGTCATGGCAGGCAAGCCAGCTCCCACAGTTGATGGGTATTGATCCACATAACCCGGCCAGCGGACCACCGCACGCACACTACTTGAATAGGAGCATTACCCCTATGAGCGTGCACGAAATCAAGCGTTCGCAGGCGCTGGAATGGCCCGCCGAACTGCTCGGCAACCTGCCCAAAGCCCAGGAACAATTGCAGCACTGGGCGCAGATCACGCCACTGCACATTGCCCTGCGCCACAAGCGCCAGGGGCAGTGGTATGCCTGGCGCTGGATCGACGTGTTGCGCGACGTCGAGCGCCTGGCCGACGGTTTGCGTCAGCAGGGTTTCAGCGCGCGGTCACGCTTGGCCTTGAGCGGCACCTTCGAGCCTGACCTGCTGCTGTTGGCGCTGGCCGCGCAGTCTGTCGGCGGGCAGGTGTTGACCCTGGCCGACGACCTGGAGCCAGAAGCCCTGCACCAACAGCTATGGCGCATTCACCCCAGCCATTCGTACGCCCAGGGCTGTCAGCAAGTGCGGCATTGGCAGTCCGCCAACCCGTTGGATTTCACCCAGTTGCTCGGCCCGGTGGACCCGGCGCAGCACCTGCAGCGCTGGTGGCAACCGAGCGGTGAAACCGTGTTGTGGAGCGAGGAGGGCACCCACTGGCGAGGCGGCCTGGCGGTGGTGCTGGAGCAATGGTTGAACAGCGGCCACGGCCTGGCATTTCCGGAAAACCTGGCCTCGGCCCGTCGCGATCGCAATGAGGTCGCGCCCACCGGCCTGTTGCTTTCGCCCGAGCGTTTACAGCACCTGGCCGACGATATCGAAACCCGCCTGGCGCCCCACGGCACCTGGCGCCGACGCTTGTGTGACTGGGCCATCGCTCACCCACAAAGCGGCCTGCGGCGCCTGCTGAAAAATCGTGTACGCAAGCTGCTGGGCTTCCAACGGCTGACCTATATCTGGCAGCCAGCCAGCACGCAAAAAACCAGCAGCGATCCAGTCTGGCTGGCCGAATTCAAACGGGACATCGCATGAGCCAGACCATTCTTCAGGTGCGCGACATCTCGCTGTCATTCAAAGGCGTCAAGGCCATCAATGCCTTGTCCTTTGAGGTACAGCGCGGTGAAATCTGCGCGCTGATCGGCCCCAACGGCGCGGGCAAAAGTTCGCTGCTCAATGTGCTCAATGGTGTGTACCGCTTCGATGCCGGTGAGATTGTGTTTGAGCAACAACACTTCCACCGCATCGACCCTTTGGGCGCGGCGCGTCGAGGTATCGGGCGGACTTTTCAGAACAACGCACTGTTCAAGAAAATGAGCGTGCTCGACAACATCCTCACCGGCCTGTCGCGGCATACGCGCACCCGCTTTATCGAGCAAGCCCTGGGCTTGCCGCGCGCCTGCCGGGAGGCCGAAGCCTTTCGCCTGCGCGGCCAAGGCATCCTCGAGTTTCTCGAACTGCAAGCGCACCGCGATGTGCTGGTGGGCAACCTCTCCTACGGCTTGCAAAAACGCGTAGAGCTGGGCCGAGCGCTGATCGCCGGGCCCAGCCTGTTGCTGCTGGACGAACCCATGGCCGGCATGAACGCCGAGGAAAAACAGGAAATGGCGCGCTTCGTCGCCGACGTCAACCGTGACCTCGGCACCACCGTGGTATTGATCGAACACGACATCGGCGTGGTGATGGGCCTCTCCCACCACGTGGTGGTACTCGACTACGGGCGCAAAGTCGGCGACGGCACACCTGCGCAGGTGCAGGCCGACCCCGAGGTGATCGCGGCGTACCTGGGAGTCGCACACTGATGACGTTCTTCCTTGAAACCCTGCTCGGCGGCCTGCTCGCCGGCACCATGTACTCGCTGGTCGCCATCGGCTTCGTGCTGATCTACAAAGCCAGCGGCGTGTTCAATTTCGCCCAGGGCTCGATGCTGCTGTTTGCCGCGCTGACCTTCGTCTGCCTGCATGACCAGGGCGTGCCCTTTGCCCTGGCGTTGCTGCTGACGGTAATCGTGATGATCATCGGCGCCTTGCTCATCGAACGGCTGGTACTGCGCCCGCTGGTGAACCGCTCGCAGATCACCCTGTTCATGGCCACCTTGGGCCTGTCATTCATCATCGAAGGCCTGGCCCAAGGGCTGATGGGCTCGCAGGTGCGTGCGCTGGACTTGGGCATCGACGACGTGCCGCTGTTTGTCGGGCCGCTGATGCTCAGCCAGTTCGACCTGATCGCCGCGGCGGCGGCGGTGGTGCTGGTAACCGTGCTGGCGCTGCTGTTCAACAAGACCCGCATCGGCGTGTCGTTGCGCGCGGTGGCGGATGACACCACGGCGGCGCTGTCCATCGGCATCAACCTCAACCGCATCTGGCAGATCGTCTGGGCCGTGGCCGGCATTGTCGGGCTGGTGGCCGGGTTGCTGTGGGGCGCGCGCCAGGGCGTGCAGTTTTCCCTTTCGCTGGTGGTGCTCAAGGCCTTGCCGGTGTTGATCATCGGCGGCTTTACCTCGATTGGCGGGGCGATTGTCGGCGGGCTGATTGTCGGCGCGGCGGAGAACCTTGCCGAGGTGTATATCGGTCCGCTGATCGGCGGCGGTATCACGCCGTGGTTCGCTTATGTATTGGCCCTGGCCTTCCTGTATATCCGTCCCGCCGGCCTGTTCGGCGAGCGCGCCATCGAGCGAGTCTGAAACCATGTCGATACCCGTTGTTCAAGAAACCGCGCCGTTATTACTGACTCAGCGGCGCTTGCCCTGGGGCCTGATCGGCTTATTGGCAGTGGCCTTTATCGGCGTGCCGCTGTGGGGCAATGACTATTGGCTCAACGCGATCCTGATCCCGTTTCTGGTGCTGTCGCTGGCCGGTCTGGGCCTGAATTTGCTCACCGGCTATACCGGCCAGACCTCCGTGGGCGCCGCGGGTTTTATGGCCGTTGGCGCGTTTGCCACCTACGGTTTTCTGTTGCGTCTGCCCGAGCTGGGCCTGCCGGTGGCGCTGCTCGGCGGTGGGGTTATCAGTGCGCTGGTTGGGCTGTTATTTGGTTTGCCCAGCTCGCGGATCAAAGGCTTCTACTTGATGGTCACCACCCTGGCGGCGCAGTTCTTTCTGGAGTGGCTGTTCGTCAAATTCCCCTGGTTCTACAACTACGGCTCCTCCGGGACCATCTCCGCGCCGAAGCTTGCGCTGTTCGGCCATGACCTCAATACACCGCTGGGCCGTTACTGGCTGACGTTGGTCACGGTGCTGCTGTTGACCTGGACCGCCATCAATCTGGTGCGCAGCCAGGTCGGCCGTAACTGGATGGCGATCCGCGACATGGACACCGCCGCCGCCGTGGTCGGCATCCCGGTGGTGCGCTACAAGCGCCTGGCCTTCGCGGTCAGCTCGTTCTACTTAGGCATCGCCGGCGCGTTGTGGGCCTTTGCCTACCTGGGCACGGCCAGCGCCAGCAGCTTCGATATCAACCGCTCGTTCCAGATCCTGTTCATCATCATTATCGGCGGCATGGGCAGCATTGCCGGCAACTTTGTCGGTGCGGCATTTATCAGTTTGCTGCCGATTTTTCTCAGCCACGCCGGGCAGGCGCTGTTCGGTGGCTCGGTGGATGCGGGGCAGTTGCAGAACCTGCAGAAAATCATTTTTGGCGTGTTGATCATCGTGTTCCTGATCAAGGAACCCGAAGGCTTGATTCGCCTGTTGCACAACCTGCGTGACCGTCTGCGGCAATGGCCGCTGCGCTTCTAACATTCCCTCAAGAGAATCCAACATGCGTGCAACCTTGAAACGTTCCCTGCTCGGCGCCGCCTTCGCGCTGGCAGCCTTGTCCGGTGCTATGCCCCAGGCGATCGCCGCGCCCGACCAGCAATTTATCCCGCTGGCCACCTACCGCGTCGGCGCCTATGCCTCCAGCGGCGTGCAGGTGTGGGCCGGGATGATCGACTACCTGCGTTACATCAACGAAGTCGAAGGCGGCATCAACGGCGTCAAACTGGTATGGCAGGAATGCGAAACCGAATGGACGGCAGAGAAGGGCATCGAGTGCTACGAGCGCTTCAAGAATGGCCTGGATGGCGCGCCGGTCGCGGTCTACCAGCCTAACGGCGCACCGGCGGCCTATGCGTTGAGCGAGCGCGCGGAAGTCGACAAGATTCCGTTGATCACCCTCGGTTACGGCCGCACCGAAGCCACCGACGGCACGGTGTTCCCCTATAACTTTCCGGTGATGCTGACCTTCTACAGCGAAGCGTCCACGCTGGTGAATTACATTGCCCAGCGCGAAGGCGGCTTCGACAAGCTCAAGGGCAAGAAGATCGCCACGGTCTATCACGATTCGGCTTACGGCCGCGAAACCCTCGGCCCGTTGAAGTTATTGGCCGAGAAATACGGCTTTGAAAATATCCAGATTCCGGTGGCCGACCCGGGCAACGAGCAGTCGGCGCAATGGCGCCAGGTGCGTCAGGCCAACCCGGACTGGGTGTTTTTGCGTACCTGGGGTGTGTCCACGCCGGTGGCGGTGAAGACCGCTGCGCGCTTTGGCTTCCCGGTTGACCATATCATCGGCGATATCTGGGCCAGTTCCAGCGAAGACGTACTGCCCGCAGGCGCCGCCGCCAAAGGTTACCTGGCGCTCACGCCTTACCCGGCAGGCGCCGATTTCGAAATCCACAAACGCCTTAAACAGTACATCCTCGACAAAGGCCACAGCGACCTCAAGGACCTGAAAAACTTTGGCAGCGTCTACTACAACTCGGGCCTGGTAAACGCTGCCGTGGCGGTGGAAGCGATTCGCACTGCCCAGGCCAAGTTCGGCAAGCGCCCGCTCAATGGCGAGGAAGGCCGTTGGGGCCTGGAGCACTTGAATATCGATGATGCGCGTCTTAAAGACATGGGTTATCTGGGCCTGATGCAGAACCTCAAGCTGTCGTGCCGCGACCATGAAGGCGGCGGCTCGGCGCGTGTGCAGCAGTGGGACGGCGCCAACTGGACGCTGATCAGCGACTGGATCGCCGCCGACCGTGCGCTGCTGCGCCCGCTGATCGATGAAAAGTCCGCCGCATTCGCCAAGGAAAAAGGCCTGACGCCGCGTACCTGCACCGGGGATGAATAAGCCATGAGCCAGCCCGCCGCTGAACCTGCCAGCTTGTCACTGTTAAACGTCAATGACATCGAAGTGATCTACGACGGCGCCATACTGGCGGTGGCCGGGGTCTCGCTCCACGTGCCCAAGGGCGCCATCGTGGCGTTGCTGGGGGCCAACGGTGCCGGCAAAAGCACCACGCTCAAGGCCATTTCGGGGCTGGTACGCGCCGAACGCGCCGAGGTCAGCCGCGGCGTGATCGAGTATGCCGGCCGCGACCTGGCCGGTATCGATCCCAGCCAACGGGTGCGCCAGGGCATGGTCCATGTGCTGGAAGGCCGCCATGTGTTCGGCCAACTGAGCGTGGAAGACAACCTGCGCAGCGGCGGCTTTGTGCGGCGCCTGAGCCGCAAAGACATGGAGCACGACCTGGAGCGTATCTACGCCTGGTTCCCACGCCTCAAGACCAAGCGCCACACCCGCGCCGGGCTGACCTCGGGCGGCGAGCAGCAAATGGTTGCCATTGGCCGCGCCTTGATGACCCGGCCCACATTGGTGTTGCTCGACGAGCCCTCCATGGGCCTGGCGCCAATGATCGTGCAAGAGATTTTCGCGATCATCGCCCAGCTTAACCGCGAGCAGCAGGTGAGCTTCCTGATCGCCGAGCAGAACATCAATGTCGCGCTCACCTATGCCTCCCATGGTTATGTGCTGGATACTGGGCGCGTGGTCTTGAGCGGCAGTGCGGCTGAACTGCTGGCGCGCGGTGATTTGCATGATATTTATCTGGGTAAACAGTAAGGGCAATGTGCATGACTGAATCCATCCGCAACGCTGATGTGCTGATCATCGGCGGCGGCTTGAGCGGCACGATGCTGGCGGTGCAACTGCTGCGCCGGCCTGGCAAGCGGCAGATCCTGGTGATTGAACCACGCAAGGAGCTTGGCCGTGGCGAGGCCTACAGTGCCGTCGAACGGGGGCACACCCTGAACGGCAATGCGGCGCGCATGAGTGTCGACCCGGACAACCCCGATGACTTGACCCAATGGCTCACCGACTACATCGGCGCCGGGGGGTGGCCGGAATCGGATCAGCAGCCTGTACCCATCAGCGAATTGTTCCCGCCACGCGGGATTTTTGGTGTGTATGCGCAGCAGCGGCTGGCAGAGGCCAAGGCGCTGTCGGCTTCGACGGTCGAGCATATTCGTGCCGAGGTGGTCGACCTGCAAGTGGATGCTGCCGCAACGTTGTTGACGCTGGATAACGGTCAACAAGTGCGCGGTGCTTACGCGGTATTGGCCACCGGCATGTTCCCGGCGGCGCGCACGCCGCAGACCGAGTCCAGCGGTTTGAATGCAGCAGCAGTGGACCCGTGGGACGTCAAGGCCATGCGCCAGATCGAGCCGCAGTCGACGGTGCTGATCATCGGTTCCGGGCTGACCATGGTGGACGCCGTGGTGTCTCTGGAACAGGCCGGCCATCGCGGCCCAATCGAGATTTTTTCACGTCACGGCCTGTTGCCCCATGTGCGGCGGCAACCGCCGGTGTGGGTGGATTTCCTGGCCGATGATCACCGCCTGCGCAGCCCTCGGCAATTGCTGCGTGAGGTGCGTCGTCAATGCCGCAGCGCGATCGAGCAGGGCATTGATTGGCAGGCGCCGCTGGACACGGTGCGCGCGCATATCGGCCGCTTGTGGAGCCAGGCCAGTGAGCGCGAGAAACGCCAGTTCGTGCGCCATGTAAGGCCGTGGTGGGAGAGCCATCACCACCGTTCGCCACCCTTGAGCGCGCAGTTGGTGGCGCGGCTGCATGAAGAGGGACGGCTGAGGATTCAGGCGGCGTCGTTCAAGGGGCTGGTGGCGTCGGACAGCGGCGTGACGATCAAGCTGCGGCGGCGTGGCGAACAAGCCGTCACTCAGGTGTCCGGTGCGGCGCTGATCAACTCCAGCGGTATTGAGTACGACTGGCGGCGAGTGGCCAAGCCGTTGCCGCAGCAATTGCTCACGCGTGGGTTGATCAAGCCTGGGCCGCTGGCGTTGGGGATTGCGGCGGATGTGTCGGGGGCTGTGTTGGATGCTCAGGGGCAGGTCAGCCAACGACTGTTTGCCATGGGCCCGCCGTTGCGCGGGATGTGGTGGGAGAGCACGGCCGTCACCGATGTGGCGCTCCAGGCCAAGGCCCTGGCCGCCAAACTCACCTCACTCTGAATGTGGGAGCTGGCTTGCCTACGATGGCGGTGGGGCAGGCACAACCGTTTTAACTGACAGTCCGCTATCGCAGGCAAGCCAGCTCCCACCGTTGGATCTCCCTCTATTTTGAGTTTTTTACAAAGCCTGGCTTGAGGCCGAATACCTCAACACCTTCGGCGGTTGACTGTCCTGTGGTGACGTTAACCCGCTCCACCGGCTTATCCATCGCGGCTCGATATTCCACGGTCATGTCCGTCTGGATCGCCTGGCTTGGTACCACAATCGCCTGCGCATTGTTGTAGGTCACAATCGTCAACCGCGCACTCATCCCCAGCCGCACCCGCTGCAATTGCTGTGCGGTCAGTTTGGGGATCGACAAGGTGACCGGAAACTGCGCGCTGCCCTGGCTGTCGCTGGCAATCGCCAGGCCGCTGACCACGCTGACGGAGCCGGTCAGGCGCTCGCCGTCAAAGCCATCACCCATCACTTCCACGGCCTGGCCCTGATGCAACTGGTTGATGTCCAGCTCCGACACCTTCGCGACAATTTTCAGCCGTTCGATATTGGCCAGCCCGAACAGCACCTGCCCCTGGCTGACCTTGCTGCCGGCCTGCACCGGTACGTTGTTATTGGCGCCGCCAGGCGAGGAATTATTGCTGCCCGGCGCCGGGACGACGATGCCGGAGAAGGGCGCCTTGACCTCCTTGCCTTCCAGCAGCTTATGCAAGGCGTCGTATTTCACCGTGGCGTTGGTCAATTCCATCTCGGCGATCTGGCGGTATTCGCCTTTGCCCTGATCCTGCGCCTGCTGCAGTTCGCTACGGGCCGCGGCGAGGTCCAGTTGTTGCTGTTGGGTCTGCTGCTTGAGATCGTCCAGCTCGTTGCGCGGGATGATGCCGCGCTTGAACAGGTTTTCGCTCTCGGTGAGTTTGCGCTGGGTGTTGCCGGCGGTCATTTCCGCAGTGCGCAGGCTACGGCGGGCGCGGCTGACGGCGGGGCTGCTGTCCCAGTCTTGCATCTCTTGCACGGTGCGCCGCGCCTTGAGCTGGGCGGAGAGGGCATCGCGCAGTTGCACTTCGAGAGTCGCCGGATCCATGCGCAACAGCACCTGGCCGGCTTCGACGCGTTGGCCTTGCTCGACCAGGTTGGCGAGCACATTACCGTCGAACGGCGCGGTGAGGGTGATGGTGGTGTCGGGTTCGATCTTGCCCACCAGGCCGATCTGGTGCACCAACGGGTCGGGCTTGACCGCCAGCCATTGCTCGGTCGCGGCGGGCTGGCGGGTGGCCGGGCTGCGCAGGGCAATGCCTGCGCCCGCCAACAGCACGATGATCAGGGCACCCAGCAGGTATTTTTTATTAGTAGTCATTGAGGGCAATTTCCCAACTTTCCAGCGTCATGCCCAGGGTCAAATCGAGCTGGGTCTGGGCGTTCAGGTAAGCGATCAGTGCATTGAGCCGCGCGTTTTCGGCATTGCGCAGGTCGGTTTCGTAACTCAGCACCTGGAAGTTGGTGGAGCGCCCGGCGCTGAGTTTTTCCCGCTCGATTTCGATCTTGCGCCGCGACAGCTCGACGGCACGCTGAGAGATTTCATATTGGCGCCAACGCGTGCCCAGGTCGCGCACCACGTCGTTGACACTGCGTTCCAGTTCCTGGCGCGCGTCGGTGATGCGGATCTCCTGATCTTCGACATTCACCCGCGCGCGCACCTCGGCCTGGCGGGTGCTGATGTCGCCGATGGGAATCTGCACCTGCACCCCGGCGTAGCTGTTCCACGTGCGGTTATTGTTGTTGCCGCTGTCGTTGTTGCTGTAGGCATCGCGTAACTGGTTGGCGCCCGCCACCAGGTCTACTTGCCAGCGCCCGGAGTCTTTGGCGATCACCAGGTTGAGGTCGGCCTGTTGGCTGCCGAGCAGGGCCGCGAGGTACTCCGGCTGCTGGGTCTGCGCCAGGTTGAAGGCCTGGCGTTTGTCGATGTTCATCGGTTTGGCGTCCAGGGCTTCGCTGGCGCGGATCGGCGTCGACAGGTCCAGCGCCAGCAGGCGCAGCAGGGCCAGGCGGCTGGTGTCGAGTTGGTTCTGGGCCTCTTCCACGCCCAGTTGCTGGGTGGCGATATCGGCTTCAGTCTGCACAATTTCGAACTCGGCCATGCGCCCGGCACTGATCAGCGCCTTGTTCACGTCCAGCAAGGTGTTGGAGCGCTTGAGCGCGTCCTGGACAATGCTCAACTGCTCCTGGGCGCGCAGCAGCTCACGGTAGGTGGCGATGATCTGGCTGATGGTCTGCGCCACGGTGGCTTTGAGGTTCAGGCGGTTGGCCTGCTCCGACAGGCGCGACAGACGCAGCGGCGCGGTGGTGGCGTCCCAGCCGCCGCCACGCATCAGCGGTTGGATCAGCGCCAGGTCGAGGCCGTCGCTGCGGTAGCGGCCGGCGCGGTCGGCGTTGTTCAACTGCTGGGTCCAGGCCATGCTCAACTGGGTGCCGTATTCACTGAGCAAGGTCGCTCGCGGCGCCAGGTTGGCATTGCGCGCGTTGTCGGCTGAGCCGCGACTTTGACGGTAATAACTGTTGAGGGAGAGCTTGGGGTTGAAGGTGTCTTCGGCCACCCGCAGGTCGAACTTTTGCGCCACGCGTTGCAGGTACGCGCTGCGGATCGCCGGGTTTTTGCGCAGGCCCAGGTACACCGCATCCCCCAGGGTCATGGTCGTGACCTGGTTATTGAGCGACACACTGCGGTCATACCCACTGCGGGTGGTGCTCGGCGCCGACGGGTTGATTACCACGTCGGTGGCCATGGCCGGCAGGCTTGCCAGGGTGAGTAACCACAGCCATTTATTCATCACGCAGGGCCTCCACCGGCTGCAGCCGCGAGGCCGAGACCGCCGGGTAGATGCCAAAGAACAAGCCCACCAGCAAGGTGCTGCCCACCCCCAGTGGCAGGGCGGCGGCGGCCAGGGCAAATTCCCAGCCCGACAGCCAGGCGTAGAGCCACGCGGCGGTCATGCCCAGCACCGCACCGCACAGCGCACCCACTGCCGTCAGCGTGACCGCTTCGAGCAAAAACAGATTGCGGATGTCACGCTGGCGCGCGCCCAGGGCCATGCGGATACCGATTTCGCGGCGGCGCTCCGAGACATTCATCAGCATCACGTTCATCACGCCGACACCGCCGCCGACCAGGGAAATCGCGCCCAGCGCCAGCAGCAAGTAGGCGAACGTGCGGCTTTGCCGGGTCATGCCATCGATCATTTGCTGGGGCACCTGAATGTCGACATCGTGGTCGGTGAGCTGGCGTTTCAAGGCAATCGCGGCTTCAACGGCGATGCGCTCCATGTCCTGGCCGGGCGCGGCGCGGATGATCACATTGCCGATCTGCGGCGTCGGGTAGATGCGCCGCATGCCTTCGGCGGGGATAAACAGCGATTCGTTGGCCTGCACCGGCATCAGCATCGCCCGGGGTTGGTTGTGCAATATGCCCACCACCAGAAATAGGTAATCGTTGATACGCACGCGGTCGCCCAGCTTCAGCGGGTCGCCTGGCGTGCCCAAGGCCTGGGCGACTTGATCGCCGATCACGCCGTAGGTTTCGTTGGCGTCGAAGGCGGATAGAAAACGCCCCTCCCGCAGGACCAGGCGCATGGCGTCCCTGATATCCGCGGTGCTGCCGACAAAGTTGGCGTTGGCCGTGCGACCGTGGAACACCAGCGGCCCGCTGAACAGGCTGAGCGCACCGATATGGGCAATGCCCGGCACCGCCTGGCGCACCGCGTCCAGGTCGAGGCTGGCGCGCATCGGCGTATTGCTGTTGCCTTTGGGCGGGAACTGGGCGATCAGGGTGTCGGTGCCCATGTCCTTGAAAATCATCGCCGCGTCCACTGCCGCGTTATGGCCGATATTGATCAGGGCCACCACCGACGAGCTGCCGATCACGATGCCCAGCAACGCCAGGATCGAACGTTTGCCCAGGGTGCGCAGGCTCACAAAGGCTTCATGCAGCAGTTGGCTCAGGCTCTGTTCGACCCGCTGGCTCATAGGCGCCCAGCCTCATGCACCACGCCATTGCGCACCAGGATCTTGCGCTCCAGGCGCTCGGCGATGTGTGCATCGTGGGTGACGATAATCAGCGTCACCTGCTGCTCGCGGTTCAGGGCCAGCAGCAGGTCCATGATCTCCTGGGCGGTGGTGCTGTCGAGGTTGCCGGTGGGTTCGTCGGCGAGGATCACCGACGGCTTGCCGACCAGCGCACGGGCAATCGCCACGCGTTGGCGCTGGCCACCGGACAGGTCGGCGGGGCGGTGGTGGGCGCGCTCGGCCAGGCCGACTTGTTCGAGCATGCGCAGCGCCTGTTCCACCGACTCATGGCGCGACACGCCACGGTAACTGAGGGGCAGGGCGACGTTGTCCAGGGCACTGAGGCGTGGCAGCAGGTTGAAACTCTGGAACACAAAGCCGATCTGCTGGTTGCGGATCGCCGCCAGCTCGTCCGGCGTGGCGCTGAAGATATCGTGGCCGGCAAAGTGGTACTGGCCGCCGTCGGGCAAGTCCAGCAAGCCAAGGATATTGAGCAGGGTACTTTTGCCGGAGCCGGAGGCGCCGAGAATGCCGCAGCTGTCGCCGCGGGCGATGGACAGGCACACGTCATTGAGAATCGACAGGTGTTGCCCGGCAAGCTGATAGCTTTTGCCGATGCCTTGCAGGGAGATCAAGCCTGGGTGCGCGGGGGTCTCTGTCATCATGACTACGCCTGCAGTCTCGACGCTATCGCCACGCCCCCGGCAAAGCCTTGTAACAAGTTCGGGAACTGCCTGATACGCGCCACGGACTGGTTTTATTTCTTGTTTTTAAAATATTGTTTGAATAGTAACCGCGTTCAGCGTGCTTCGCCAGCCATGGATGTAGAGCGGTTTTACCCTTTGCAACGATTTTGCAGTTGCGCGGTTGCGCTGGGAAAAAAGGTGTTCGGCTAGCCTCTACAGGCCCGGTTACACGGGCTTTTGGTAGTATGGCGCAGTGTCAGTACTTGCTTTCGACGGGCCGCCCCGGTATAAAAAATCAAATTATTTTTTAAAACAATATTTCCCACGTGGAACCTTTCATGGTCGCGAAGAAACTCAGCGCTCCAAACGTTACCAAGACTCGACTGCTGGATGCGACAGAGGCTCTCTTCATCAAATACGGCTATGACGCCGTGTTGCTCCGGCAGATTACCGAGCGCGCCCAGGTAAACCTGGCCGCCGTGAACTACCACTTCGGGGACAAGGATTCCCTGATGAAAACCCTCTTGATGCAACGCCTGGAGCCGCTCAATGAGCAGCGCCTGGAGCTGCTCGCGCGCTGTGAAGCCGAATCCGACGGCCCGCTCGATTGCGATACCTTGCTCGGCGTGCTGTTCGCCCCGGCTATGGGCCTGGAGCGCAGTGACCCGGCCAGCGGGGAAGGGCGTTCATTTATTCGCTTCCTGGGCCGGGTGTACAGCGACACCTCGCCGTTTATCCAGGAATACCTCAAGGTGCATTACCAGCCGGTGTTCCAGCGCTTCTTCGAAGCCTTCGCCCTGGCCCTGCCGGATCTGCCACGCAATGAGCTGGGCGTGCGCCTGCAATTCGCCCTCAAGGCGATTTCCGGGGTCATGGCCGGCACCGAGCTGCGCCTGCTGATGAACTCCATGAGTCTGGGCCGCCCGGCCACCGATGCCGAGGTGATGGCCAAGCTGATCACCCTGGTCTCAGCGGCGATTCGTGTACCGCAGCAAAGTCCCGAAGCCGAAACCGCGTTGGCCAAGGTGCTCGACACCCAGCGCGCCATTCGCGAACAAGCCGCAACGCCATCCAGCAAAGCCGCGCGTTAAAACCCAAATCCAAGACAAAAAAAACCCGCTGGGGCGGCGGGTTTTGATGTGCAACGTTTGTAACGGATGAGGCTTCACCCTACGTCTGCGGATGTGAATAAATCGTGAAAAAAATGTGAGAAAAAGGCGGATGGCCGCAGTTTTACCAAAACTTCGGTATTTGTCGGATTTTCCCTGCAGGCCTGCCGTTTGTCGCCACCGTCTCAAGCGCCTTGTTTACCTTATCCGTCGCGCTGTTCCTGCGCGGCTCTGACCCCGTTCAAATCTTCCAATGACTCGCCGTCTTCGCTAACCGCCCCCGCATCGCCTCCACATTCCCCGCCAACTGCAACGTCAACAACCGATACCCATCCAACGCACTTTGCACCGGCGCTTCAAGCGCAGCGTCATCCGCCACCTGGGCAGGCCGCTCCAGCCGTTCGGTAAACCCGGACTTCAACGCCCGCGCCATCCCCACCAGCTGCACCCGAATCTGCCGATGCTCGGCCTTAAGCATCACTTGCATCCGCGCCATCGCCTGTTCATCACGCGGATCCGGCCGGGTATTGCCGAGAATCTCCAGGGTGCTGATGCACATGCGCAAATGCCGTTGGATCGCGTCCAGTTCGGTCATGGAAATGCGCACTTCCTTGGACACCGACGGCATCAGCGAGCGCAGTTGCAGCATCGCCGCGTTCAGGCGGTTGAGCAGCTTGAGGTGTTCATCGTCCGTGACCGACTGGCCGCTGATGATGCGGCTGTAAATCGCCGCACAATCGCGCAACGCGCTGGCCAGGTTGTAGCGCCAGGAATACACCGCGTACAGCGGCAGGGCGAAGGAAAACGCCAGCGCCAGCACAATGCCGATAAGGATATCGACGGTGCGCCACAAGCCATCGGAGATCGGGTTGTCGCCGTGGCCGGCAACAATAAACACCGTGATCGCCGACAGCAGCGCGATGTAACCGCCCTTGCCGATGGCGTGATAGGAAAAGAACCCGCACACCGCGGACATCAGCAAGTAGGTCAGCAGCGGTATGCCGAAATAAGCCTGTTGCACCACCAGCAGCAGGCCTACGCTGGCACCGATCAGGGTGCCGTAGGCACGCTCCACGGCTTTTTTGCCGATATTGCCGTGGTGCTGCAGGCCACCGATCACGATCAGCATGGTCACCGACGCCCACTCGCCGTGGGGCAAGTTGATGCCGGTGGTGAGCAGGATGGTCGCCAGCAGGCCAATGGACACGCGCACGGCGTGGATCAGCTTGGCATGGCGGTAACGGCGGTACGGGTCGAGCAACGGGCGCAACAGGCGCCGGGCGAAGAAGGGCAGGTTCATCGGTATTAAAGTGGCCTCATTATGCAGTGTGGACTCGATCTAATTGTGGGAGCGGGCTTGCTCGCGAATGCGCCTAGTCAGTCGACACATCTATAGCTGACCCACCGCATTCGCGAGCAAGCCCGCTCCCACATTTTGAACCGAGTTAACGTTAGAAAATGTAATCCGTGGTCAGGAAACTCGAATCACGGTTGCGCAAGATATCGCTGACCAACGCCTTGTTGCTCTCCTGGAACTTGGTCGCCACCAAGGTGCGGATCGAGAACACGCGCAGGGCGTCATGCACCGACAGCGTGCCCTCGGCCGAGTTCTTGCGCCCGTTGAACGGGAAGGTGTCCGGCCCGCGTTGGCACTGGGCGTTGATGTTGATACGCCCGACCTGGTTGGCAAACGTATCCACCAGCCGACCGACTTCCACCGCATTGGTGCCGAAAATGCTTAGCTGCTGGCCGAAGTCCGAGTCCAGCACGTACTCGATCACGGTTTCCAGGTCACGGTACGGCACGATCGGCACAACGGGGCCGAACTGTTCCTCGTTGTAAACGCGCATCTGCGGGTTCACCGGGTACAAAACGGCGGGGTAGAAGAACGAACCGCGACTTTCGCCGCCATTGGGGTTCACCACGTTGGCGCCGTGCTGCTCGGCATCGGCCACCAGTGTATTGAGGTAATCGACCTTGCCGACTTCCGGCAGTGGCGTCAGCGATACACCGTCTTCCCACGGCATGCCGGGTTTGAGCGTGGCCAGTTTGCTGTTGAATTTCTGAATGAAGCTGTCGACCACATCTTCGTGCACAAACAGGATTTTCAGCGCGGTGCAGCGTTGGCCGTTGAACGACAAGGAGCCTGTGACCGCTTCGCTCACGGCATTGTCCAGGTCGACCTCGGGCAGCACGATACCGGGGTTTTTTGCGTCCAGGCCCAGGGCTGCGCGCAGGCGGTGCGGCTTGGGGTGCAGTTTTTTCAGGTCGCTGGCCGCCTTGTTGGTGCCGATAAACGCAAAAATGTCGATTTTGCCGCTGGCCATCAGCGCGCTGACGGTTTCGCGGCCGCTGCCGTAGATCACGTTGATCACGCCGGCCGGGAAGCTGTCACGGAACGCTTCCAGCAACGGGCGAATCAGCAGCACGCCGAGCTTGGCCGGCTTGAACACCACGGTGTTGCCCATGATCAGTGCCGGGATCAGCGTGGTGAAGGTCTCGTTGAGCGGGTAGTTGTAAGGCCCCATGCACAGCGCCACGCCCAGTGGCACGCGGCGGATCTGGCCGAGGGTGTCCTGTTCCAGCTCGAAGCGGCTGGAGCGGCGGTCGAGTTCCTTGAGGGCGTTGATGGTGTCGGTGATGTAGTCGCAGGTGCGGTCGAATTCCTTCTGCGAGTCCTTGAGATTCTTGCCGATTTCCCACATCAGCAGCTTGACCACTGCGTCCCGTTGTTCGCGCATGCGCCGCAAAAAAGCTTCGACATGCTGGATACGTTCGGCCACGCGCATCGTCGGCCATTCACCCTGGCCGCGGTCGTAGGCGCGCACGGCGGCGTCCAGGGCGGTGAGGGCGGTGTCGGCGTCCAGCAGCGGCGTGCTGCCGATGTGCACGCGCTCATCGCCCAGTTGCACCGGGCTCTGCACCTTGGCGAGCGGGCCGTTCCACACCTGCAACTGGCCGTCGACCAGGTAATCACGCTGTTCGATGGGCGCGGCCAGGCGGAATTGCTCGGGAATGTCACTGGCGGCGGTGGGAAACAGCTGGGCGAGCAGGTTACTGGTGGTCATGTCGCTACCCCTGGAATAGTTGCAAAACATGACTAGAGAGTCACCCATCCAAGGGCTGTGTGGCAAGCGCCAGACGCGTTACAGCAGCGCGCCGGCCAGTGCCACGCCCAAGGCTGCGCCGATCTGTCGCGCCGTATTGAGGATGCCGGCGGCAATTGCGGCCTGTCCCGGCGGCACCGCGTTCATCAGCGCGGCCGTGGCGGCAGGGGTGATCAGCCCGGCGGCAAGGCCAATCAGCGGTAGGGGCACCACCATCAAGGCGTAGTCGGGCGTTGTGCCGCCCATCAACAACAGGCCAAAACCGGTCACGTAGAGCATCAGGGCGCCACCGATCAGCCTGCGGCTGCCAAAGGCGCGCACGCACTCGCCGGCCATCAGGCTGCCGATGCTCACCAGCACCGTCAACGGCAGGAACGCCACCCCGGTGCGCAGCGGTGAGAGGCCCAGGGTCCGCTGGAAATACAGGCTGAGTACAAACATCAGCCCATACAGCAGCAGCGCCGACAGCAGTGACACGGCCACACACAGGCTGAACACGCGGCTGCCAAACAGCTGCACGCTGAGGCGCAGCCAGCCTGCGGCGCGGGGCTGTCTGGCACTGGCGGCAAGGCGCGCGCTGAGGCCGACAGCGATCAACCCCAACGGCAGGTTGACCAGGAAAATACTGCGCCAGCCCAGCGTCTGGATCAGCACGCCGCCCACCAACGGCCCGGCCGCCATGGCAATGCCGCCGCACCCGGCCCACAGGCTGATGGCCGTCGCGCGGCCTGCGGGGTTGCCTGCATACGCCTGATTGATCAGCGCCAGGGACGCCGGCACCAGCAACGCTGCGCCGACACCTTGCAGCCCCCGCGCGGCCACCAGCAGGTGCATGTCGCTGGCCACGCCACACAGCAGCGAGGCCAGGGTAAACACCAGCAAGCCGGTCATATACAGCCTGCGCGCCCCAAAGCGATCCGCCATCGCACCGCCGGCCAGCAGCAGGCAACCAAAGGTCAAAGTGTAGGCGCCGACCACCCATTGCAGTGCGCCGGTGTTGCTGTGCAGAGCCATCGCGATGGGGTCCAGCGCCACATTGACGATGGACGTATCGAGGATCACCAGTACATAGCTGAGGCTGGTCGCGGCCAGCACCTTTCGTTGTGGCATGCACACCTTCCTTGAAAAGACACAGGCGGCGAATCTAGCGCGCGGCACGGGGCAGATGCTTCGACGTTGATCGAAGCATGCTCGCCTGCGTCACGCTTATACTGCGCAGGTCCCGTTGGAGAGCCGCCATGTCGAACCCATCCACCTTTACCGAGGTTGCCGCACTGCTCGCCGAGCCCGCCCGCGCCGCGATGCTGTTGGCGTTGTTCGACGGGCGCGCGTTACCTGCGGGTGAACTGGCCTTTGCTGCCGGCATCACCGCGCAGACCGCCAGCACCCACCTGGCCAAATTGGTCGCCGGTGGTTTGCTCGCCTGCCAAACCCAGGGCCGGCATCGCTATTACCGCCTGGCCGGGGAGCACGTGGCTCAGGCGATCGAGTTTCTCAGTGCGATTGCGCCGTTGTCGGCGATCGTGCTCAAACCCCAAAGCCGCGAGGCCCAGGGGCTACGGTTTGCGCGCTGCTGCTACAACCACCTGGCCGGGCAGTTGGGCGTCGCGGTGACCCAGGCGCTGGAAAAGCGCCAATACCTGCGCGCCGTCGGCGATAAACACTATGAAGTGTTGCCCGCAGGCGCAGCCTGGTTGCAGACCCTGGGCATCGACTCAAGCGTCTTGAAGCCTGCGCGCCAATGCCTGGACTGGACCGAGCGCACCCATCACGTGGCCGGCCCGCTCGGCGTGCAATTGCTCAGTGCCTGGTGCGATGCCGGTTGGTTGCGCCGCGCCAAGGATTCGCGTGCGGTGCGGATGACGCCCAAAGGCTGGGCGCAGTTCAAGGCGCAATTGGGCCTGGAACCGCGTGATCTGGAAAACTTGAGCACAAGCCCGCGTTTGTAAGGCTTGTTGGGGTAGACTGCGCGGCTTTTCAGAAGGAGTTCACATGAGTCACTACCAGCCGGGCATTCTTGCCGCACCGGTGCCGTTGCAGGCACGCCATCTGTTTTTTGCCGTTGACGTATCGGCAGCCGTACCCGCCGCGTTGGACGCGTTGGTGCAGTTGACGGATGCGGGCGCAGTGGTCGGTTTTGGCGAGCCGCTGGTGACTTCGCTCGGCGCGCACATTGAAGGGCTGCGCGCATTCCCCACGGTCACGGGCCCCGGCGCACATAACCCGTCTACTCAGCAGGCGTTGTGGGTGTGGCTGCACGGTGTGGATCGCGGTGAACTGCTGCTGCGCAGCCGCGCATTTGAAAAAGCCCTGGCCCCGGCATTCCGGCTGGTGCAGATGACCGAAGGCTTTCGCTACAAAACCGGCTTCGATCTGACCGATTACGAAGACGGCACCGAAAACCCCCACGACGACGCCGCCGTCGAAGCCGCCCTGACCGACAGCGGCGCCAGCTTTGCCGCGATCCAGCAATGGCAACACGACCTCGACGGTTTTGCCGCGTTGCCCGCCCAGGCGCGTGACCACATCATCGGCCGCCGCCATGGCGATAACGAAGAGCTGGACGACGCCCCCGAATCCGCTCACACCAAGCGTACCGCCCAGGAAAGTTTTACCCCGCAAGCCTTTGTAGTGCGCCGCTCGATGCCGTGGGCCGAGAACGGCCAGGCAGGGTTGATGTTCCTGGCGTTTGGGCATTCCTTCGATGCGTTCGAAGCGCAACTGCGGCGCATGAGCGGGTTGGAAGACGGGATTGTGGATGGGTTGTATCGGATCAGTACGCCGTTGACCGGTGGGTATTACTGGTGCCCGCCGGTCAAGGATGGGCATTTGGACTTGAGCGCACTCTCCCAGGCCGCCACTCTCTAAAACGGTGGGAGCCGGCTTGCCTGCGATAGCATCAACTCGGCCTGCGTGAAACACCGAGGTGCCTGCATCGCAGGCAAGCCAGCGCCCACCGTTTGATTTGTGCGGGTGCCTGGATCACGCCCCGCACTGCGCGTTCGCAAACACGAATAGTTCTAATGGTGTCGTTCGAGGTGCCGAATAAAACGCTGGGGATTTGGCGGTGCGCGAGTTTCTGGTGGCGCGCCTGGCTGAAGAGGCGGGCGTGGCCCAGGCCGGTGAGTACCTGGCCGGGTGGTTGGGCAGTAAGTTGATCGTTGAATGACGCCGGCAAACATGAAAATTCGGACAGCCAGGCAATTGGCCACTGAAAAAAAACCGCCCAGCCCGTAATCTAATGGCTTTTGTCACCTGTGCGGATTGTTCATGTCTTCTGTTGCCGATGGGCTGCCTTCCAATAAACGCTTGCCGGCGGTGATCGCCTTGTCTTTGGGCATCGGCATGGCAACCCTGGACACCGCCATCGTCAATACGGCGCTGCCGACGCTGGCACAGGGTATCGGCACTGATTCGGCCTCGGTGATCTGGGTGGTGAACGCCTACCAGCTGGCGATTATCGCCACGGTGCTGCCGTTCGCGTCGCTCAGTGATGTGCTCGGCCACCGGCGCGTGTACCTCGGCGGTTTACTGCTGTTTATTGTCTCGTCGCTGTTTTGCGGGTTGGCCGGTTCTTTGCTGACCCTGACCGCCGCGCGGGTGGCCCAAGGGCTGGGGGCGGCGGCGGTGATGAGTGTCAACACGGCGTTGTTGCGGCATATCTACCCGTCAAAAATGCTTGGGCGCGGCCTGGGCTATAACTCGCTGGTGGTGGGGCTGGCCTTCACGCTGGGGCCGACCGCCGCGTCGGCGATTCTGTCGGTGGCGAGCTGGCATTGGCTGTACCTGATCAACGTGCCGCTGGGGCTGCTTGCCCTGGGGTTGGGCCTGCGTTCGTTGCCGACACTGCCGTTGACCGGCCACGCGTTCGATCGGTGGTCGGCGCTGTTGTGTGCCGGCCTGTTCGCGCTGTTGGTACTGGGCCTGGGCACGGCGGTGCATGGCGCCCAAGGCACACTGACCCTCGGTTTGATTGCGCTGGCGATGGTGTGCGGTGCATGGCTGTTGCGCCGTGAGGTCGGTCACCCGGCGCCGATGCTGGCTGTGGACTTGTTCAAGCGCCCGGTGTTTGCGCTGTCTTCCCTCACGGCCATCTGTGCGTTCAGTGCTCAGGGCCTGGCCTTTGTATCACTGCCGTTTCTGTTGCAGGCGGTGCTCGGTCATAGCCAGGTGGCAACCGGTTTTCTGATGACACCATGGCCTGCGGTGGTGGCGGTGATGGCTTTGGTGGCGGGGCGTCTGGCGGATCGTGTGTCGCTCGGGCTGTTGTGCGGCATCGGTTTGCTGATGCTCAGCGCGGGCATGGCAGCGTTGGCGACCTTGGGCAGCGGTGCCGGCGCCTTTGATATCGGCTGGCGCATGGCCTTGTGCGGCGCCGGTTTCGGTTTTTTCCAGTCACCCAACCTCAAGGCGATCATGACCAGCGCGCCGTTGGCCCGCAGCGGCGGGGCCAGTGGCATCGTCGCGATTTCACGTTTGCTGGGGCAAACGCTGGGGGCGTCGTTGGTGGCGTTCTGCTTTCATCTCTCCCTGGGCAGCGGCCCGCAGTACGCGCTGTGGCTGGGCTGTGGGTTTGCGCTGGTGGGCAGTGTGGCCAGTGGGCTGCGCCTGTTGCCGTATAAACACAAGGTTTAGCCCTTGTAAAACACGCGGCGGCAACGCTAACGTGGCGGCCTGAATATTTCGGGATGTTTCAGATTTATGTCCAGCCTGGCCCTACGCACTGCTGATACCACCTCCCGACGTGCCGCACTGACCCTCGCGTTATGCCTGCCCAGCGATGTGTTGCTGTATTTGCTGCTGCCCATGGAATCCCAGGCCTTTGGCATCACCCTGGCCCAGGCCGGGGTGTTGCTGGCAGCCAACCGCCTGGTGCGGATTTTCGGCTACCGCCATGTATTGAATTTCTACGCCCGTAATGGCGACCGGCTGACCTGCATGATTGCCGCCGGTGCCGCCACGGTGTGCGCCTTGGGTAACTCGATGCTGTCAGGTTTTGCCGCTTTGTTGGGGCTGCGGCTGATCTGGGGCCTGTGTTTTGCCGCGCTGAACCTGTCGACCCAAGTGCTTGCCACTTCTGAGCCTGCTGGCGCGGCGCGCAGGGCAGGGCGCTCCAGGGCGGTGATCGCCCTGGGGCCGATGCTGGCACTGCCGCTGGGTGGCTGGCTGACCCTGTGGGCCGGGCCGCGACCTATCTTCCTGATTCTGGCCGGCTGCTGCCTGGCGGGCCTGTGGGTGGCGCGTGGTTTGCCCACCGCCGGGCATGATTTGCACAGCACCGGGCGGCGCTTCAAGTGGCCGGACAGCGTGGCGGTGTGGTCGTTTATCGAAGGCGTGGCGTTGGACGGGCTGTTTATCTTCGGCTTGTCGATCCAGGCGCAGAAGATTCTTGGCGGCGATGCGGTTCTGATCGCCGGCGGCCTGATGGCCCTGCGCTATGCCTCGGAGATGCTTCTGAGCCCGCTGGGAGGGCGTGCGGCGCAGCGTTTTGGCGCCACCTCGATGCTGCTGTTGTTTTCGTTCTTGAGTGCCTTGGCGCTCACGGCATTTGGCAGTTACTGGGTGATCGTCGGCGCGGCCGCGGTGCTGGTGCTGCGCGCCTTGCAACTGCCACTGGTGACCACCTTGGTGGCCGAGCGCAACCCTGGCTCGATGCGCGTTTCGGCGTTGGCCTCCAACGCGGTATGGCGTGACGTCGGCGCCGGCCTCGGGCCGCTGATGGCGGGGTTGCTGCTGCCGGTGGCGTCGGCGCCATGGGTGTTTGGCCTGGCGGGCGCGGCGATTGCCGTCAGCGCCGTGTTCTGCTGGCGCGCGAAGGTTTCCAGCTGATTATGGGTTTTTAAAGCCTTCCAGCCAGATGGGGTCGAAGCGGGTTTGGTCGGTGTCGATCTCCAGTGCCTGCATTTTCGCTCGATGGGCTTGCATCTCGCCGACCAGTTGCGCCTGGGCGCTGGAGTTGGCGTCCAGCTCATGCATCTGCGTCAGCCCCAGGTGATAAAAACGCAGGACCTTGAGGGCGGTGGGATCGTTGGCTTGCACGCGTTCCTTTACCGTGTGCATCACATTGGTCACGCGCATCAGAGTGCGCTTGAGCCGCCAGCCGTACACGGCAGGCGCCAGCCATGGCTGGGTCCAGAATGGGCCGCGCACCAGGGCGACGGTGATCAATACCCCGGCGAATACGCCGCCGACGTTGAAACGAAAATTGTCGCCGCCGGGTTCGCCGAACAGCATCACCGCGAGGGTCGACAGCAGCATGGCCAGGGCCATGAACAGCACGGCGATGATCAGCGTGCTGCGGCGGGTTTGTTGGCGGAAGGTGGCGGGGTCGCAGGGGTTGAGCTCGAACATCCGGGTCAGGTCTCAAGAAAGGCGGGGTGGCATCTTCGCATGCTTTGGGCAAACAAGTTGAACCATGGCTTGGGGTGGTTTCTCTAAATCTGTGTAGCCCTTTTGAGGTAAGCCATCATGTCTGAGTACAAGCAACCGCCGCCGGGTACACCCAACCCTGACCGTACGCCGGGAGAAGAGGAGCGCGACAACGATGCGTTGCGCCCCAATGACCCGGCCGAACGTCAGGACGATGATGTTGAGCGCGTTGAGGAAGACCTTGAAAACCTGCATGACAGAGCGCGCCCGCTATAGGTTCAGGAGGTGACTGTGAGTAATCATCCAAAAGGCCCGGGTTCGGGCGAGCATGCCAGCGGCGAGGATGAATTGGGGTTTGATCCGGATTCGCCTGATGTGTCGGACCCGCAGGTTGATCCTGTTGGGCCGGCGATTGCGCCGTTGGATAAGGACAAGGTGCAGCGCAAAAAGGTGGATTATGATCCGTTGGGGGATCTTAAGAAGCCTGGGTGATTTTGGTTTGGTGTACATATCCGTTGCTGCGGTAACGGCTACTCAGGGTTCCGCCCTGACGGCGGGTCACTTTTGGCAAACGCCCGGAATGCCGGCCCAGCCAAAAGTAACCTAAAGGCCTGCGCCCCACCACTCGGCACCCCGCTAATGCTCGGTGTGCCAGAACGAAGGCTAGAATCCGTGGGCCACGGATTCAAGCCTGCGTTCGGCCACCGTGGTTGACGGGGCGTCTCAGATCAAAAGCAAAAAGCGAATTTACATACACTGAAGAGCTGCTTTTTTGTGGGAGGTGGCTTGCCTGCGATGCAGACACCTTGGTGTGTCATACCGGCGAGGACCTTTTGGTTACGTTTGCGTCCTTGCAAAAGTGACCCAATGTAAGAGCGGAACCCTAGGCAGCCGTTACCGCAGCAACGGATATGCACACCACCGACACCCCCCAAAAACCAAGCCCCGCAATAGCGGGGCTTGATCACATCCAAACGAAACCTACTTGGGCGGCACCCAGGTAACCTCGCTGATCCCAAACTTCTCCGCCCAGGGCCGGGTAGTTTTCTTGACCTGCTCATGCCCCACGCGCCCTATGCGGCTGACATGGGCAATATCGGCATCGACCGCCGCCCAATGCCACGCTTCAGCGTTATTCATCACTTCGGCGCGCACCACAAAGGATTTCGGTTGACCGTGCAGTTGATAGTGAATGGTGTAGATTTTTGCGGTACTCATGTTGCCTCCCTGTCTTGTTATAGATGGATAGGCGGGCTTTCTAAAAGGTTCACTCAAAATGACAAGCCGCACGCTGGCGCGGCATAGTGACGCACTCGTCACGTGCCCAAGGATCGCGCCATGTCCCGATTGACTCACAGCCAGCTCTACCTGCAGCGTCTGGGCTACGACTCGCCCCCGCCCCCAACGCTTAAAACCCTGCAGGACCTGCAGCTGCGGCACGTCTGCACCTTCGCCTTTGAGAGCCTGTCGACATTGCTGCATGCTCCGGTGTCGATCGATCTGCCCAGCATTGAGCAAAAGGTCCTGCTGGACGGGCGTGGCGGTTACTGTTTCGAGCTTAACTATCTGTTCCTGGCGCTGTTGCAGGAGCTGGGTTTCGACGCCCGCGGGCTGACCGGTTGGGTGGTGATGGGCGGGCCGCCTGATGCACGTACCGGGCGCACCCATCGCCTGAGCCTGGTGACCCTGGACGGCGTGCGTTATGTCACCGATGTCGGCTTCGGCGGCATGGTGCCCAGCAGCCCGTTGCAGCTGGACACCGAGGTGCCCCAGGCCACCGCCCATGAACCTTATCGCCTGACCTTCAACGGTGCCGATTACACCCTGTGGGCGCTGGTGGGCGAGGAATGGCGAGGCTTATATGTGTTCGACCTGCAAGTGCAGGCCGATATCGACTACACCATCGGCAATTGGTACGTGTCGACGCACCCGGCTTCCGTTTTCGTCGGGCAACTGAAAGCGGCGCGGTTGGCGCCGGGTAAACGGCATACCTTGGCCAATGCCAATTACGCGGTTCATTGCCTTGACCAGCCCAGCGAAAAACGCGCAGTCGAAAGTGCCGATGAGTTACTGGAATTGCTGCAGGGCACCTTCGGTATTTGTTTGCCGAAGCATCCGCAACTTCGCCAAGCCCTTGATAGCTTAGTAGTGGCAAATTCTAGGGAGCCTTGAGCTAGAGCCTTCGCTGAACCGTTTTACCTTCATGTCAATGCAAATTAATTCGAACCTTTGGCAAACGCCGAGGTTCGAACCGTTTCCTGAATAATTTGCTCACCAGACAAGGAGATGTAAAACGATGTCCAAGCTATTCGGAAAATTCCTCAAGGGTTCCTCGCTGCTGGCGCTGGTCACCGCGCCTGCTGTGGTGTTCGCCGCAGCACCGACTGGCCCGATTTCCGTCCTGGGCCTGCAGGGCAGCTATAACGACTTCAAACTCGAAGGTGGCAGCGAAAGCGACAAGGACCACATGCCCGAAGCGGGCCTGTTCTACAACTTCGGCAACAAGCTCACCGCCGAGTCCGGCTTTATTTACCAAGCCGGTATCGAAGCCAAATACGGCGAAAAAAGTAGCAATAAACTCAAGGAAGGCCAGGCTGACCTGGACCTTGGCTGGCGTGCCGCGCTGGACGCGCGCAACTTCGTCGACGTGATCGTCGGTGGTGGCTACAGCTGGACCCGTTACGAGCCGGACACCAACGATTACGACGTCAAGCTCACCAACAAATCGCCGTTCGCCAAGGCCGCGCTGGGTTACAACCACCAGTTCGATGACATGACCCTGCGCGTCGAAGCCGGTGCCCGCCGCACCATCGACGGCCGGGCCAAGCTCAAGGTCGATGGCCTGGGCAGCGACACGGTGGACCTCAAGGACCGCACCAACCCGTACGCCGAAGTCAGCCTGCTGATGAACCAGAAAGGTGACTTGCCGGTGATGGCGGGCCTGTATTACACGCGTACCGAATACAAGCTCGACGACGACTCCTATGTCGCCGACAACACCAAGCTCAAGCGCGACGAGTACGGTTTTAAAGTCGGTATCGCGTTCTAAGCGCATGCCTGAATGCGGGGCGGCCAACGCCCCGCATTCGACTGTCCGCCCGAGCCCTGCTTTTTGGCGAATTAAAAAGCGCGCCGATTGCCTGGTACGTACGTGATAACCGGCTTGGGGTTGGGCCGATCGGGTCGGGCATTACCCGCGAGCAGGGTGACTTTACGTTTTGCTGGGTGCGCTGCGCGCTCCAACGCGGGGCAAGCCCGCTCGCCACAACAAGCCCGCTCGCCATAACCAGCCGTTCAGCACTGCAAGCCGGATCACCACGGGGTGCTTCTTCAGCCTAGTGCAGCCAGCTGTGCCACGGTTTCCGGAAAGCGCGCCACCAGCCGGATCAAGGTGGTGGCCTGGGCATTGGGCTTGGCCCGGCCTTGTTCCCAGTTTTCCAGGGTGCGCACGTTGGTGCGCAGGTACATGGCGAACACCGAGCGCGAGAGGTTGAGCTGTTGGCGCACGGCCACCACTTCGTCGGCGCTCAGGGGGGCCAGGTTGTTGAGATGGACCTTGTGGGTCCGCAGGGTGACTTTGCCTTGGCGTTCTTCGGCCAGGGCGTCGAAGCCTTCGACCAGTTCGGAAAAGATTTCACGTTTCATCATGTGTTCTCGCTTTGATTTCCCTGTCCAGCAGGTGTTTTAGGGCTTTCTTGTGGTTGGGGGTAAGGTCGTCCTGTTCGTGTTTGCCGTACAGGGTGAACAACCAGAATTGCGTGCCGCCCGACCACCAGTAGTAAATGACCCGCAAGCCCCCGCGTTTGCCTTTGTTGCGTCGCTCGTCGACGAAACGGACCTTGCGCAACCCGCCGGTTCCCTCGATCACGTCGCCTGCTTGCGGGTTCTTCATCAACTCCTGTTGAAAGCCCTGGAATAGCTCGTCACTCAGATAGTCCCTGCGATGCCGTTCAAAGGCCGGCAATTCGATAAATAGAGCATCCATGTTCTGTACGTAGCCTGCGTATAGTGTGGTGGCCCACGCGCCTTGGGTCAAGTGACCGGGCTGTGGGAACTTTCCTAAAACGCAACCACCATAAGGCCGCCTTCAGCGAGTAGATGCCAGACGAATAGGTAGTAGATGAAGGAAATTTCTACAGTATGAGCAGGCGAAAGAATTGATCCTCAGAAACGCAAAACGGCGCCCGAAGGCGCCGTTTTGTTTACTGCTTCAATCTAAGCGATCAAACGCCCAGCACCGCGTGCTGCACCAGGGTGAGCAACGGTTGTGGGTATACGCCCAGGAAGAACGCGAGCAGGGCGATGGCCAGCAGCATCACGCCGCCTGCCTTCTGTTCCCAATGCAGCTCGGCGTCTACACGGCGCAGGTTTGGCTCGATCAGGTACAGGGTGACCATCACGCGCAGGTAGTAGAACACGCCGATGGCGCTGCCCAGTACCAACGACGCTACCAGCCACCATTCGTGGGCTTCAACACCGGTAGCCACGATGTAGAACTTGCCGATGAAGCCTGCGGTCAGCGGGATACCGGCCAGGGACAACATCATCACGGTAAGCACGGCGGTCAGGTACGGACGGCGCCAGAACAGGCCGCGGTATTCGTACAGGGCGTCGGCGTCACGGCCTTTGAACGGCGAGGACATCAGCGTGATTACGCCGAATGCGCCGAGGCTGGTGATTACGTAGGTAACCAGGTACACGCCCATGGCTTCCACGGCCAGGCCTTTGCTCGCCACCAGGGCGATCAGCAGGTAGCCGAAGTGCGCGATGGACGAGTAACCCAGCAGACGCTTGAGGTTGTTCTGGGTCAGGGCCAGCAGGTTACCGAACAGGATCGACGCAATGGCGATCACGGTCAGCACGGTGCTCAGCACGCCGGTGTTGGCCGCAGGCGAGATCTGGAACAAACGCACCATCACCGCAAACACAGCAACCTTCGACGCGGTGGCCAGGAACGCAGCCACTGGCGCCGGGGCGCCTTCGTACACGTCCGGGGTCCACAGGTGGAACGGCACCAGGGACAGCTTGAACGCCAGGCCGATCAACATCATCGCCAGGCCCAGTTGGGCAATCGGCGCGGGCATGTTGGTGGCCGCCAGGGCGTGACCGATACCGGTGAAGCTCAGGTTGCCGGCCTCTGCGTAGAGCAGCGCCATACCGAACAACAGGAACGCGGAACCGGCAGCCGACAGCACCATGTACTTGATGCCGGCTTCCAGGGAGCGCTTGTTGAAGAAGGCGTAGGCCACCAGGCCGTAAGTCGGGATCGACAGCAGTTCCAGGCCGATGAACAAGCCGGCCAGGTGCTGAGCGCTGACCAGCACGATGCCACCGGCCGCAGCCAGCAGAATCAGCAGGTACAGCTCTTCCTTGTTGCCTGGGTAGCCGGTGCCGCCTTCGCCGAGGTAGGCGTGGGCGAGGGTGACGCAGGCCAGGGTGGCAACCAGGATCAACGCGATGTACAGCAGCGCGAAGTCATCGACCATCATCAGCGGCGTCACGGCCAATGGCGCGACCTTGAGTGCCGGGATGATCGACAGCAAGGCCAGGTTAAGCCCGGCACAAGACAGCAGGAACGTTTGCGAATGATTGCGGCGCCAGGCGATTGCCAGCATCACCGCCACAACGGTGAGGCTGGTAATCAGCAGCGGCGCAAGCGCGATAAAGTGTTGGATCGTGAATTCCATAGCGCTCTTACCGGGCCGAAGCGAGTTGAGAGAAGGCGGTGCCGATCCACTGCTGCACGCCATGCATCGTCGCGGCAGAAGTGTCCAGGAACGGTTGCGGGTACACACCGATGTAGATCAGCAGCACCGCAAGGCCGAGCACCATGATCAGTTCGCGAGCATCCATCCCTTGCAGGACGGTGTCGGACTTGGCCGGGCCGAAGTAGGCGCGGTGGATCATGATCAGCGAGTAGACCGAACCAAACACCAGGCCCGAGGTAGCAATGGCGCTGATCCACGGCGTGTGTACGAACGAACCCATCAGGATCAGGAACTCGCCGATGAAGTTACCGGTGCCCGGCAAGCCCAGGGATGCGGCGGCGAAGAACAGGCTGATGGCCGGCAGGTACGCGATGCGCGACCACACGCCACCCATTTCACGCATGTCACGGGTGTGCAGGCGCTCGTACAGCTGACCACTGAGAATAAACAGTGCGGCGGCCGAAACACCGTGGGCCAGCATCTGGATCACCGCGCCTTGCAGCGCCAGTTGGCTGCCGGAGTAGATGCCGATCAGTACGAAACCCATGTGGGAAACGGACGAGAAGGCAATCAGGCGCTTGATGTCGGTTTGCGCAAAAGCCAGGAACGCACCGTAGAAGATCCCGATCAGACCCAGGGTCATGGCGATCGGCGCGAACTCGGCCGAGGCATTCGGGAACAGCGGCAGGGCGAAACGCAGCAGACCATAAGCAGCGGTCTTCAACAGGATACCGGCGAGGTCGACGGAACCTGCGGTCGGCGCCTGGGCGTGAGCATCAGGCAGCCAGGAGTGGAAAGGCACCACCGGCAGCTTCACCGCGAAGGCGATAAAGAAGCCCAGCATCAGGATGTACTCGGTGGTCAGGGACATCTTGGTCTTCAACAGGTCGGCGTAGTTGAAGGTAATCACACCGGTGTTGTTGAAGTTGACCAGTACCAGACCCAGGATCGCCACCAACATGATCAGGCCGGAAGCCTGGGTGAAGATGAAGAACTTGGTCGCCGCGTAGATCCGGGTTTTCTTGCCGTCCGAAGAACTGTGACCCCAGAGCGCGATGAGGAAGTACATCGGCACCAGCATCATTTCCCAGAAGAAGAAGAACATGAACAGGTCCAGCGCCAGGAACACGCCGACAACGCCGCCCAAAATCCACATCAGGTTCAGGTGGAAGAAGCCCACGTGACGCTGAATTTCTTTCCAGGAGCAAAGTACCGAGAGGATACCCAGCAAGCCGGTCAGCAAAATCATCAACAGCGACAGGCCGTCGAGGGCCAGGTGCACGTTGATGCCGAAGCGCTGGATCCACACGTGCTTGAATTCAAGCGCGAAGGTTGGATCGACACCCGGTGCCGGAGCGAATGAATAGTCACCGTGCGCCCACAACCAGAGGCCGAGCGCGAGTTCCAGGGACATGGTCAGCAACGCAATCCAGCGGGGGAGGGTGGCGCCGAAGCGTTCACCCATCCAGCAGAGCAGGCCGCCGATAAAGGGGATCAGGATTAGCCAGGGCAGAATCATGACGGGCTCGTTTCCTTTTGCAAGTTCGCAAAGTAGGCAATGTTCGCAAGGTTCATAGACATGGTCATACCGCCACCACCACGATGGCGCCGATCACCAGCACGGCACCGACGGCCATGGAAGCTGCATACCAACGCAATTGGCCTGTCTCGCTGCGGCTCAGGGCGGTGTGACCGGCCTTGGCGGCGCGCGGGATCAAACCGATGGTCTGGTCGAGCGGGTCTTTGCGCAGAAGGTGGCTGATCGCAAGGTATGGCTTGACGAACAGTTTGTCGTAGATCCAGTCGAAGCCCCACGCAGCGAACCACCAGGCCGAGAGGAAGCGGCCAATGCCACTGTTGGCCACCGCTGTCACGAAGCGACGCTTGCCGAGGAACAGCAGGGCAGCCAGCAGGATACCGGCGATGGCGATGGCGCCCGAGGCGATTTCCAGGCTGTGCTTGGCAGCGCCACCGGCATGGCCGGCGCTTTCCGGCAGTACACCGGCCAGAGGCGGGGTGATCATGGCGCCGATGAAGGTCGACAGGATGATCAGCACCGACAGTGGCAACCAGTGGGAGATGCCGTGGCCTGCGTGTGCTTCGGTCTTGGCTTCACCGTGGAAGGTGATGAAGATCAGACGGAAGGTGTACAGCGAGGTCATGAACGCACCCACCAGGCCTGCATACAGCAGGTTCTGGTTACCGCTGGCGAAGGCTTCCCAGAGGATTTCGTCTTTCGAGTAGAAACCTGCGGTCACCAACGGCAGGGCTGCCAGGGCGGCACCACCGACGATGAAGCTGGCATAGGCCAATGGCAGTTTCTTCCACAGGCCGCCCATCTTGAAGATGTTCTGCTCGTGGTGGCAGGCAACGATCACCGCACCGGAGGCAAGGAACAGCAGGGCCTTGAAGAAGGCGTGGGTCATCAGGTGGAAGATCGCCGCGTCCCAGGCGCCAACGCCCAGGGCCAGGAACATGTAGCCGATCTGGCTCATGGTCGAGTAGGCGAGGATACGCTTGATGTCGGTCTGTACCAGCGCGGCGAAGCCCGCCAGAACCAGGGTCACACCACCGACCAGCCCTACAAGATGCAGGATTTCCGGCGCCAGGGTGAACAGGCCGTGGGTACGCGCGATCAGGTAGACACCGGCGGTTACCATGGTTGCAGCGTGGATCAGCGCCGACACCGGCGTAGGACCGGCCATCGCGTCCGCCAGCCAGGTTTGCAACGGCAGTTGCGCCGATTTACCCACGGCGCCGCCCAGCAGCATCAGGGTTGCGAGGGTGATCCAGAAGTCGCCGACCTGGAATTTCTGCGGTGCCAGCACCAGCAGTTCCTGGATGTTCAGCGTGCCCACCTGTTGGAACAGGATAAACAGGCCGATGGCCATGAACACGTCGCCGATACGGGTGACGATAAAGGCTTTGAGAGCCGCGTTACCGTTGTTGCGGTTGCTGTAGTAGAAACCGATCAACAGGTACGAGCACAGGCCCACGCCTTCCCAGCCGAAGTACAGGAACAACAGGTTATCGCCGAGGACCAGGAACAGCATGCTGGCGATAAACAGGTTGGTGTACGAGAAGAAGCGCGAGTAGCCCGCTTCACCGCGCATGTACCAGGACGCAAACAGGTGGATCAGGAAGCCTACACCCACCACCACGCCGAGCATGGTGATCGACAGGCCGTCGACGTAGAGGGCGAAGTTGGGCTTGAAGCCGTCCACCGACATCCACTGCCACAGCACCAGGGTGTAGTGGCCGCCTTCCGGCGGCGCCACGTTGAATTGCCAGATGACGTAGGCGGCCACGATGGCCGACAGGCCAATGGAACCCACACCGATCAGGGAAGACAGGTTTTCCGACCAGCGTCCACGGGAGAACGACAGCAGCAGGAAACCGATCAGGGGAAATACGAAAGTCAGAAAGATCATGTTCATCCGCGCATCTCACTGGCAGCGTCGATATCAAGCGTGTGGAAGCGACGATACAGTTGCAGCAGGATCGCCAGGCCGATACTGGCCTCGGCGGCTGCCAGGCTGATCACCAGAATGAACATGACTTGCCCATCCGGCTGCGCCCATCGGCTACCTGCAACAACGAACGCCAGTGCGGCGGCGTTCATCATGATTTCCAGGCTCATCAACACGAACAGAATGTTACGGCGAACCATCAGGCCGACCAGGCCAAGGCAGAACAGGATGCCGGCGACCGCCAGACCATGCTCCAAAGGGATAGCAGGCATCGTCATTGCTCCTTGGCTTCGTTGCGGCCCAAGTGGAAGGCGGTGATGGCTGCCGCGAGCAGCAGCATCGAAGCCAGTTCGACCACCAGCAGATACGGGCCGAACAGGCTTACGCCCACGGCTTTCGCGTCTACGGTGGTGTGGCCGATGGCCTGGCCGCTCTGGTGAGCGAACAGCACGTACAGCAGTTCACCCAGCAGCAAGGCTGCCAGGATGACCGGGCCGAGCCAGATGCCGGGCTTGAGCCAGACGCGTTCCTGGGCGACCGAGGCCGGCCCCAGGTTGAGCATCATCACCACAAACACGAACAGCACCATGATGGCGCCGGCGTAGGCGATCACTTCCAGCACACCGGCGAACGGTGCGCCGAGGCTGAAAAACGTCATGGCCACGGCGATCAACGAAATGATCAGGTAGAGCAGGGCGTGCACAGGATTGGTGTTGGTGATCACGCGAAGCGTGGACACCACTGCAATACCGGACGCGAAATAGAAAGCGAATTCCATCTTTCTTCCTTAAGGCAGCAAGCTCTTCACGTTGATCGGCTCGGCTTCGTTTTGTGCGGCGCCCTTGGGCTTACCGGCAACGGCCATACCTGCAACACGATAGAAGTTGTAATCAGGGTTTTTACCGGGACCAGAGATCAGCAGATCTTCTTTCTCGTACACCAGGTCCTGACGTTTGAACTCGGCCATCTCGAAATCCGGTGTCAGCTGGATCGCGGTGGTCGGGCAAGCTTCCTCGCAGAGGCCGCAGAAAATGCAGCGCGAGAAGTTGATGCGGAAGAAGTCCGGGTACCAGCGACCGTCTTCGGTTTCAGCTTTCTGCAGGGAGATGCAACCCACCGGGCACGCCACGGCGCACAGGTTGCAGGCTACACAACGCTCTTCGCCATCGGGGTCGCGGGTCAGTACGATGCGGCCGCGATAACGCGGCGGCAGGTACACCGCTTCTTCCGGGTATTGCAGGGTGTCGCGTTTGCGAAAGCCGTGACCGAACACCATCACCAGGCTTCGCAACTGGGTACCGGTACCCTTAACGATGTCGCCAATATATTTGAACATGGGTCAAATCCTCACTGAACCGCGCCGGCTGGCGTGTTCAACAACACAACGGCAGCCGTCACCAGCAAATTGATCAGGGTCAGCGGCAGGCAGAAGCGCCAGCTGAAATCCATCACCTGGTCGTATCGTGGACGCGGAATGGAAGCGCGCAGCAGGATAAACAACATGATGAAGAACGCGGTCTTCAGGAAGAACCAGAAGAACGCCAACTGCGGCAGGATGCCGAACGGACCGTGCCAGCCGCCGAAGAACAGCGTGACCAGCAGGGCCGAGATCAAGATGATGCCGATGTACTCACCAACGAAGAACATGCCCCATTTCATGCCGGCGTATTCAATGTGGTAACCGTCGGCCAGTTCCTGTTCCGCTTCCGGCTGGTCGAACGGGTGACGGTGAGTCACGGCGACGCCAGCAATGAAGAAGGTGCAGAAGCCGAAGAACTGCGGAATGATGAACCACAGGTTCTGCGCCTGGTACTCGACGATGTCGCGCATGTTGAACGAGCCGACCTGCACCACGATGCCCATCAGCGCCAGGCCCATGAACACTTCGTAGGACACGGTCTGGGCCGAGGCCCGCAAGCTGCCCAACAGGGCGAACTTGTTGTTGCTCGACCAACCGGCGAACAGCACCGCGTAAACCGACAAACCGGCCATGGCGAAGAAGAACAGCAAGCCGATGTTCAGGTCCGCCACGCCCCAGGTCGGAGTGATCGGGATGATCGCGAAGGCGATCAGCAAGGCGCTCATGGCCACGACCGGTGCCAGGGTGAAGATCACCTTGTCGGCAAACGGCGGGGTCCAGTCTTCCTTGAAGAACATTTTCAGCATGTCGGCGGCGATCTGGAACATGCCGAATGGGCCAACGCGGTTCGGACCGTAACGGTCCTGCCACCAGCCCAGCAGGCGACGTTCGACGAAGCTGAGCAGGGCGCCCGCAACGACCACGGCCAACAGGATCACGATGGCCTTGACCACCGAGATGATCACGTCAATTACTTCCGGCGTGAACCAAGTCATTGCGCTGCCTCCTGCAGACCGTCAACGGTTTTGCCGAAAATCGCAGGCGGAATACCCGCCAGGCCTTTAGGCAGTGCAACCAGGCCCGCACCCAACTCATCGTTGATGCGCAGCGGCAGACGCAGGGTCTTGCCAGCCACGTTCAGGCTGAGCAGGGCCCCGTCGTTGACGCCCAGGCGGTCGGCTTCGGACTTGGCCACCGACACGTAGGCTTCAGGAATGCGACTTTGCACCGGCGCGGCTTTGGAAGAGGTCTCTTCGCTGCCGAACAGGTGGAAGAACGGCACAACCTGCCAGGTGCCCTGGGCCGGGTTGAACGGACGCGGTACCGCAGCGAACCAGTTCAGCGAATCCCCGGTGCTTTCGATCAGGCGGGTGCCCGGGTCGCCAGCGCGGATGTGACCACCGACTTCGTCCTGGAACTTGTTCCAGGCTTGCGGCGAGTTCCAGCCCGGCGACCAGGCAAATGGCACCTGCTGACGTGGCTCGACCGAGCCCGAGTAACCTTCCATGGAGAAGGCGAACGCGGTGTCCGGGTCTTGCGGGGTACGCGGTTCGTGCACACTGATGTCGGCGCGCATGGCCGTACGGCCGGAGTAACGCAGCGGTTCACGGGCCAGTTTCATGCCCTTGATGCGGAACGAGGCGGACGGCGCAGCGTCGACGATACGGGCCAGCTGCGGGGCGCTTGCGGCGGCAGCAGCGGTCACGTGGTCGAGTTGGGTCCAGTCGATCGGTTGATTCAACAGGGTCGCGCGCAGGGCATGCAGCCAGCGCCAGCCTTCGTGAACCAGGATGCTGGCGTCCATGTACTTCGGATCGAACACCTGGAAGAAGCGTTGGGCGCGGCCTTCCTGGCTGACCAGCGTACCGTCGCCTTCGGCGAAGGTGGCGGCTGGCAGTACCAGGTCGGCACGCTCGCTGGTAGCGGTCTTCTGGTGGTCGGCCACGATCAGCACTTTGGCGGCGTCCAGCGCAGCGTCGACCTTGGCCGAATCGGTGCGGGTGTACAGGTCGTTTTCCAGTACCACGATGGCGTCAGCATTGCCGTCGATCACCGCTTGCAGGGCGGCGTCCAGGGACTCGCCACCGAGCATCGCCAGGCCGAGGCTGTTGGCTTCCGGCACGACCAGGCTGATGGAACCGTTCTTGTCGCGCAGCTTCAAGGCCTTCGCGATGTTCGCAGCAGCCTCAATCAGTGCCTTGGAACCCAACGAGGTACCGGCAATGATCAATGGGCGCTTGGCCGCGAGCAGGGCGTCGGCGATGCGCTGGGCCAGTTCAACGGCTTCAGTGTCCAGGCCGTCGACGGCAGGCGCGCTGGCGTCGAGGGCGTGGGCCACGGCGAAACCGATGCGAGCCAGGTCATCCGGTGCGGCGTGAACGCATTCTTCGGCGATGTCGTCGAGCTTGGTTTCAGCCAGGCTCGCGATAAACAGCGGGTTCAGCGCGTGCTGGCCGATGTTTTTTACGGCGGCGTCGAGCCAAGGCTGAACGCGCATGGCGTCGGCCATGTCTTCGGCCTTGCCTTTGACCGACTGACGCAGCGACAGCGCAATACGCGCGGCGGTCTGGGTCAGGTCTTCGCCGAGGACGAAGATCGCATCGTGGTCTTCGATGTCGCGCATGTTCGGGACTGGCAGCGGGCTGTCGTTCAGCACTTGCAGGACCAGACGGATGCGCTCCAGCTCACCGGCTTCGATACCGGAGTAGAAGTGCTCGGCACCGACCAGCTCGCGCAACGCGTAGTTGCTTTCGAGGCTGGCACGCGGCGAACCGATACCGACGATGTTGCGGCCGCGCAGCAGGTCGGCGGCTTTATCCAGCGCGTCGTCCAGGCTCAGCTTGGCGCCACCGGCCAACAGCGGCTGGCGTGGGCGGTCTTCGCGGTTGACGTAGCCGTAGCCGAAACGGCCACGGTCGCACAGGAAGTACTGGTTGACCGAACCGTTGAAGCGGTTTTCGATACGACGCAGTTCGCCGTAGCGCTCGCCCGGGGAGATGTTGCAACCGCTGGAGCAGCCGTGGCAGATGCTCGGCGAGAACTGCATGTCCCACTTACGGTTGTAGCGCTCGGAGTGAGTCTTGTCGGTGAACACACCGGTCGGGCAGACCTCGGTGAGGTTGCCGGAGAACTCGCTTTCGAGCACGCCGTCTTCAACGCGACCGAAGTACACGTTGTCATGGGCGCCGAATACGCCCAGGTCGGTGCCGCCGGCGTAGTCTTTATAGAAACGCACGCAACGGTAGCAGGCGATGCAGCGGTTCATCTCGTGGGAAATGAACGGGCCGAGGTCCTGGTTCTGGTGCGTGCGTTTGGTGAAGCGATAACGGCGCTCGTTGTGGCCGGTCATCACCGTCATGTCTTGCAGGTGGCAGTGACCGCCTTCCTCACAGACCGGGCAGTCGTGCGGGTGGTTGGTCATCAGCCATTCGACGACACTGGCGCGGAACGCCTTGGATTCTTCATCTTCAATGGAGATCCAGGTGTTGTCGGTGGCTGGGGTCATGCAGGACATGACGATACGACCACGGGTGTCGTTCTCGTCGGTGTATTGCTTGACCGCACACTGGCGACAGGCACCGACGCTACCAAGCGCGGGGTGCCAGCAGAAATACGGGATGTCGAGGCCTAGTGAGAGACATGCCTGTAACAGGTTGTCTGCCCCATCGACTTCGAGCGCTTTGCCGTCTACGTGGATAGTGGCCATGGTTCAAAGTTCTTCGTTGGCCCGTTGTCAGCGGGCGTGGCTAATGGAATCTTGTTATTCATGGGCATCAACACAGCCTTTACGGCGTCAGCCCATGAGAAAGCGAAGGGCACGGACCCTTCGCCCTTTAAAGCGTTACGCGCCGACTACGATCGGCCTTGCCAGAGGCGGGACGGCGGCGCTGACAGGCGCGATGCCGGCTTCGAACTCCGAGCGGAAGTATTTGATAGCGCTGCCCAATGGCTCCACGGCGCCCGGTGCGTGAGCACAGAAGGTCTTGCCTGGGCCGAGGAAGCCGACCAGACCCAGCAGGGTCTCGATGTCGCCTGGCTGGCCTTCACCGTTCTCGATCGCCATCAAGAGTTTGACGCTCCAGGGCAAGCCGTCACGGCACGGGGTGCAGAAACCGCAGGATTCACGGGCAAAGAACTGCTCCATGTTGCGCAGCAACGAAACCATGTTCACGGTGTTGTCCACCGCCATCGCCAGGCCGGTGCCCATCCGGGTGCCGACCTTGCCGATGCCGCCGGCATACATTTGTGCGTCGAGGTGCTCGGGGAGCAGGAAGCCGGTACCGGCGCCACCTGGCTGCCAGGCTTTCAAGGTGTAGCCGTCGCGCATGCCGCCGGCGTAGTCCTCGAACAGCTCGCGAGCGGTGACGCCGAACGGCAGCTCCCACAGGCCAGGGTTCTTGACCTTGCCGGAGAAGCCCATGAGCTTGGTGCCCATGTCTTCGCTGCCTGCGCGGGCCAATGATTTGTACCAGTCGACGCCGTCGGCGATGATCGCCGGCACGTTGCACAGGGTTTCAACGTTGTTCACGCAAGTCGGCTTGCCCCACACGCCGACGGCGGCAGGGAAGGGCGGCTTGGAGCGCGGGTTGGCGCGGCGGCCTTCGAGGGAGTTGATCAGTGCGGTTTCTTCACCGCAGATGTAACGCCCGGCGCCGGTGTGCACGAACAGTTCGAAGTCAAAACCCGAACCGAGGATGTTCTTGCCCAACAGGCCGGCGGCCTTGGCTTCTTCCACCGCACGGTTGAGGTGCTTGGCGGCGGTGGTGTATTCGCCACGCAGGAAGATGTAGCCCCGGTAGGTTTTCAGCGCGCGGGCGCTGATCAGCATGCCTTCGATCAGCAGATGGGGCAGTTGCTCCATCAGCATGCGGTCTTTCCAGGTGTTCGGCTCCATCTCGTCCGCGTTGCACAGCAGGTAACGGATGTTGATGGATTCGTCTTTGGGCATCAGGCCCCACTTCACACCCGTGGGGAAGCCTGCACCGCCGCGGCCTTTGAGGCCGGCGTCTTTGACGGTCTGGACGATATCGTCCTGAGCCATGTCGGCGAAGGCTTTGCGCGCCGCCGCGTAACCGTTCTTGGCCTGGTACTCGTCGAGCCATACCGGCTCGGCATCGTCACGCAGGCGCCAGGTCAGCGGGTGGGTTTCAGGCGAACGCTTGATCAGGTTGGCCGGGCCGAAAGATGTAAGGGTCATGGGTAGCCCTCAAGCAATTGGGTCACGCCAGCAGGCTGCACGTCACCGAATGTGTCGTCGTCGATCATCAACGCCGGCGCCTTGTCGCAGTTGCCCAGGCAGCACACCGGCAGCAGCGTGAAGCGGCCGTCCGCAGTGGTTTGGCCGAGGCCGATGCCCAGCTTGTTCTGGATCTCGCTGACCACCGATTCGTGGCCACCGATGTAGCAGACCATGCTGTCGCACACGCGAATGATGTGGCGGCCGACCGGCTGACGGAAGATCTGGCTGTAGAACGTGGCCACCCCTTCAACGTCGCTGGCGGGAATGCCGAGGATCTCGCCGATGGCGTAGAGGGCGCCGTCCGGCACCCAGCCACGTTCCTTCTGGACGATCTTCAAGGCTTCGATCGACGCCGCGCGCGGGTCTTCGTAGTGATGCAGCTCGTGCTCGATGGCCGAGCGCTCGGTTTCACTCAAAGTGAAACGATCTGTTTGGATAAGCGTGCTGTTCATGCTTAGCGGTCCACGTCGGCCATAACGAAATCGATACTACCCAGGTACGCAATCAAGTCCGCGACCATCTCGCCTTTGATCACCGAAGGGATCTGCTGCAAGTGGGCAAAGCTTGGGGTACGAATCCGGGTGCGGTAGCTCATGGTGCCGCCATCGCTCGTCAGGTAATAACTGTTGATACCCTTGGTCGCTTCGATCATCTGGAAGGATTCGTTGGCCGGCATCACCGGGCCCCACGAAACCTGCAGGAAGTGCGTGATCAGGGTTTCGATGTGCTGCAGCGTGCGCTCTTTGGGCGGCGGCGTGGTCAGCGGGTGATCCGCCTTATAGGGACCTGCCGGCATGTTGCGCATGCACTGCTCGATGATCTTCAGGCTCTGGCGCATTTCTTCAACGCGCACGATGCAACGGTCGTAGGCATCGCCATTGGCCGCCAGCGGCACTTCGAACTCGAAGTTCTCGTAGCCCGAGTAGGGGCGTGCTTTACGCAGGTCGAAGTCGCAACCGGTGGAACGCAGGCCGGCACCGGTGACGCCCCATTCCAGGGCTTCTTTGGTGTTGTACTGCGCGACGCCGATGGTACGGCCCTTGAGGATGCTGTTGTCCAGCGCAGCCTTTTGGTACTCGTCCAGACGCTTGGGCATCCAGTCGATGAATTCCTTGACCAGGCGCTCCCAGCCGTTCGGCAGGTCGTGGGCCACACCGCCGATGCGGTACCACGCCGGGTGCAGACGGAAACCGGTAATGGCTTCGATTACCTTGTAGGCGCGTTGACGGTCGGTGAAGGTGAAGAACACCGGGGTCATGGCGCCAACGTCCTGGATATAAGTACCCAGGAACAGCAGGTGGCTGGTGATCCGGAAGAACTCGGCCATCATGATGCGGATGGTGTCGACGCGGTCCGGTACCTTGATACCGGCCAGCTTCTCGACCGACAGCACGTACGGCAGGTTGTTCATCACGCCGCCGAGGTAGTCGATACGGTCGGTGTACGGGATGAAGCTGTGCCACGACTGGCGCTCGGCCATCTTCTCGGCACCACGGTGGTGGTAGCCGATGTCCGGCACGCAGTCGACGATTTCTTCGCCGTCCAGTTGCAGGATGATCCGGAAGGCACCGTGAGCCGAAGGGTGGTTCGGGCCCAGGTTGAGGAACATGTAGTCCTCGTTGGTGCCGGAGCGTTTCATGCCCCAGTCTTCCGGACGGAAGCGTGCAGCCTCTTCTTCAAGCTGCTGCTTGGCGAGGTTGAGGCTGAACGGGTCGAATTCGGTGGCGCGCGCCGGGAAGTCCTTGCGCAGCGGGTGACCTTCCCAGGTCGGCGGCATCATGATGCGCGTCAGGTGCGGGTGGCCCGGGAAGTCGATGCCGAACATGTCCCAGACTTCACGCTCGTACCAGCTGGCGTTCGGCCAGATACCGGTGACGGTCGGGATGCTCAAGTCGCTTTCGGACAGCGCGACCTTGATCATCACGTCGCTGTTACGTTCCAGCGACATCAAGTGGTAGAACACGGTGAAATCGGCGCCGCTCGGCAGGCCTTGACGCTTGGTGCGCAGACGCTCGTCCACGCCATGCAGGTCATAGAGCATGACGTACGGCTTGGGCAGGTTGCGCAGGAAGCTCAGGACTTCGACGAGCTTGGCGCGCGCCACCCACAGCACCGGCATACCGGTGCGTGTGGCCTGGGCGGTAAAGGCGTCAGGGCCAAAACGGTTATTGAGTTCGACAACCACATCCTGGTCGTCTGCCTTATAAGGCGGGATATACAGAGCACTGCCTGTAGTCATGGTTTTTTATCGCTTTCGGTCAACGTAAAGAATGAAGCCAGGTTTTCGTTCTATAAAAAGAAGCGGGCTGGATCAGACTTCGTCGGGGCTGCGCAGGTTGGTGACTGCGATTCGCTGTTCGCGGCGCTGTTCCTTTTGTGACGGCATCTCGGCGCGATAAACGCCTTGATCACCGACCACCCAGGAAAGCGGACGACGCTCCTTGCCAATCGACTCCTGCAACAGCATCAAGCCTTGCAGAAAAGCTTCAGGGCGAGGCGGGCAGCCAGGCACGTAGACGTCCACGGGCAGGAACTTGTCCACCCCTTGAACGACGGAGTAGATGTCGTACATGCCACCGGAGTTGGCGCACGAACCCATGGAGATAACCCACTTCGGCTCGAGCATTTGCTCGTAGAGGCGCTGAATGATCGGCGCCATCTTGATAAAGCAGGTGCCGGCGATAACCATGAAATCCGCCTGGCGCGGTGATGCCCGGATAACTTCGGCGCCAAAGCGCGCGATGTCGTGGGGCGCCGTGAAGGCGGTGGTCATTTCCACGTAGCAGCACGAAAGGCCGAAGTTGTACGGCCACAGGGAGTTTTTACGCCCCCAGTTGACCGCGCCACTCAGCACGTCTTCGAGTTTGCCCATGTAGATGTTTTTGTGGACTTGATCTTCTAACGGATCGGAAACGGTTTCCCGTTCGCCGATAGGGTACTGATCGTTAGGAGCATCCGGGTCGATCCTGGTGAGATTGTATTGCATCGCCAAAGCCTCATTGTTTCAGCTTCGCTTGCCGCTTACGACGAGCTTCCGGAGCCCAGTCAAGGGCGCCCACTCGGAATAGGTAGACAAGGCCTGCCAACAGAATTGCTATGAAAACGAGGGCTTCGACGAATCCGGTCCAGCCGCTTTCGCGGACGGACACAGACCAGGCAAAGAGAAAGAGGGCTTCGATATCGAAGATCACGAACAGCATCGCGACCAGATAGAATTTGGCTGAGAGCCGCAAGCGGGCGCCACCTGTAGGCAGCATGCCGGACTCGAACGGTTCATTTTTGCTGCGGCCCCAGGCTTTTGACCCAAGGAGGCTGGAGACGCCGAGCATGAAGGCACAAAGGCCCACAACACCGAGGAGGAAAATGGCAAAGCCCCAGTTGTGGGCCATGAGTCCTGTCGCTTCGGTCATGCTGGAAATCCTTAACAGAGAGCAAAGGTCTCTGAGCTCGAAAAAGTAACGATGCAGTGACGATATGTCGCAGCGCAATCAATCGCGGTGATTTTATGGCTAAACACCGGGCAAGTAAAATTCCTGTAGCGAAATTATTCGATGGAATAAGCACATAGTGCACCTTCTTGGGGCTGTAGCCCTTGTGGGCCGGGGATTAGCGGGCATTTAATCAAATGTGTTTTGTTTAAGCGGTAAAGAAGTTTTCATTGGCTAAATGATAATGAATATTGTTTGCGCGGGGTTTAAGCGAATGTTTCTCGTGTGGCGCGGGAAGTTATTGTTACTTGCTTGATTGCGGCTAGTTGCTGGAGGGGATCTTTTAACCGATTTGATTCAGGCAAATACCGCTCTGGGTCAATGTTTTGCGCAAAAAACCAAGGCTCGACACCGTTAAGGTGGTAGGTGGGGTTTTCAAACAGGCAAAAAAACGCCCCGAACCAGTCGGGGCGTCAGATCAAGCGGCAGTGCGGTTAGGTCTTCCGTGGGGCCGCACTGGCCGTGTACTCGCTGCTTAGTGGAACTGCTCTTCTTCGGTCGAGCCGGTCAGCGCGGTCACGGACGAGGTGCCGCCCTGGATCACGGTGGTCATGTCGTCGAAGTAGCCGGTGCCCACTTCCTGCTGGTGCGCCACAAAGGTGTAACCCTTGGCGGCATCAGCGAACTCTTGCTCCTGCAGTTTCACGTAGGCAGTCATGTCGTTGCGGGCGTAGTCGTGCGCCAGGTTGAACATGCTGTGCCACATGTTGTGAATGCCGGCCAGGGTGATGAACTGGTGCTTGTAGCCCATGGCCGACAGCTCGCGCTGGAACTTGGCGATGGTCGCGTCGTCCAGGTTCTTCTTCCAGTTGAAAGAAGGCGAGCAGTTGTAGGACAGCAGTTGGTCCGGGTATTCCTTCTTGATCGCCTCGGCAAAGCGACGCGCTTCGTCCAGGTCCGGCTTGGCGGTTTCGCACCAGATCAGGTCAGCGTACGGCGCGTAGGCCAGGCCACGGGCGATCGCCTGGTCGAGACCGGCACGTACTTTATAGAAGCCTTCCTGGGTGCGTTCGCCGGTCACGAATGGCTGGTCGTACGGGTCGCAGTCGGAGGTCAGCAAGTCGGCCGCGTTGGCGTCGGTACGCGCCAGGATGATGGTCGGCGTGCCGGCAACGTCAGCGGCCAAGCGTGCAGCGGTCAGCTTTTGTACGGCTTCCTGGGTTGGAACCAGTACCTTGCCGCCCATGTGGCCGCATTTCTTCACCGACGCCAGTTGGTCTTCGAAGTGCACGCCGGCAGCGCCTGCCTCGATCATGCTCTTCATCAGTTCGTAGGCGTTGAGTACGCCGCCGAAACCGGCTTCAGCGTCAGCCACGATTGGCGCGAAGTAGTCGATGTAGCCTTCGTCGCCCGGGCCTTTACCGGCTTTCCACTGGATCTGGTCGGCGCGGCGGAACGAGTTGTTGATGCGCTTGACCACGGTCGGCACGGAGTCCACCGGGTACAGCGATTGGTCGGGGTACATGGATTCTGCGGAGTTGTTGTCCGCAGCCACTTGCCAGCCGGACAGGTAGATCGCCTGGATACCGGCTTTTACCTGTTGAACTGCCTGGCCGCCAGTGAGGGCGCCCATGCAGTTGACGAAATCTTTTTCGGGGCGGAAGGACGGCTTGGCACCCTGGGTGACCAGCTTCCACAGCTTCTCGGCGCCGAGTTTTGCAAAGGTGTGCTCAGGTTGAACCGAGCCACGCAGGCGGACGACGTCAGCAGCGGAATAAGCGCGGGTTACGCCTTTCCAGCGTGGGTTTTCAGCCCAGTCTTTTTCAAGGGCTGCAATTTGCTGTTCGCGTGTCAGTGCCATGGGGGAAAACCTCGTCGCATAGGTCTAGGTGGAAAATTCCATTTGCCAGCCACGTATCAAGTGCGTGGTTGTGGCTGCTCGCTGACCAGAAGCTTGGGCGGCCAAGTCAGGTTCGACGGGGAAGGCGACGGGATGAACGCGTTGCGAGAGGAGGAATTGAGCAGGTAAGGGCAAACTGCGAACAGTCTTCGGGCATCGTGGGCCTTGGTACGATCCATCAGTGTGTAGCCGGGTTACCTGGTTAGCTTCCGTCCCTCGGGACAACTTCGTTCCAGTCGCAACCAACGTCAAACACACCTTGTGGGCGGTACAGACACGAATCGGCTCAGGTGGGTAGCTTAGAGCGGCGATCCGAAGGCCCTTGCCAGGGCCCCTGATTAGCGGGAGCGAGGCCATCATGCACAGGCTTTTTTGGCTCGTCAAATGTTTTGTAGTGCTTTTTTTCAGGCACTACATCTTTAGTCTAATGCGACTCGCCAGTCAGTTTTTGGTGCTTTAGTTCAGCGTATCGACCTTGACCCGCAAAGTCAGGTCGTCGCGGCCCTGAGTAGAGTAGCTGCGGGTTGTAGAGGATTTATCGGCCTGAGTCTCGCGACTGATGCCTGCCAGTGGAATCCATTCACCCAGGCGGCCACTGACCGTTGTGTCGGTACTTTGCACATTCACTACATCGGGACGTTCCTGGCTCATTCGGTCACGGTTGGTACTGATGGCCAGGTGTACGGTCTCGCCAGTGACGCTGGCAGTGACGTAAAAGCCCTGGGTGACGTTGCGATACTGGGTCTGGTTTTGCGGGCGGCCGTAGGCGTCTGGCTGCGTGGTGGTCAGTGGCACGCTCTGGCCGACCTGGATCAGCGCGGGCACGCCTTCACTGGCCTGAATCTGCTGGATGCCACCGTCGCGGCTGGCGGTGCCGTAACTGATGATGCGGGTTTGGCTGTCGCCGTTGTTTTGTTGGTTGTTTTCGTTGCTGTCGACGGTGATCAGCAGGCGCTTGGCGGGTGTGTCCAGCTGTGCAAGCAAGGCACGCAGGTCCTGGATCTTGCCGGGGTCGGCTTTAACAATAAGCTGGTTGCCGTAGGCGCTGACGCTACCGTCCTTGCCGATAAAGTTCTGCGCCACGGGCAGCAGGTCGGCGCTGGTGCGGTTGCTCAGGTTGACGACTTCGGTGTCGGCGATGGCGCAGGCGCTGGCGCTGAGGAGGAGGGCGGTGAGCAGGGTGCGTAGGGACATGTCCGTTATCTCTGCGAGTCAATTAGGCGTGATAGTGCCAGTTTGTCGGCCCGGCAGGTCGCAAGTTGAATCGTAGACGGCAAAATGCCCTGGCAGGCAGGGCATTTTGGGGTGTTGCTGAGATAGCCTTTGCGAGCAAGCCCGCTCCCACATTCGACCGCATTCCAAAGGATCTACTCGGTCAAGTGTGGGAGCGGGCTTGCTCGCGAAGGGAGCGACTGGGTTTTGGATCAGCCCTCGCGCACCATATCAACGTGCGGAATCCCGACTTCCAGGAATTCGTCACTGACGATCGTGAAACCCAGTCGCTCATAAAAGGGCGCCGCATACACCTGCGCACTCAGGAACTGCCTGGTCTGGCCACGTCTCTCGGCCTCGCCGATCACGGCTTCCATCAGCTTGTCGCCGACCTTCAGGCCGCGCCAGTCCTTGAGTACCGACACGCGACCAATCTCGCCGCTGGGCAGCAGGCGAGCGGTGCCAATCGGAAAATCGCCTTCGAATGCAAGAAAATGCATCGCGTCGGCGTCATCCGCATCCCACTCCAGCTCCGGTGGAACCGATTGTTCAGCGATAAACACCGCCTCACGAATGCGCCGAATCTCAGCGATATCCTTTTGCCAGTCCGCGACACTTACGTGAATCTTATTCATCGGCAAATCCCAGGCTTCCTTGCTTGACCAGTTCGCACAGCAGGTCACGGCCGTCTTCGTCGGCCAGCCAGGTGCCGAGGTTTTCGCTGTGCAGGGCGTCGGCCGAGCAGACCAGTTTCAACAGTTCGCGCAATTTGCCTGGCAGGTAACGGCTTTGGCCGCTGGCAAACAGCAGTACGTCATCGTCCACTTCAGACCACGCCATGCGCGCGCTCGGGTTGCGGACCAGGATCGCGCCGTTTTCCAGGCTGCTGATAAAGTCTTCTTCACCCAGCTCTTCACCGGCGACCAGTTCCGGGTAGCGCGGCTCGGTCATGAACTGGCCGAACCAGGTCAGCAGCATGCGCTCATCGCTCATGTGCTCGGCCAGCAGGCCTTTGAGGCGGTCGAGTGCGTCCGTCTGAATCTGGTGCGGGTCGCTGACCGGTTGGGCGTCGGCGTCGGTGTAGCGCTCTTCATCGGTCAGGTACTGGCTGAGGAAGTCAGTGAAGTGGGTCAGCACTTCGGCAGCGCTCGGTGCACGGAAGCCCACCGAATAGGTCATGCAGTCATCTTCGGCGATGCCGAAGTGCGCCAGGCGCGGCGGCAGGTAAAGCATGTCGCCCGGTTCCAGTACCCATTCTTCGCTCTGTTCGAATTCCGCCAGGATGCGCAGGTCGGCGTGTTGCAGCAGGGGGCTTTCGGAATTGCACATCTGGCCGATTTTCCAGTTGCGCTTGCCTTGGGCCTGCAGCAGGAACACGTCGTAGTTGTCGAAGTGCGGACCAACACTGCCACCGGGAGCGGCGAAGCTGATCATCACATCGTCGATGCGCCAGCTGGGCAGAAAGCGGAAGTGTCCCAGCAGCTCGGCAACTTCGGGTACGAATTGGTCGACGGCCTGCACCAGCAGGGTCCACTCGCGCTCAGGCAACGTGCTGAACGCATCTTCGGCGAACGGACCGCGGCGCAGTTCCCATGGGCGCTCGCCGTGTTCGATCACCAGGCGCGATTCAACTTCTTCTTCCAGGGCTAAGCCTGCCAGTTCGTCGGCGTCGATCGGGCTTTCGAAATCAGGGATGGCCTGACGGATCAGCAGCGGTTTTTTCTGCCAGTAGTCGCGCAGGAATTCCCGCGCCGTGATGCCGCCCAGAAGTTGAAGAGGAATATCAGGATTCATGTGTAACCTATTGAAAAAAAGCACTTTTAAGACAGGAATAAAAACGCCCGGCGCGGCCGGGCGTCTCAAAGGGTCGCGCGCTGATCAGATGCGCTTGGCTTGCTCTACCGCGTTGCCGATGTAGTTGGCCGGGGTGAGCAGTTTCAGCTCGGCCTTGGCAGCGGCTGGCATGTCCAGGCCATCGATGAAAGTTTGCAGCGCCTCAGGGCTGATGCCCTTGCCGCGCGTCAACTCTTTCAGCTTCTCGTACGGGTTTTCGATGTTGTAGCGGCGCATTACGGTCTGGATCGGCTCGGCCAATACTTCCCAGCACGCATCCAGGTCAGCGGCGATCTTCTGCGCGTTGAGCTCAAGCTTGCTGATGCCTTTGAGGCTGGCTTCGTAGGCGATCACGCTGTGGGCAAAGCCCACGCCGAGGTTGCGCAGTACGGTGGAGTCGGTCAGGTCGCGCTGCCAGCGCGAGATCGGCAACTTGCTGGCCAGATGCTGGAACAGGGCGTTGGCGATACCGAGGTTGCCTTCGGAGTTTTCGAAGTCGATCGGGTTGACCTTGTGCGGCATGGTCGACGAACCGATCTCGCCGGCGATGGTGCGCTGCTTGAAGTAGCCCAGGGAGATGTAACCCCAGATATCGCGATCGAAGTCGATCAGGATGGTGTTGAAGCGCGCAATCGCGTCGAACAGCTCGGCGATGTAGTCGTGGGGTTCGATCTGCGTGGTGTAGGGGTTGAAGCCCAGGCCCAGCTCGTCTTCGATGAAGGCGCGGGCGTTTTCTTCCCAGTCGATTTCCGGGTAAGCCGACAGGTGGGCGTTGTAGTTGCCCACGGCGCCGTTGATTTTGCCCAGCAGCGGCACGGCCGCGACTTGAGCGATCTGGCGCTCCAGGCGATACACCACGTTGGCCAGTTCTTTACCCAAGGTAGTCGGCGAAGCCGGTTGGCCGTGGGTGCGCGACAGCATCGGCACGTCAGCGAAGCGGATGGCCAGCTCGCGGATAGCGTTGGCGGTCTGGCGCATCAGTGGCAGCATCACGTCATCGCGGCCTTCGCGCAGCATCAGGGCGTGGGACAGGTTGTTGATGTCCTCGCTGGTGCAGGCAAAGTGGATGAACTCGCTGACCTGGGCCAGTTCCGGCAGCTTGGCCGCTTGCTCTTTGAGCAGGTATTCGATGGCTTTGACGTCGTGGTTGGTGGTGCGCTCGATCTCTTTCACACGCTCGGCGTGCTCCAGGGAGAAGTTTTCCGCCAGGGTGTTCAATACAGCGTTGGCTTCGGCGGAAAACGCCGGCACTTCGCTGATGGCAGGGTGAGCGGCCAGGCGCTGGAGCCAGCGCACTTCAACCAGAACGCGAGCACGGATCAGGCCGTATTCGCTGAAAATAGGGCGCAGGGCCTGGGTTTTGCCGGCGTAGCGGCCGTCAACAGGGGAAACCGCAGTGAGCGAAGAGAGCTGCATGGGGTGTTCTCGGACAGTCGGGCAACGAAATGGGGCGCGTATCATACATGAAAAAATCCGCCGGTCCGTCGCCAACTGACCGGCGTATTACGCGTGAGGCTATAAAAAAAGCGGGTTGCTGCGACTTATTCGTTGCGCATCAACGGGTAAAGCTCTTTGAGCAATTTGCGTCGGCTGATCACCAACTGCCAGCGATGACCGCCCAACTGACGCCACAACCGCGCCGAACGAATACCGGCCAGGAGCAGGGCGCGGATTTTCGAGGCGTTGTTCGGTTGCTGCAGGTTGCGCATGTCGCCGTGCACCTGGATGCGCTGGCGCAAGGTGCTCAACGTGTCCTGGTACAGCGCGCCACAGGCGGCAATCACGTTTTCGTGGGCCGGGCCGAAGTGTTCCACCTGGGATTGAATCTGCGGCAGGCGTTTGCCGATGGTTTCGAGCAGGTCGTCGCGCTTGGCCAGTTGCCGCTCAAGGCCGAGCATCGACAGCGCATAGCGCAGCGGCTCGCGTTGCAAGGTGCTTGGGTCGCGCTCCAGGGCGCCGATCAGCGCACGGTAACCTTCACGCAGCGCCAGGTCATCGCCGCCATACACTTCCAGGGTGTCCTTGGGGTCGCGGATCAGCAGGCTGCCGAGCATGCAGGTCAGGCCTGCTTCGGTCACCTGGCCGGTCTTGGCGATCTTGTCGACCAGCACGGCGGCGAGGAAAACCCCGCCGAGTGCCGTCAATTGCTCCTGGGTCGGGCTCATGCCGCGCCGCTCCAGGCTTCGGCGACTTCAATCACGCCGCCGCCCAGGCAAATTTCGCCGTCATAGAACACCACCGATTGGCCCGGCGTGACCGCGCGTTGCGGGTCATCGAAGGTGGCGCGGTAGCCGCCGGCGGTTTTTTCCAGGGTGCAGGGCTGGTCGCTCTGGCGATAGCGCACTTTGGCGGTCAGGCGGCGTGGCGCGCTCAGGTCGATCGGGTTGACCCAATAGATTTCCGACGCCAGCAGCGCGCCCGAGAACAGCAGTGGGTGCTCATTGCCCTGGCCCACCACCAGCACATTGTTTTCCAGGTCCTTGACCAGTACGTACCACGGCTCTTCGCCGGCGTCTTTCAGTCCGCCGATGCCCAAACCCTGACGCTGGCCGATGGTGTGGTACATCAGGCCATGGTGGCGGCCGATTACCTCACCGTCGGTGGTTTTGATTTCGCCCGGTTGTGCCGGCAGGTACTGCTTGAGGAAGTCGCTGAAGCGGCGCTCGCCGATAAAGCAGATCCCGGTGGAATCCTTCTTTTTGGCAGTGGCCAGGCCGTGTTTTTCGGCGATCTTGCGCACTTCGGGTTTTTCCAGCTCGCCGACCGGGAACAGGGTCTTGGCGATCTGTTCGCCGCCGACGGCGTGCAGGAAGTAACTCTGGTCCTTGTTCGGGTCCAGGCCTTTGAGCAGTTCGGTGCGGTTGTCGACGTCGCGACGGCGCACATAGTGGCCAGTGGCAATCAGGTCGGCGCCGAGGATCATGGCGTAGTCGAGAAACGCCTTGAACTTGATTTCGCGGTTACACAGGATGTCCGGGTTCGGCGTACGACCGGCCTTGTATTCGGCCAGGAAGTGCTCGAACACGTTGTCCCAGTACTCGGCGGCGAAGTTGGCGGTGTGCAGCTTGATGCCGATCTTGTCGCACACGGCCTGGGCGTCGGCCAGGTCGTCCATGGCGGTGCAATATTCCGTTCCATCGTCTTCTTCCCAGTTCTTCATGAACAGGCCTTCCACCTCATAACCCTGCTCCATGAGCAGAACGGCGGAAACGGAAGAATCCACGCCGCCGGACATGCCGACGATGACGCGCTTCTTTTGTGTGTCAGAAGGGGCTGGATCACGCATAGGGTTTCAACGGGTGTCTTGAAAAAGGACGCGATTCTAACAGGCTCACGCCCGCAAGGCTAAAGAGAAGGGCGGATCAATTCGAGGCTATGGCGCTGGCCGGCCAGATAATCATCGATACAGCGGATGATCAGCTCACTGCGCCAGTCGTCGCGCAGGGCCATCAGCTCCTCACGGGTCAGCCAGCGGGCGCGGACGATGCCTTCATCGAGTGTGTAGTCGGGGTGATGTTTCAAGGCTTTGGCGGTAAAGCACACGCGCTGATAAGTCACGCCATTGCTGGGCGCGGTGTACAGGTAGATGCCGACAATGCCGGTGGCCTCGACGTCCCAGCCGGTTTCTTCGAGGGTTTCGCGCACGGCCGCTTCGGTGAGGGTTTCATGCGGGTCCAGATGGCCGGCCGGCTGGTTGAGCACGGCGCGGCCACCCTTGAGCTCCTCGACCATCAGGAAGCGGCCGTTGTCTTCGACGATAGTGGCGACGGTGATGTGGGGTTGCCAGGTCATGGGTGCCTCAATGTGTAGTGACTGAAGAAACTCGTTCAGTGTGGGAGCTGGCTTGCCTGCTCCCACATTTGATCGGGGTTGTTCAGTGAAACCAGGGCGCAAACAGAAACCCCGGCACATGGCCGGGGCTTCTTTGCATCCTTACAACCTTACTTCAACTTGGCAATCGCCGCATTGAGGGTGTTGCTTGGGCGCATGGCTTTGCTGGTCAGCTCCGGGTTCGGCGCGTAGTAGCCGCCGATGTCCACTGGCTTGCCCTGTACGGCGTTCAACTCGGCAACGATGGTTGCCTCATTGTCGGCCAGGGTTTTGGCCAGTTCGCCGAACTGCGCTTGCAGTGCAGTATCTTCAGTCTGGGCGGCCAGGGCTTGCGCCCAGTACAGCGCCAGGTAGAAGTGGCTGCCGCGGTTGTCGATGTTGCCGACTTTGCGCGATGGCGACTTGTTGTTGTCGAGGAACTGGCCAGTGGCCTGGTCCAGGGTCTTGGACAGCACCAGGGCTTTCGGGTTGTTATAAGTAACACCCAAATGCTCAAGGGACGCAGCCAGGGCCAGGAACTCGCCCAGGGAATCCCAGCGCAGGAAGTTCTCTTCAACCAGTTGCTGCACGTGCTTCGGAGCCGAACCGCCGGCGCCGGTTTCGAACAGGCCGCCACCGTTCATCAGCGGCACGATCGACAGCATCTTGGCGCTGGTGCCCAGTTCCATGATCGGGAACAGGTCGGTCAGGTAGTCACGCAGTACGTTGCCGGTCACCGAGATGGTGTCCAGGCCCTTGCGGGTGCGCTCCAGGGTGAACTTCATCGCGTCGACCGGCGACATGATGCGGATGTCCAGGCCTTCGGTGTTGTGGTCTTTCAGGTAGGCCTGAACTTTCTCGACCACTACGCCATCGTGCGCGCGCTTAGGGTCCAGCCAGAAAATGGCTGGGGTGTTGCTGGCGCGAGCGCGGTTGACGGCGAGCTTGACCCAATCCTGGATCGGCGCGTCTTTGGTCTGGCACATGCGGAAGATGTCGCCGGCGTCAACAGCCTGTTCCATCAGCAAGGTGCCCTTGCTGTCGGTGACGCGGACTACGCCGTCAGCCTTGATCTGGAAGGTCTTGTCGTGGGAACCGTACTCTTCGGCTTTCTTGGCCATCAAGCCAACGTTTGGCACGCTGCCCATGGTGGTTGGGTCGAAAGCGCCATTGGCCTTGCAGTCTTCGATGACGGCCTGGTAGATGGTGGCGTAGCAGCGATCCGGGATCACCGCCTTGGTGTCGTGCAGTTGGCCGTCGGTGCCCCACATTTTGCCGGAGTCACGGATCATGGCCGGCATCGAGGCGTCGACGATGACGTCGCTCGGCACGTGCAGGTTGGTGATGCCTTTGTCGGAGTTGACCATCGCCAGGGAAGGGCGAGCGGCGTAGACCGCCTGAATGTCAGCTTCGATCTGCGCTTGTTGCTCGGCCGGCAACGCCTTGATGCGAGCGTACAGGTCGCCGATGCCGTTGTTCAGGTTGAAGCCGATCTGTTCCAGCACGGTAGCGTGCTTGGCCAGGGCGTCTTTATAGAACTCGGCAACGATCTGGCCGAACATGATCGGGTCGGAGACCTTCATCATGGTGGCTTTCAAGTGAACCGACAGCAGCACGCCTTGCTGCTTGGCGTCTTCGATTTCAGCGGCAATGAACGCGCGCAGAGCTTTTTTGCTCAGCACGGCGGTGTCGATGATTTCGCCGGCTTGTACCGAGGTCTTTTCTTTCAAGACGGTCGCAGTGCCGTCTTTGGCGATCAGTTCGATTTTTACCGCGTCAGCGGCTTCGATCTGCACGGCTTTTTCGCTGCCGTAGAAGTCGCCGTTGCTCATGTGTGCGATGTGCGACTTGGAGTCGGCAGCCCAGGCGCCCATTTTGTGCGGGTGCTTGCGCGCGTAGTTCTTGACCGACAGCGGTGCGCGGCGGTCGGAGTTGCCTTCGCGCAGTACCGGGTTCACGGCGCTGCCCTTGACCTTGTCGTAACGTGCGCGGGTTTCTTTTTCCGCGTCGGTGGTTACGGTTTCCGGGTAGTCCGGCAGGGCGTAGCCCTGGGCCTGCAGTTCCTTGATCGCCGCTTGCAACTGCGGGGTCGAGGCGCTGATGTTAGGCAGCTTGATGATGTTGGCTTCAGGCGTAACGGCCAGGTCGCCCAGTTCGGCGAGGTGGTCCGCGATTGCCTTGTTGCCCAGTTGCTCGGGGAAGCTTGCGAGGATGCGCGCGGCCAGGGAAATGTCGCGGGTTTCCACAGCAATATCAGCGGAAGCGGTGAAGGCCTCTACGATAGGCAGCAGTGAATAGGTGGCGAGGGCTGGGGCTTCGTCGGTGAAGGTGTAGATGATCTTCGAGCGGGTGGGCATATTCGGATTAACTCTCTTCTTTGCTGAAAGCGTGCGCAGAAACTCGAGATGCGCCGGGTGGAGCGCGTTCGTTCAAAGTCATCCATGAGCGAAATGTCGAGGTTTCTTCGCGGTGATGTTGGTTTGCATCAGTCGAGCGTCAAGCGGGTGGACTATTGTATTAGTCCTGCTTTGTAGCGGAAGGCTTTGTTCTAGAGCGGTCCGCCGTCGTGACTCTTTGGTCAGCGGCGGCATTATACATAGGTCGCTATGCTTACGCCGAGCCTTCATACAAAAGGTGTGTCGTCCATTGGTCTAAAGGTCGCAGGGCCCAGACTGCGACCAAAGTCGCACGATGTGCTCAAGATTGGCGATTTTGCCTTTGCTTTCAGGCTTGTAGGCGACAAATTATGCTGTTTTCGATGTAAATGAGCATGGCGTTAGGTTTCAGTCGCCATATATCTGGAGTAGGCTCGAACGCAGCCAGATGTTCAATCCATAGATGGAGTTCAGCATGGGATACAAGAAGATTCAGGTTCCGGCAGTCGGCGACAAAATCACCGTCAATGCAGACCATTCTCTCAATGTTCCTGACCAACCGATCATCCCTTATATAGAAGGCGACGGTATTGGCGTCGACATCAGCCCGGTGATGATCAAGGTGGTCGACGCAGCTGTTGAAAAGGCCTACGGCGGTAAGCGCAAAATCTCCTGGATGGAGGTGTATGCCGGCGAGAAAGCGACTCAAGTCTACGACCAGGACACCTGGCTGCCCCAGGAAACCCTGGATGCGGTCAAGGATTACGTGGTTTCCATCAAGGGCCCGCTGACCACGCCGGTTGGCGGCGGCATCCGTTCGCTGAACGTGGCCCTGCGTCAGCAGCTCGATTTGTATGTCTGCCTGCGCCCGGTGCGCTGGTTTGAAGGTGTGCCCAGCCCGGTCAAGAAGCCTGGTGATGTGGACATGACCATCTTCCGTGAAAACTCTGAAGACATTTATGCCGGTATCGAGTGGAAGGCCGGTTCGCCGGAAGCGATCAAGGTGATCAAGTTCCTCAAGGAAGAAATGGGCGTTACCAAGATCCGTTTCGACCAGGACTGCGGGATTGGCATCAAGCCGGTTTCCAAAGAAGGCACCGAGCGCCTGGCGCGCAAAGCCCTGCAATATGTAGTGGATAATGACCGCGATTCGCTGACCATTGTGCACAAAGGCAACATCATGAAGTTCACCGAAGGTGCCTTCAAAGAGTGGGCGTACGGTATTGCCGAAAAGGAATTTGGCGCGACCCTGCTCGACGGCGGCCCGTGGATGCAGTTCAAAAACCCCAAAACCGGCAAGAATGTAGTGGTCAAGGACGCGATTGCCGACGCCATGCTCCAGCAGATTCTGTTGCGTCCGGCGGAATATGATGTGATTGCCACGCTTAACCTTAACGGTGACTACCTGTCTGATGCGCTGGCGGCGGAAGTAGGTGGCATTGGTATTGCGCCGGGGGCCAACCTTTCCGACACCGTGGCGATGTTCGAAGCCACCCACGGTACCGCGCCTAAATATGCAGGCAAGGATCAGGTCAACCCGGGTTCGTTGATTCTGTCGGCGGAAATGATGCTGCGGCACATGGGTTGGACGGAGGCGGCGGATCTGATCATCAAGGGCACCAATGGTGCGATTTCGGCGAAGACCGTGACCTATGACTTCGAGCGTTTGATGGAGGGCGCGAAGCTGGTGTCGTCGTCAGGGTTTGGTGATGCGTTGATTTCGCATATGTAAAACGGTGTAAAAAAAACCGGACACCCCAAGTGATTGGGCTGGCCGGTTTTTTGTTTTCACTTTGCTCGGCGGCTGATCAGGCCGTTGCTTCTTTTGATTCTTGAGCTTGATTGTCTTTCCCGCCGTGCGCCGTGTTTGACTTTTGCTCTTGGCTTGCAAGTGCGCCAATATTGACGGCGTGCAAACCCTTGGGGCCTTGGATTATCTCAAAAGACACGGGCTGACCTGCTTTCAGGGTCTTGTATCCGTCCATATTAATCGCAGAATAATGCGCAAACAGGTCTTCAGCTTTGCCGTCTTCGACGATAAAGCCGTACCCCTTGGCATTGTTGAACCACTTGACCTTGCCACTCGACATACCCATATCCCTCTGCACCAGACTCCATCACTGGAGTATCATCCAGTTTATCCGTCCTAACCCGAATAAATAAGGTTGACTGCGCGGACCTTTTTTACCCACTGTGGGTTCTATTGGTTGTAACACCGTTTCGCCGATAGTCAAGGCGACCGATCGGTCAGAGTTGAAATTCTGACAGGTCGCCCCCACCACTGTATTTGAACCACTGACGAACCTTTCTTTCCATGCATGCAAACAGCCAGATTCGACTAACATTCAATCAGGATCGCCCGGATCAGGAACACGATGACGACGGTTCTGCAGGCATTGCTGTTCAGGAGGCGAAGCCTGCTCTACAGGCGCCGCCGATGTACAAGGTGGTTTTGTTCAATGATGACTACACACCGATGGATTTCGTCGTCGAAGTGCTCGAGGTGTTTTTTAACCTGAACCGCGAGCTGGCGACCAAGGTAATGCTGGCCGTTCACACAGAAGGACGGGCAGTATGTGGAGTGTTTACCCGTGACATCGCCGAGACAAAGGCCATGCAGGTCAACCAGTACGCCAGGGAAAGCCAGCATCCGCTACTCTGTGAAATCGAGAAGGACGGTTAACGCCGACCACTTGGGTATGAGGTGAAGCTATGTTAAACCGCGAGCTCGAAGTCACCCTCAATCTTGCCTTTAAGGAGGCCCGTTCGAAGCGTCATGAATTCATGACCGTCGAGCACCTGCTGCTGGCACTTTTGGATAACGAAGCTGCCGCCACCGTTCTGCGTGCGTGCGGCGCCAACCTCGACAAACTCAAGCATGACCTGCAGGAGTTTATCGACTCCACCACGCCACTGATCCCCGTGCATGACGAGGACCGTGAGACCCAGCCAACCCTGGGCTTCCAGCGGGTGTTGCAGCGTGCTGTCTTCCACGTACAGAGCTCCGGTAAGCGTGAGGTCACGGGCGCCAATGTGCTGGTGGCAATTTTCAGCGAGCAGGAAAGCCAGGCAGTGTTCCTGCTCAAGCAGCAGAGCGTTGCCCGTATTGATGTCGTCAACTACATCGCCCACGGTATCTCCAAGGTGCCAGGGCACGGCGATCATTCCGAGGGTGAGCAGGATATGCAGGACGACGAGGGCGGTGAGTCTTCTTCTTCGGGCAATCCACTGGATGCCTATGCCAGCAACCTTAACGAACTGGCGCGCCAGGGGCGGATCGATCCGCTGGTGGGGCGTGAGCTTGAGGTTGAGCGTGTAGCGCAGATCCTCGCGCGTCGTCGCAAGAACAACCCCTTGCTGGTGGGCGAGGCGGGCGTGGGTAAAACCGCGATTGCCGAAGGCCTGGCCAAGCGCATCGTGGATAACCAGGTGCCGGATTTGCTGGCCAACAGCGTCGTCTACTCCCTTGATCTGGGCGCGTTGCTCGCCGGGACCAAGTACCGTGGCGATTTCGAGAAACGCTTCAAGGCGCTGCTCGGCGAGCTGAAAAAACGCCCGCAGGCGATCCTGTTTATCGATGAAATCCACACCATCATTGGTGCCGGTGCGGCGTCGGGTGGGGTGATGGACGCCTCCAACCTGCTCAAGCCGCTGCTGTCGTCGGGTGATATCCGTTGCATCGGTTCGACCACGTTCCAGGAATTTCGCGGCATCTTCGAAAAAGACCGTGCCCTGGCGCGTCGCTTCCAGAAAGTCGACGTGTCCGAGCCTTCGGTAGAAGACACCATCGGCATTCTGCGCGGCCTCAAAGGGCGCTTCGAGGCCCATCACGGCATCGAGTACACCGATGAGGCGCTGCGTGCCGCTGCTGAGCTGGCATCGCGCTACATCAATGATCGGCACATGCCGGACAAAGCCATCGACGTGATCGACGAGGCGGGTGCCTACCAGCGCCTGCAGCCGGTCGAGAAGCGTGTGAAACGCATCGACGTGCCTCAAGTCGAGGACATCGTGGCGAAGATCGCGCGTATTCCGCCTAAGCACGTCAACAGTTCCGACAAGGAGCTGCTGCGTAACCTGGAGCGCGACCTCAAGCTCACGGTGTTCGGTCAGGATGCGGCTATCGACGCGTTGTCCACCGCGATCAAGCTGTCGCGCGCGGGCCTCAAGTCGCCGGACAAGCCGGTCGGTTCGTTCCTGTTCGCAGGCCCGACCGGCGTCGGCAAGACCGAAGCTGCGCGCCAATTGGCCAAGGCCATGGGCATTGAACTGGTACGCTTCGACATGTCCGAATACATGGAGCGCCACACCGTGTCGCGCCTGATCGGTGCGCCTCCGGGCTATGTCGGGTTCGACCAGGGCGGCCTGTTGACCGAAGCCATCACCAAGCAGCCGCACTGCGTGTTGCTGCTCGATGAAATCGAGAAGGCCCACCCGGAAGTCTTCAACCTGCTGCTGCAGGTCATGGACCATGGCACCCTGACCGATAACAACGGGCGCAAGGCGGACTTCCGCAACGTCATCGTGATCATGACCACCAACGCCGGTGCCGAGACTGCTGCGCGGGCCTCCATTGGCTTTACGCATCAGGATCACTCATCCGACGCCATGGAAGTGATCAAGAAGAGCTTCACGCCGGAGTTCCGCAACCGTCTGGACACCATTATCCAGTTTGGTCGCCTCAGCCATGAGGTCATCAAAAGCGTGGTGGACAAGTTCCTTACCGAGCTTCAGGCGCAGTTGGAAGACAAGCGCGTGCAGCTGGAAGTGACGGATGCGGCGCGCAACTGGCTGGCCGAAGGCGGCTACGACTCGGCAATGGGCGCTCGCCCAATGGCGCGTCTGATCCAGGACAAGATCAAGCGGCCACTGGCCGAAGAGATCCTGTTTGGCGAGCTTTCCGACCATGGCGGCGTGGTGCATATCGACCTGAAGGATGGCGAGCTGACCTTCGAGTTCGAAACCACGGCCGAAATGGCCTGATAGCTGATCGCAACAACACAGCAAAAGGCGCCGAAAGGCGCCTTTTTGCTGTCTCGAGAACACAATCGTCAAAACACTGGTGATCCCCTGTGGGAGCGGGCTTGCTCGCGAACACGGTGGGTCAGTGACAGATGAATTGACTGATACACCGCATTCGCGAGCAAGCCCGCTCCCACAAGTATTTGTGGTGTTGGACAAATCTCGCACACACAAAAACGCCCGGCATAACCGGGCGTTTTGTATTGACTTGCTTAACGAGCGCGGTAAGTGATGCGCCCTTTGCTCAAGTCATAGGGCGTCAGCTCGACGCGCACTTTGTCACCGGTAAGAATACGAATGTAGTTCTTGCGCATCTTGCCGGAGATATGCGCGGTTACGACGTGCCCATTTTCCAACTCCACACGAAACATGGTGTTGGGCAGGGTGTCGACGACAGTGCCTTCCATTTCGAAGCTGTCTTCTTTCGACATGCAGTAAAGCCCTCGGTATCCAGTGAATGGCCCGGTGCAACTGCGCCAGGCAAAAGCGGCGTGCATTGTGCCCGAAAAAGGGTGTTTAAGCCAAGGGGTTCTAGTTAAGCGTTACCCATCTTTGATTAATCAGCAGCTCAATGGGCCGATATTGGGTCTTGTAGTTCATCTTTTTGCAGTTCTTGATCCAGTATCCGAGGTACACCGCCTCCAGTTCCAGGCGCAGGGCTTCACCGATTTGCCACAAAATCGCAAAGCGCCCAAGGCTGCGGCGTTCTTCGGAAGGCTCATAGAAGGTGTAGACCGCCGACAGGCCGTTGGGCAGCAGGTCGGTCACCGCCACCGCCAGCAGGCGGCCATCCAGGCGGAACTCATAGAAGCGTGAGAAGGGCAGGTCGCGCACCAGGAAGGTCGAAAACTGATCACGGCTGGGCGGGAACATGTCGCCATCTGCGTGGCGTTGTTCGATGTAACGCTGGTAAAGATCGAAATATTCTTCGCTGTACTGTGGCTTGGTGGCCGTGACCGTCAGGTCGGCGTTGCGTTTGAGAATGCGTTTCTGATTACGGTCCGGCAAAAACTGCGCAACCGGGATACGCGCAGGCACGCACGCATTGCAATTCTGGCAATGGGGTCGGTACAGATGATCGCCGCTGCGCCGAAAGCCCATCTCCGAAAGGTCGGCATACACATGCACGTCCATCGGCTGGCTGGGGTCGAGGAACAGTGTGGTGGCCTGCTCGTCAGGCAGATAGCTGCAAGAGTGGGCTTGAGTGGCATAAAACTTCAAGCGCGCCAGCTCGGTCATGATCAACCCTCGGGTTAAGCTTTGAAATAAGTGTATGCCAGGTACGCGGAAGTCGCCTAGGAAACCCACGCGCCAGAGCTGGGTTGGTCCAAATGGTTACGCAGGAAATCGGCAAATTCACTGCGTGGTATGGCGCGGGCGCCGAGGCTGTGCAGGTGGTCATTGGGCATCTGGCAGTCGATCAGTACAAAACCCCAGGCCTGCAACTGGCGGGTCAGTGTGGCAAAGCCGAACTTGGAGGCATTGTCGGCGCGGCTGAACATCGATTCGCCAAAAAACAATTGGCCCATGGCCAGGCCATACAGGCCGCCGACCAGCTTGCCGTCATCCCACACTTCAACGGAGTGCGCGTAGCCGCGCCGGTGCAGCTCCAGGTAGGCGCTTTGGATGCCTTCGGTGATCCAGGTGCCGTCCGCATAAGCGCGGGGCGCGGCGCAGGCCTGGATGACGGCGGCGAAGTCCTGGTCGAAGGTCACGCTGTAGCGCTGCTGGCGCAACAGTTTGCCCAGGCTGCGTGATACGTGCAGTTCGTCGGGGAATATTACCGTGCGTGGGTCTGGAGACCACCAGAGGATCGGCTGGCCGTCGGAGAACCACGGAAAGCAGCCATGGCGATAGGCCTGGATCAGTCGCTCGGCCGACAGGTCGCCGCCGGCAGCCAGCAAGCCATTGGGTTCGCGCATGGCTTTGGCCAGCGGCGGAAAAGTCAGGGAATCGCGTTGCAACCAGGTCAGCATGGCATCCAGGCTTACGGTGGGGGAGGGGAGTGGCAGGTATGACGCCTGCCGCATGTGAGGTGATTATTGTCGACAAGGCGCTGTGGGGCCAGCCCGAATCGGGCATCGGCGCGCAATAGCGTTAACGGGTGTTTCTGCAACTCTGCCCTACAGGCGCGGTCGTAATCGGGTCCGGGCCATGCAGGCCAATTGCCAAGCTTGCCTGCTTTGATAAAAACAGCGCATAAGCCTTTGTCAGCAAAGGCAATGCATGCTCAAATTGAACAGGCTGTGACACATCATTTGTGCAGGCCGTCGGGTGAGGGCAAGTACGTGGCATCGCCGACGCAAACCCGTACAATGCGGGCATCGTGGCGTTATCGCCCTTTCACCTGTTCATCACCCAATGTTAAAAGTAGTTTCAGCGACATTCGTTCATTTTTCAGCTGCTCGGATTGAGCAGTGTGCAGTCATTCAACAGATGGACGCGCTAAAGGCGCAGGAATAGACCCGTTTTGAAGAAATCCGCCGCAACACCTAAAGCAGCAGTCGTGCCGGCCTGGCGTCAGCACCTGCATTATCGACTCAAGGAAGGCGCGCTGATCGCTATTGGCGCCCTGTGCCTGTTCCTGATGATGGCCTTGCTCACCTATGGCAAGGACGACCCGGGCTGGAGCCACAACAGCAAGATCGAAGACGTGCAGAACTTCGGCGGCCCCGCCGGTTCCTACAGCGCCGATATCCTGTTTATGGTGCTGGGTTACTTCGCGTATATCTTCCCGCTGCTGCTGGCGATCAAGACCTGGCAGATCTTCCGCCAGCGTCACGAACCGTGGCAGTGGAGCGGCTGGCTGTTCTCCTGGCGCCTGATCGGCCTGGTGTTCCTGGTGTTGTCCGGCGCGGCGCTGGCGCACATCCATTTTCATGCACCTACCGGCCTGCCGGCGGGCGCGGGCGGGGCGTTGGGCGAAAGCCTCGGCGACCTGGCGCGCAAGACCCTGAACATCCAGGGCAGCACCTTGATGTTTATCGCGCTGTTCCTGTTCGGCCTCACCGTGTTCACCGACCTGTCGTGGTTCAAGGTGATGGACGTGACCGGCAAGATCACCCTGGACCTGCTCGAGTTGTTCCAGGGCGCGGCCAACCGTTGGTGGTCGGCCCGAGTTGATCGCAAGCGCATGGTCGCGCAACTGCGCGAGGTGGACACCCGCGTTAACGAAGTGGTGGCCCCGAGTACGCCGGACCGCCGCGAGCAGGCCAAGGTCAAGGAACGCTTGATCGAGCGCGAGCAGGCCCTGAGCAAGCACATGTCGGACCGCGAGAAGCAGGTGCCGCCGGTGATTGCCCCGGCACCGCCCAAAGCGCCCGAGCCGAGCCATCGTGTGCAGAAAGAGAAGCAGGCGCCGTTGTTTGTCGACAGCGCCGTCGAAGGCACTTTGCCGCCGATCTCGATTCTCGACCCGGCCGAAAAGAAACAACTCAACTATTCCCCGGAATCCCTGGCGGCGGTTGGCCATCTGCTGGAAATCAAACTCAAGGAATTCGGCGTCGAAGTCTCGGTGGATTCGATTCACCCAGGCCCGGTGATTACCCGTTACGAGATCCAGCCGGCCGCCGGCGTCAAGGTCAGCCGTATCTCCAACCTGGCCAAAGACCTGGCCCGCTCCCTGGCCGTGACCAGTGTGCGTGTGGTGGAAGTGATCCCCGGCAAGACCACCGTCGGCATCGAGATTCCCAACGAAGACCGCCAGATCGTGCGGTTCTCCGAGGTGCTGTCGACCCCGGAATACGACAACTTCAAATCGCCGGTCACCCTGGCCCTCGGCCACGACATCGGCGGCAAGCCGGTGATCACCGACCTTGCGAAAATGCCGCACCTGCTGGTGGCCGGTACCACCGGTTCCGGTAAGTCGGTGGGCGTGAACGCGATGATCCTGTCGATCCTGTTCAAGTCCGGCCCGGATGACGCCAAGCTGATCATGATCGACCCGAAGATGCTCGAATTGTCGATCTACGAAGGCATCCCGCACCTGCTGTGCCCGGTGGTGACCGATATGAAGGACGCCGCCAACGCCCTGCGCTGGAGCGTCGCCGAGATGGAGCGCCGCTACAAGCTGATGGCGAAGATGGGCGTGCGTAACCTGTCGGGCTTCAATGCCAAGGTCAAGGAAGCCCAGGACGCCGGCACACCGCTGAGCGACCCGCTGTACAAGCGTGAAAGCATCCACGACGAAGCGCCGCTGCTGACCAAGCTGCCGACCATCGTGGTGGTGGTCGATGAATTTGCCGACATGATGATGATCGTCGGCAAGAAGGTTGAAGAACTGATCGCGCGTATCGCCCAAAAGGCGCGTGCGGCCGGTATTCACTTGATCCTCGCGACCCAGCGGCCGTCGGTGGATGTGATCACCGGCTTGATCAAGGCCAACATTCCGACGCGGATGGCGTTCCAGGTCTCCAGCAAGATCGACTCGCGCACCATCATCGACCAGGGTGGCGCCGAGCAACTGCTCGGCCACGGTGACATGCTCTACATGCCGCCGGGCACCAGCCTGCCGATTCGCGTGCACGGTGCGTTCGTCTCCGATGACGAAGTGCATCGCGTGGTCGAAGCCTGGAAACTGCGTGGCGCGCCGGAATACAACGACGACATCCTCGCGGGCGTGGAAGAGGCCGGCAGCGGCTTCGACGGCGGCAGCAGCGGTGATGACGATGCCGAAACCGACGCGCTTTACGATGAAGCCGTGGCATTCGTACTCGAAAGCCGTCGCGCCTCGATCTCTGCGGTGCAGCGTAAGCTCAAAATCGGCTACAACCGCGCCGCCCGCATGATCGAATCGATGGAAAATGCCGGCGTCGTGACCGCCATGAACACCAACGGTTCGCGTGAAGTCATCGCCCCCGGGCAGATGCGCGACTGACCCCGTGCTGCGTGGCAACACGCAGCGCGTCCTGACGACTCAATGAGGATTCCCATGCGCTTTATCCGCATGCTGTTGTTGCCTGCACTGGCCCTGACTGCTGTTTCGGCCCACGCTGATCCCGCCTCGGTGGCCAGCCTGAAGAACCTGTTGGACAAATCCCAGACCCTGACCGCGCGCTTCTCCCAGTTGACCCTGGATGCCGGTGGTACCCAGTTGCAGCAAACCGAAGGCGAAATGGCCGTGCAGCGCCCTGGGCTGTTCTACTGGCACACCGAAGGCAAGGCCGAGCAGACCATCGTTTCCGATGGCCAGAAGGTCACCCTGTGGGACCCGGACCTGGAACAGGCGACCATCAAGAAGCTCGACCCGCGCTTGAACCAGACGCCGGCGCTGCTGCTGTCGGGCGATGTGTCGAAGATCAACGACAGCTTCGACATCACCTCCAAGCAAACCAGCAACGTGATCGAGTTCACCCTCAAGCCCAAATCCAAGGACACGCTGTTCGACAGCCTGAACCTGTCGTTCGGCAACGGCGTGATCAACAACATGCGCCTGATCGACAGTGTTGGCCAACGCACCGATATCCTGTTCTCCGGCGTCAAGGCTAACCAGCCGGTGGATGCATCCAAGTTCAAGTTTGTCATCCCCAAGGGTGCCGACGTGATCCAGGAATAAACTAGAGGTTTCAAACGCTGCCCATGGATTTGTTTCGAAGTGACCCGATTGCTCAGCCCCTGGCGGCGCGCTTGCGTTCCACCAATCTGGATGAGTACGTCGGGCAAGAACACCTGCTCGCTCGCGGCAAGCCTCTGCGCGAAGCCCTGGAGCAGGGGGCGCTGCACTCGATGATTTTCTGGGGGCCGCCGGGCGTGGGTAAAACCACCCTGGCGCGGCTGCTGGCGAAAGTCTCGGATGCGCACTTCGAAACGGTTTCGGCGGTGCTGGCCGGGGTCAAAGAGATTCGCCAGGCGGTAGAAGTTGCCAAGCAGCAAGCCGGGCAATACGGCAAGCGCACCATCCTGTTTGTCGACGAAGTGCATCGCTTCAACAAGTCGCAGCAGGATGCGTTCTTGCCGTACGTCGAAGACGGCACGTTGATATTCATTGGTGCGACCACCGAAAACCCGTCGTTTGAACTCAACAACGCTTTGCTCTCGCGAGCGCGCGTCTATGTGCTCAAGAGCCTGGACGAAGCGGCGATGCAAAAGCTGCTGCACAGGGCCCTGAGCGAAGATAAAGGCTTGGGCAAGCGCCAGCTGAGTGTCAGCGAAGAAGGCTTCAAGATGCTGCTGGCCGCCGCCGATGGCGATGGCCGGCGCTTTCTGAACCTGCTGGAGAACGCCTCGGACCTGGCCGAAGACGGCAACGAGATTGGCGTCGACCTGTTGCAAAGCCTGCTTGGCGACACGCGCCGCCGCTTCGACAAGGGCGGCGAAGCCTTCTACGACCAGATATCGGCGCTGCACAAATCGGTGCGCGGCTCCAACCCCGACGGCGCGTTGTACTGGTTTGCGCGCATGATCGACGGCGGCTGCGACCCGCTGTACCTGGCGCGCCGCGTGGTGCGCATGGCCAGCGAAGACATCGGCAACGCCGACCCGCGTGCCCTGAGCCTGTGCCTGGCGGCCTGGGATGTGCAGGAGCGCCTCGGCAGCCCGGAAGGCGAATTGGCCGTGGCCCAGGCCATCACCTACCTGGCCTGCGCGCCAAAAAGCAACGCGGTGTACGTGGGCTTCAAATCCGCCCTGCGCGCCGCTGCCGAATACGGCTCCCTTGAAGTGCCGATGCACCTGCGCAACGCGCCGACCAAGCTGATGAAACAATTGGGGTATGGCGACGAGTACCGCTATGCCCACGATGAGCCGGACGCCTACGCGGCCGGCGAAGACTACTTCCCCGATGAGCTTGAGCCCTTGCCGCTTTATCAGCCGGTGCCCCGTGGCCTGGAGCTGAAAATCGGTGAAAAGCTCAATCACTTGGCCCAACTCGACCGTCTCAGCCCAAAACAACGGAGAAAGTAGTGCTCAAGACCATTCTTGCCGTGTCCGCCGCGGGTATCGCTGGTACATTATTGCGTTTCGCCACCGGCACTTGGGTCAGCGCCAACTGGCCGAAGCATTTTTATGCGGCGACCCTGGCGGTCAACCTGGTGGGTTGCCTGATTATCGGCCTGTTGTACGGCTGGTTCCTGTTGCGTCCCGAAGTGCCGATTGAGGTTCGCGCCGGCTTGATTGTCGGCTTTGTAGGCGGTCTTACGACCTTTTCATCCTTTTCACTGGATACGGTGCGCCTGCTGGAAAGCGGGCAAGCGTTGGTAGCCTTCGGTTACCTGGGCATCAGCGTGTTCGGCGGGCTGCTCGCCACCTGGGCCGGCCTGTCCTTGACCAAACTTTGATAAACGAGAGACCGACATGCTCGATTCCAAACTGTTACGTAGCAACCTTCAGGACGTAGCGGACCGCCTGGCATCCCGTGGCTTTGCCTTGGATGTTGCGCGCATCGAAGCGCTGGAAGAACAGCGCAAGACCGTCCAGACCCGCACCGAAGCACTGCAGGCTGAGCGTAATGCGCGTTCCAAATCCATCGGTCAGGCCAAGCAGCGCGGCGAAGACATTGCGCCGTTGATGGCGGATGTCGAGCGTATGGGCACCGAGCTGTCCGACTGGAAGTTCGAACTGGACAATCTCCAGCGCTCCCTGGATTCTGTTTATTTGGGAATCCCCAACCTGCCGCACGAATCCGTGCCGATTGGCGAAGACGAAGACGGCAACGTCGAAGTGCGCCGCTGGGGCACGCCAAAAGCCTTCGATTTCGAGATCAAGGATCACGTTGCGTTGGGCGAACTGACCGGCGGCCTGGATTTCGAAACCGCCGCCAAAATGTCCGGCGCACGCTTTGCTCTGCTGCGCGGCCCGATTGCGCGCATGCACCGTGCCCTGGCGCAGTTCATGATCAACCTGCACACCGCTGAACACGGCTACGAAGAAGCTTACACGCCGTATCTGGTGCAGGCGCCGGCGCTGATGGGCACCAGTCAGCTGCCGAAGTTCGAAGAAGACCTGTTCAAGATCAGCCGCGACGGCGAAGCCGACCTGTACCTGATCCCGACCGCCGAAGTGTCGCTGACCAATATCGTCGCCGGTGAAATCCTCGACGCCAAGCAACTGCCGATCAAGTTCGTGGCTCACAGCCCGTGCTTCCGTAGCGAAGCCGGTGCCTCGGGCCGTGACACGCGCGGCATGATCCGTCAGCACCAGTTCGACAAGGTAGAGATGGTGCAGGTTGTAGAACCGTCGACCTCCATGGAAGCCCTGGAAGGCTTGACCGCCAACGCCGAGCGCGTCCTGCAACTGCTGGAGCTGCCGTACCGCGTACTGGCGCTGTGCACTGGCGACATGGGTTTCAGCGCCGTGAAAACCTACGACCTCGAAGTGTGGGTGCCGAGCCAGGACAAGTACCGCGAGATTTCGTCGTGCTCCAACTGCGGTGATTTCCAGGCCCGTCGCATGCAGGCGCGTTTCCGTAACCCGGAAACCGGCAAGCCGGAACTGGTGCACACCCTCAACGGCTCGGGCCTGGCCGTAGGCCGTACCCTGGTGGCCGTGCTGGAAAACTACCAGCAGGCCGACGGTTCCATCCGCGTGCCGGAAGTGCTCAAGCCGTACATGGGCGGCGTTGAGGTCATCGGCTAAATGGAATTTCTGCCGCTGTTTCATAACCTGCGCGGCAGTCGTGTGTTGGTCGTCGGTGGCGGGGAGATTGCCTTGCGCAAATCCCGGCTGCTGGCCGACGCCGGTGCGTTGCTGCGGGTGGTTGCTCCCCAGATCGAAGACCAGTTGCGAGAACTGGTGCTGGGCAGTGGCGGGGACCTGATTCTGCGCGGTTATCAGGAGGCAGACCTTGACGGCTGTGTGCTGATTATCGCGGCCACGGACGACGAGCCGCTGAATGCGCAAGTGTCCAGCGATGCCAAGCGCCGCTGTGTGCCGGTCAATGTGGTGGACGCGCCGGCCTTGTGCAGCGTGATCTTCCCGGCGATTGTCGACCGTTCACCCTTGGTGATTGCGGTGTCCAGCGGCGGCGATGCGCCGGTGCTGGCACGCTTGATCCGCGCCAAGCTGGAAACCTGGATTCCGTCGACCTATGGCCAACTGGCCGGTTTGGCGGCGCGTTTTCGCGCCCAGGTCAAAGGTTTGTACCCGGATGTGCAGCAGCGTCGGGCCTTTTGGGAAGAGGTTTTCCAGGGCCCGATCGCCGACCGTCAACTGGCCGGGCAGGGTGGTGAAGCCGAGCGTCTGTTGATCGAAAAGGTCAATGGCGCGCCGCCGTATGCGCCGGGCGAAGTCTATTTGGTCGGTGCGGGCCCGGGTGATCCGGACTTGCTGACCTTCCGTGCCTTGCGCCTGATGCAGCAGGCCGATGTGGTGCTGTATGACCGCCTGGTGGCCCCGGCGATTCTTGAGCTGTGCCGCCGTGACGCTGAGCGTATCTACGTCGGCAAACGTCGCGCCGACCATGCCGTGCCGCAGGACCAGATCAACCAGCAACTGGTGGATTTGGCCAAGCAGGGCAAGCGTGTGTTGCGACTCAAAGGTGGCGATCCCTTCATCTTCGGCCGTGGCGGCGAAGAGATCGAGGAACTGGCGGCCCATGGCATCCCGTTCCAGGTGGTGCCGGGGATCACGGCGGCCAGCGGTTGCGCGGCGTATGCCGGGATTCCGCTGACGCACCGTGACTATGCGCAGTCGGTGCGCTTTATCACCGGGCATTTGAAGAACGGAACGTCGGACCTGCCTTGGCATGACCTCGTGGGGCCGTCGCAGACGTTGGTGTTCTACATGGGCCTGATCGGCTTGCCGATCATCTGCGAGCAACTGATCAAGCACGGGCGCGCGGCAGATACACCGGCGGCGTTGATCCAGCAGGGCACCACGTCCAACCAGCGCGTGTTTACCGGCACACTGGCGGATTTGCCACGCATGGTGGCGGAGCATGAGGTGCATGCGCCGACACTGGTGATCGTCGGTGAGGTGGTGGTGTTGCGCGAGAAGCTCAAGTGGTTTGAAGGCGCGCAATCCCAGGTTTAACACTGATCTTGTGGCGAGGGAGCTTGCCCCCTCGCCACAAGATGTTCTCAGTTCCAGACACCTTTGCCGCTCAACCGCGCCCGACCATGCTCGGCATCAAAGCTCTGCAACGGCCCTTTCGGCACAATTCCGGTCGGGTTGATCGTCCGATGGCTCGCATAGTAATGCCCCTTGATATGCGCAAAATCCACCGTCTCGGCCACGCCCGGCCACTGATACAACTCCCTTAGCCAGTTCGACAAATTCGGATAGTCGGCAATCCGCCGCAGGTTGCATTTGAAGTGGCTGTAATACACCGCATCAAAGCGAATCAGCGTGGTGAACAGCCGCACATCGGCTTCGGTCAGGTATTCACCGGCCAGGTAGCGCTGCTCAGCCAAGTGCTGTTCCAGGCGATCCAGCTCGGCAAACACATCATCAAATGCACTTTCATACGCCTGCTGCGAGGTGGCAAACCCTGCGCGGTACACGCCATTGTTCACCGCGGGGTAGATGCGCTCGTTCAGCGTATCGATCGTCGAGCGCAGGGCTTCGGGGTAGAAATCCAGCGTATTGCCGGTCAGCCCGTTAAACGCACTGTTGAACATGCGGATGATCTCCGCCGATTCATTGCTGACGATGCGCTTGAGCTTTTTGTCCCACAGCACTGGCACGGTGACACGCCCGGTGTAATTTTCGGTGTCTGCGGTGTAACGCTGGTGCATGAAGTCGAAACCGTCGAGCTTGTCGCCGGTCGAGCCGTGTGCCTTGTCGAAGGTCCAGCCATTTTCAAGCATCAGCCAACTGACCACGGACACGTCGATCAAGCTTTCCAAACCCTTGAGTTTGCGCAGGATCAGCGTGCGATGGGCCCACGGGCAAGCCAGGGACACGTACAGGTGGTAACGACCGGCTTCGGCCTTGAAACCGCCGTCGCCGCTGGGGCCAGGCTCGCCATCGGCGGTCACCCAGTGGCGGCGTTGCGCCTGCTCGCGCTGGAACGCGCCGTCTGCGCTACTTTCGTACCACTGGTCTTTCCAGTGTCCTTCGATCAGCAAACCCATGACTGGCTCCTTGGCTAATAAGCGTTGGAGCCCAGTCTAAAGGGCTGAGTTCGAACTAAAAGCGCAAAGACCGGGCGGTAATCATCGATTAAATCGATTTATTCCGCGCATCCCAGAATTGCCGGGCCAATTCGAACGCCTGCTCCCGTGAGTGGCCGAGGCCGCGCAGGGCCAGGGCCATGGTCGCGATCAGCGCCAGTTGCGGGTAACTGTCTTCGACATCGCCGCGCCACAAGGCTTTTAAATGCTCGGGTTCCAGGCTGGCCGGTTTGACGTGGCGCTGGGCGGAGAGGGCGGGCCATTCTTCGTCCCAACTCTGGCCGCCGGTGGTGCCATACAAGTGGCTGATCGTGTCGGGGTTGATCTCGACTTCGCCGCCATCGCCTTTCACCACAATCACGTTATCGCCCAGCAGGCCGCTGGCATCGCGGTGCACGCCCTGGTAACCGGGGTGGAAAATGCTTTGCAAGCCGCAACGCGCATTCAGCGGGTTGAGCAGGCGCGCCAGGGAATGAATGGGTGAGCGCAGGCCCAGGGTGTTGCGCAAGTCGATCATGCGTTGCAGTTGCGGCGCCCAGTCACCCAGCGGGATAAACGCCAGGTTGCCTTGCTCGAACGCCGTCTGGACCTGTTGCCAATTGCGACACAGCGGGATTTGCAGGCCTTGCAGCAATTGCTCGGTGTACAAGCGGCCCGCCGTATGGGCGCCGCCGCCGTGCATCAGGATGCGCACGCCGTTTTGCGCCAGGCACTTGGCCGCCAACAGATACCACGGCAGGTGGCGTTTTTTACCGGCGTAGGTCGGCCAATCGATGTCTACATTCAGCGCCGGCGCCTTCAGGCGTTCGCGTACGGCTTCGGTGAAACCGGCGAGTTCTTCCGGGCTCTCTTCCTTGTGACGCAGCAGCATCAGGAAGGCGCCGAGCTGGGTGTCTTCGACTTTTTCGTCGAGCAGCATGCCCATGGCTTCGCGGGCTTCCTCACGGGTGAGGTTGCGCGCGCCGCGCTTGCCTTTGCCCAGGATGCGCACGAATTGCGCAAACGGGTGCTCGGCGGGGGTTTCAAGGGTCAGCGGGGCAAAGTCGGTCATAAGCAATTCGTCGGCCTGGGCAGGCCCGCCAGCTTGGCGGCAAGTTTGGCGGGGGTGCCATTGAAGAGTTTGTTGAGGTGCAGGCTGTTGCCCTTGTCCGGGCCGAGCTTTAAAGCGGTGTACTTGATCAGCGGGCGCGTGGCCGGGGACAGCTGAAATTCTGCATAAAACCCGCGCAGCAGTTCGAGGATTTCCCAATGCTCGGCGGTCAATGCCAAGGGTTCGGCGGCGGCCAGGGCATTGGCCACGTCGGTGGACCAGTCATTCAGGTCGACGAGATAGCCGTCCTTGTCCAGCTCAAGCGTGCGTTCGCCTACGGTCAGGGTGTTCATAGCCAGGTGTTGACCTTGTCGTAGTCGATCGACAGCTGCACGAAACCTGGATAGTCGACGCTGTCGGCCCAGTCCGGCAGGGGCAGGTTGCGTGCCTGCATGTCTTCGGCCAGGACAAAGACCTTCACGCCACGGGTTTGCAGGGCTGCGTTGTGCAGGCCGTAGGCGCCGTCGCCACACAGCAGGATGGCGTCCTCGGCACCGCACACGCGCAGGCAACTGGCCAGGCGGCTATCGGTAAACGGGGAGTGAGATACCACGTGCAAAGTCGACATCAGAGGGTCATCACCTGGTCATAACGGTCAATCAATTGGGCGATCGCGGCGCTGTCCAGCGCCTGCGCGCCGGCAGGTGTCACGAGGCTGCGCTCGGTAAGGCTGTGGCTGCAGGCAAACACCTCATCAATGCCGAACAGGCCCAACGCCTGCAGGTTGGCGCTCAGGTCTTTTTGCTGTACAGCCTTGGCGTCCTGATGCGTTGCCAACTGGAACACGCCATCGTCCATAAACAGCAGACCCATCGGCAGATCAAAGGCGCCACCGGCCAATACGATATCCAGCGCTTCCCGCGCACTCGGCCCGGACCACGGGGCCTGGCGGCTGATCACCAATAAAGACTTGGCCATCTCACGGCCCTCCAAAACAGATCAGGCGGTCGGCAGCCTGGATCGCGTCATGCAATTGCCCCAGGCCCGACAACGCCCACGGCGCGTCAAGGTTCACCGCGCTGCGTTGGTAACGCGTGGCTTCCTCAGTATTGAGTACGCCACGGCGCAAGGCGGCGGCGATGCACACCACGCCGTCGAGTTGATGCTGGCTGACAAACTCACGCCACTGGCGGGCAATGTCTTGCTCATCCTGGGGCGCAACGATGTTATTGGCAGCGCTGTACACGCCGTCCTGATAAAAAAACAGCCGCACAATCTCATGCCCACCGGCCAGCGCTGCCTGGGCGAACAGCAAGGCGCGGCGCGAGGAGGGCGCATGGGCGGCGGAAAATACTGCAATCGCAAACTTCATGGAACACTCTGCAAGCAAACCTGGGCCAATGATAAAGCCGCCGCCGCGAAAAAGCCCGCCGTGATCAAAACGGTCACTCTCGGTGATTGTTCTGACGATTGCCGGTCGGGCCGGACCCGGCCTACGCTGTGGCCATTCGAAGAAGAAAAAGGAGTCCCCATGTCAGGTCCCTTGGCGTCCCTCAAAGTGCTGGATTTTTCCACCTTGCTGCCTGGCCCGTTCGCATCCTTGTTGCTGGCGGACATGGGCGCCGAGGTGCTGCGTATCGAATCGCCCACGCGCATGGACCTGCTGCGTGTGCTGCCGCCCCATGATCAGGGGACCTCGGCGAGCCATGCGTATCTCAATCGCAACAAGCGCAGCCTGGCACTGGACCTCAAGCAGGCAGAAGCGCTGCAGATCGTGCGTGAGCTGGTCAAGGACTACGATATTGTCCTCGAGCAATTCCGGCCCGGGGTGATGGAGCGCCTCGGCCTGGGTTATGAGGCGCTGAAAGCGCTCAACCCCAGGCTGATTTATGTGTCGATCACCGGTTACGGTCAGACCGGGCCTTATAAAGACCGCGCCGGGCACGATATCAACTACCTCGCGTTGGCCGGCGTGGCCAGTTACACCGGTCGCCGGGACAGCGGGCCGGTGCCGCTGGGTGTGCAATTGGCGGATGTCGGCGGTGGGTCGCTGCACGCGGTAGTGGGGTTGCTCGCCGCCGTGATTGCCCGCCAGTACAGTGGCGTCGGCCAATACCTGGATGTGAGCATGACCGACTGCTCGTTCAGCCTGAATGCCATGGCCGGTGCGGGCTACCTGGCCTGCGGGGTCGAGCCTGATTGGGAGAACCATGTACTCAACGGCGGCAGTTTCTATGATTATTACCGCACGCGTGATGGGCGCTGGATGTCGGTGGGCAGCCTGGAACCGGCGTTTATGCGGCAATTGTGCGACGCGCTGGGAAGGCCGGAACTGGCCATGCAAAGCCTCAAACCCGACCAGCAAAAAGCCCTGAAGCTGGCGTTGCAGGTCGAGTTTGAGAAGCGCAGCTTCGAGGAGCTGTGTGAGTTGTTCGCCGGAGTGGATGCGTGTGTCGAGCCGGTGCTGAGGCTGAGTGAAGCGCTGGATCATCCACAGTTGAAGGCGCGGGAGCTGGTCAGCCAGGTGCCACGGGGTGATGGCTCGACCCAGACGCAACTGGCCTGCCCGTTGAAGTTTTCCGAGGGGTTGCCGGCGCCTCGGCATATTGGTGCGGCGGTGGGGGCGCACAGTGATGAAGTGCTGGCTGAGTTGGGGTTGAGTGCCCAGCGGATAGACGAGTTGCGGCGGGCCAAGGTTGTTGGGTGACTGATCTGGCGTCATCGCAGCGATGCGGCGACCCGACAAGCCCTCACTCCACCCGAGTTTCCCCTGTGTACACCAAAGTGTGCCGACACCGCCTGCACAAATACCGCCGCCCCTGATTCACCAGCCCATGCCTCTGGGCCGAAAACGGGAAATCGCTGTCGGCACACGGGCAACGGTAGATATACCGGGTCACCTGGCGGCGCTTGATCTCATAGGTGTGGCAACGATCCGGCGGCAGTTCGTACACCCCGCGCATGATCAGTTGCCATTCCTCGCCATGGGGTTGGATGCGCTCGCCAAACAATTGGTGGGCGATCAGGTGCGCGACTTCATGGGCCACGGTCTGCTTGAGGAAGTGTTGGCTGTTTTCGCGGTACAACTGTGGGTTGAAACGCAGCAGGTTCTCGTGCAAATGCGCGACACCGGCCTTCTGGCCCCGCAGCTTGAGGCTGACCTGGGGGCGTTTGAAGCTTCGTTTAAAAAAGGATTCGGCTTGTAGGAAACAATCTTCGACGCGGGTATTGAGTTGCTCGGGCATGCTGACCATATCTCCAGAGACGTCCAGTATGCCGCAAAAGCAGGTGTTTCCGAATCTGTCAGGCGCCGAATGGTCATGCATAACGCACAAAGCCACCTTGCGGTGGCTTTGCCTGCGGTTGATCCGCTTAGTTGGTGTAAATCGGGCCTACGCCCAGCCCCCAGACGATCACGGTAAACGCCATGATTGCCACCAGTACCACCAGGCCCACGGCCAGTACCGAGCTGGAAAACAGGAAGCCCTCGTCCGGGTCGATGTTCATAAACGTCGGCAGGCCCACATACAGCAAGTACACCGTGTAACAGATAGCCGCCGTGCCCACGACCATCCCCAGCCACATATGCGGATAGAGCGCCGCGAGCCCGCCGATAAACAGCGGGGTCGCGGTGTAGGTGGCGAACGCGACGCAGCGCGCCATGCTGGGGCTGGCGTCGTAGGTGCGGGCCATCCAATGGATGAAAGCGCCCATCACCGCCACGCCGCCGAGCATCGCCGCGTAGGACATGAGGGTCATCCACAGCGCACTTTCCTGGGTCAACATGACCGGGGCGCGATTGCCGATGACCCAGCCGACCCGGGTGGTGCCGATAAAAGCCGAGACGGCAGGGATCGCCGCGAGAATCAAAGTGTGAGTGAGGTACATGTGGCCGATACTTTCTTCCTTATCGCCACGAATTTCCCGCCATTCCTGGTCGGGATGGGTAAACAGCCCCACGACGTGATGGATCATGCCAGTCACTCCTGTCGTTATTACCATCGCCCCCCATCGGAGCGCCCACGGGCCAAATGGCCACATAAGGTCCTGGATAGTTGTGCGACCTTACGTCGCAGTATAGGAAGTGATGACCGGAAAAACTGTAGGGCTTTAGAGCAAATTGCGCTGTAAACATGGGCGCTAATCGCGGTGAGGTCTGTCAGGCAAGGCGCGATTGGAAATGTGGGAGCGGGCTTGCTCGCGAAAGCGTCGTGTCAGTTGATACATTCATCACAGGTACAGCGCCTTCGCGAGCAAGCCCGCTCCCACATTGGATCTCGGCCAGCCTTAGCGGTAAAATGCCCGGCTTTTCGTCACACACCTCTAGCGGATCCAAGCGCCATGGGCACTCTTACGGTCAACCAGAACAAACTGCAAAAACGCCTGCGTCGCCTGGCCGGGGAAGCGGTCGCCGATTTCAACATGATCCAGGACGGCGACAAAGTCATGGTCTGCCTCTCCGGCGGCAAAGACAGCTACACCCTGCTCGACGTGCTGCTGCACCTGCAAAAGGTCGCGCCGATCCGGTTCGAGATCGTCGCCGTCAACATGGACCAGAAACAACCGGGCTTCCCGGAGCACGTGCTGCCGGCCTATCTCAAAGCGCTGGGCGTGGAGTACCACATCGTTGAGAAAGACACCTACTCGGTGGTCAAGGAGCTGATCCCGGAGGGCAAGACCACCTGCTCGCTGTGCTCACGCCTGCGTCGTGGCACGCTTTACACCTTTGCCGATGAGATCGGCGCGACCAAGATGGCCCTGGGGCACCACCGTGACGACATCGTTGAGACCTTCTTCCTCAATATGTTCTTCAACGGCTCGCTCAAGGCCATGCCGCCCAAGCTGCGTGCCGATGACGGCCGCAACGTGGTGATCCGCCCGCTGGCGTATTGCAACGAGAAGGACATCCAGGCTTACTCCGACTTCAAGCAATTCCCGATCATCCCGTGCAACCTGTGCGGCTCCCAGGAAAACCTGCAGCGCCAGGTGGTCAAGGAGATGTTGGTGGACTGGGAGCGCAAGACCCCGGGCCGCACCGAGAGCATCTTCCGCAGCTTGCAGAATGTGCAGCCATCGCAGCTGGCCGACCGCAACCTGTTCGATTTCACCAGCCTGAAAATCGACGAAAGCGCCGCGTCGCGCTTCGTCAATGTGGTGAACCTCTAAGACGTTTCAACGCTCTGAAAGACGGCGCTTACGGGCGCCGTTTTCCATTCAACTGCCAGGAGAGGGCATGCGCGATTACAAGTGGCTGCACGAATATTGTCTGAACCGCTTTGGTTCAGCGGCCGAGCTGGAAGCCCACCTGCCTGTACCCAAGACCCCGGCGCAATTGCGCAAGATCAGTGATGACCGCTACCTGTCGACCCTGGCGCTGCGCGTATTTCGCGCCGGCTTGAAGCACAGCGTGGTGGATGCCAAATGGCCGGCGTTCGAGCAGGTGTTCTTCGGCTTCGACCCGGAAAAAGTCGTGCTGATGGGCGCCGAGCACCTGGAGCGCCTGATGCAGGACACGCGCATCATTCGCCACCTGGGCAAGCTCAAAAGTGTGCCGCGCAATGCGCAGATGATCCTGGACATCGAGCAGGAAAAGGGCAGCTTCGGCGCGTTTGTCGCCGACTGGCCGGTGACCGATATCGTCAGCTTGTGGAAGTACCTGAGCAAGCACGGGCACCAGTTGGGCGGGCTGTCGGCGCCGCGCTTTTTGCGCATGGTGGGCAAGGATACGTTTGTGCCGAGCGATGACGTGGTGGCGGCCTTGAATGCACAGAAGATCGTCGACAAGGCGCCGACCAGCCTGCGGGACTTGGCGACGGTGCAGGGCGCGTTTAACCAATGGCATGCCGAGAGTGGGCGGCCGATGTGCCAGCTGTCGATGATGCTGGCTTACACGGTGAATCATTGAGACCGCGTTGATGCCTTCGCGAGCAAGCCCGCTCCCACATTCGGCCGCATTCCAAAGGATGTACGCGGATAAATGTGGGAGCGGGCTTGCTCGCGAAGACTGACTGTCCGGCGCCAAATTCCTATCAGACTTGCGCCAACCGCCGATTCAACTGATGCCGCCACCGCACATACAACAGCGCGGTACAAAACACTGCCAGACTCGCCAGCATCTCCAGCACCCCGAACCACTGGCGGTTCGGGTCATACGCCGCCAGTGCGCCCTTGATGAAATACAGGTTCACCACAAAGCACATCCACGAATGCCCGCGCGCGCTGCCCAGCAGCATCCCCGGCGCCAGCACCAGCAGGGGCACCAGCTCGATCAGCAGGATCACCCACGGGCGCGCACCGTGCAGGTCGGCGATGAACAGGTAATACACGCACAGCAAACCCACCAGCCCTAGAAAAGCCAACAAGCTCAGCACGCGTGCCGCCTTGACCCGTGGTTCCAGCCACGCCTGGGGCGGCAGGACCTTAGGCTTTCTGGCCACGGCCGTTCTCCAGCAGCGTGGCGGTGGTGGCCAGGCGCAGGCCGAGGGCGCGGCACAGGGTGATTTCGTGCTGATCGAGCATGCGTTTGCCGTCCGGCCCGGAATGATGGCTGGCGCCATACGGCGTGCCGCCGCCCTGGGTGTCGAGCAAGGCCTGTTCGCTGTAGGGCAGGCCGGTGATCAGCATGCCGTGGTGCAGCAGCGGCAGCAGCATCGACATCAGCGTGGTTTCCTGGCCGCCGTGCAGGCTGGCGGTGGAGGTGAACACGCCAGCCGGTTTGCCCACGAGTGCGCCGGTGAGCCACAGGTTGCTGGTGCCATCGAGGAAGTACTTGAGCGGCGCGGCCATGTTGCCAAAGCGCGTCGGGCTGCCCAGGGCCAGGCCGGAGCAATTCTTCAGATCATCCAGGCTGGCATACAACGCGCCCTCGTCCGGAATGCTCGGCGCCACGGCTTCACACTCGGTGGAAATCGCCGGTACGGTGCGCAGGCGGGCTTCGAGGCCGCCTTGCTCGATGCCGCGGGCAATCTGCCGAGCCATTTCGCTGACCGAGCCATTGCGGCTGTAATACAGCACCAGCACATAGGGCGCGGTCACGGCAGCAACTCCAGCACGTTTTCCGGTGGGCGGCCGATGATGGCTTTGTCGGCGGTTGCCAGGATCGGGCGTTCCATCAGCTTCGGGTGCTCGGCAATCGCGGCAATCAACTGCGCTTCGCTGAGGCTGGCGTCGGCCAGGTTGAGGGTTTTGTATTCATCTTCGCCGGTGCGCAGCAATTGGCGCGCGCTGATGTTCAGCTTGCCGAGCAAGGCCTTGAGTTGCGCGGCGTCCAGCGGGGTTTCGAGGTAGCGCACCACGGTCGGGGTCAGGCCGCGGGCTTCCAGCAGCTCGAGCGCACCGCGCGATTTCGAGCAGCGCGGGTTGTGATAAAGCGTCAGATCGGTCATGTGCGGGTCGCATCTTGCGTAAGGTGGCGGGTATTCTACCTGCGCGGCGACCCGTCCTTAAACCGTAAGAGGCGATAGGTCGCAGCCAACGTTCATTTTTTTGCGAAGGATTACCCCATGACTAGGCGACTGATCGGTGCATTGGCGATCATCACAACCCTGCTGCTCAGCGGCTGCGGTAACGATTACGGCGTTGACCAATATGGCAGGAAAGTGGCGGCCGAACGCCTGGACAAACAATGGGTGGTGGTCAACTACTGGGCCGAATGGTGTGGCCCGTGCCGCACGGAAATTCCGGAACTGAATGCCTTGGCCGAACAGCTGAAAGGCCAGAATGTGGGCGTGTTCGGGGTCAATTTCGACAATGTACAGGGTGAAGAACTCAAGGCCGCCAGCGAGAAGCTGGGGATCAAGTTCACGGTGCTGGCGCAGAACCCGGAAGAGATTTTCGATATTCCGCGCAGCGAGGCGCTGCCGGTGACCTACATCATTGATGACAAGGGCAAGGTGCGTGAACAGTTGATGGGTGAGCAGACGGCGGAAGGTGTGTTGGCCAAACTCAAAGCCTTGCGTGGTTAGAGAGTTGCCCCCAATCCAATGTGGGAGGGGGCTTGCTCCCGAAAGCAGTGTGTCAGTCAGCATATATATTGGCTGACCCACCGCCTTCGGGAGCAAGCCCCCTCCCACATTTAGAGCTCACCCATCTTTAGGCTCCTGGTATCAGCCTTCTTCCAGCCACAGGCGAATCGGCTTGCCTTCAGCCGGCCAGAACCGGGTCTGCTCGATCGGTGAGATATCCCAGCGCTGCACGCCTTGCAGGGCCTGGAAGAAGCGCTGTTCCTGCTCCATCAAGGCTTCGGCGCAGAGTTTGCGGGTGCTGCCGATCTTGCCGAAACTGAGTGTCCGGCCTTCGACGGTGTACGGCGCAAACCAGTGGTTGCAGCCGCCATTGCCGTAGGCGCGGCCATCGGCGCCGAGAGTGACGGTCAGGTGCGCGTAATCCATCAATGGCCGCTCACCAATCCACTCCACCACGTAGCTGTGGTCTTGCTTGAGCTTGACCGCGTCAGCGGCGCAGCCCGTCAGGGCCACACCGAGGGCGGCGAGCAGCAGGCCTTTCATTGCGCAGCCTGCTGGCATTTCGGGCAACGGTGCTTGTCGCCTTCGCTGGCCCAGCCCAGCTCCTTGATGCGCGCATTGGCGGCCGGTGGTAGTGGCTCTTTGGTCAGCTTGGTTTCCACGGCGAATTCAAACTCCAGCACGCTGTCGCAGCTGTCGCAGTTGACCTTCCAGGTGTGGATTTCCAGCTCGCCGAATTTCGGCCCCAGGGCCATCGCGACCCACTGGCCCGCCGGGCGGATGGAATAGCGCGCGTCACCTTCGACGGTCAGGCGCATCGACAGGGTTTTACTGCCGCGCAGGGTGACGATCAAGACGTCGCCATGCTTGATCGAACCACCGTTGCCGGTGACCTGATAACGGCCCGGCACCAGGGCGCGGCATTCGATCAGGGTGTGTTGCGGGCTCAGCAAGCTGAAGCGGAAATCGTGTTCGGCCATGGATCCTCCAAATAGGCGCGGCATCCTATCACGGGTGCCGGCCTATCATGGGCCTGGTATGTGACCGCTGATCAACCTTGCACCAGGTTCTGCGGCTGGCCATCGGCCCACGCGGCAATGTTGGCCAGCGTGGTGGCTGCGATTGCCGCCAGCGCTTCACGGGTCAGGAACGCCTGGTGGGCGGTGATGATCACGTTAGGGAAGGTCAGCAGGCGTGCGAGTACGTCGTCTTGCAGCGGCAGGTCGGAGCGATCCTCGAAAAACAGCTGAGCTTCTTCCTCATACACATCCAGGCCCAGGTAGCCGAGTTGGCCGTTCTTGAGGGCTTCGATCAGCGCAGGCGTATCCACCAGGCCACCGCGTCCGGTGTTGATCAGCATGGCGCCAGGCTGCATCTGTGCCAGGGAACGGGCGTTGATCAGGTGTTTGCTGTCGGCGGTCAGCGGGCAGTGCAGGCTGATGATCTGTGCCTGGGCCAATAGCTCTGGCAGGTCTACATAGCGGGCACCCAGGGCCTGGACCTGCGGATTGGGGAAGGGGTCGCAGGCGAGCAACTGGCAGCCGAACCCGGCCATGATCCTGGCAAAGGTGGCGCCGATCTGCCCGGTGCCGACCACACCGACAGTTTTGCCGACCAGATCGAAACCGGTGAGCCCGTGCAGGCTGAAATCGCCATCGCGGGTACGGTTGTAGGCGCGGTGCAGGCGACGGTTGAGGGCCAGGATCAGCGCGACGGCATGCTCTGCCACCGCGTGGGGCGAGTAGGCCGGTACGCGCACGATACTCAGGCCCAGGCGCTGGGCGGCGGCCAGGTCGACATGGTTGTAACCGGCCGAGCGCAAGGCAATCAAGCGCGTGCCGCCGGCGGCTAACTGCTCTAGCACGGGCGCGCTCAGGTCGTCGTTGATAAACGCGCAGACCACTTCGTGGTGTTCGGCCAGGGCCACGGTGTCGAGGTTCAGGCGGGCCGGCTGGAATTGCAGCTCGACACCTGCCGGCAGCGGCTCGCCGAGAAAACTGTCGCGGTCGTAGGTCTGGCTGCTGAAAAGAATGACGCGCATTAAAAATGCTCCCTGCAATCTTAGATCTGGACACGTTACCCCTGTGGGAGCGGGCTTGCTCGCGAAAGCGGTGGTTCAGTCAGCTCATCTGGCGGCTGATACACCGCTTTCGCGAGCAAGCCCGCTCCCACAAAAGCCCGCACTCCAATAAATGGGATTCAGGCGCTGACCCGCGCTTCACTGGCCAGCCGCGCAATCGCCATGTCCAGTTCATCCAGCGCGGCAACGGCCTTGGCGTCGTCTTGCTTGAGCAAGGTTTCCGCGCGCTGGCAGGCGGCGCGCAATTGCGGCACGCCGCAGTAGCGGGTGGCGCCATGCAGGCGGTGCACGCGTTCGATCAGGGCATTGTTGTCTTTGGCTTCACGGGCGGCGGTGATCGCCAGGCGATCGGCTTCCAGCGAAGCCAGCAGCATCGCAAGCATGTCGGCGGCCAGGTCGGCTTTGTTGGCCGCCAGGCGCAGGCCTTCCTCATGATCGAGTACCAGCAGTTGCACGCCGGGTGCCAAACCGTCAGTCGCGCGCTCCGGTCCTTGATTGCGCAGGGCCAGGCCGGTCCACTTCAGCACCACTTGGGCCAACTGCCGCTCGCTGATGGGTTTGGTCAGGTAGTCGTCCATACCGCTTTGCAGCAGTGCGCGTTTTTCGTTGGCCATGGCGTGAGCGGTGAGCGCGACCACCGGCAGCGGCGTGCCGTGCCGCTCGCTTTCCCACTGGCGGATCGCCTCGGTGCTTTGGCGCCCGTCCATGCCGGGCATTTGTACGTCCATCAGCACCAGATCGAAGGTTTCCTGCTTTACCGCGTCGATGGCCGCGTAACCGCTTTCGACCGCATGCACCTTGGCGCCCATGTCTTCGAGCAACGTTTGCACCAGCAACAGGTTGGCCGGGTTGTCGTCCACGCAGAGTACGCGCGGTGCCCGGCTGGACAGCGGTTCGCCGGGTTCGCTGCGCAATGGGCGCGGGCTGATCAAATCGGCCAGTGCGCGGCGCAGTTTGCGCGTGCACGCAGGTTTGGCCTGCAACTGGCTGTTGGGGTTGGGCACCGATTGGTTGAACAGCATCTGTTCGGTGGTCGGGCACAGCACCAGCACCTTGCAGCCCAGGTGTTCCAGGTCCCATAGATGCTGGTTGAGGCGTTCGGGCGGAATATCATTGGCGGTGACCCCGAGCACCGCCAGGTCAATGGCCTGTTCGGTCTGGTGCGCGCTGGTGATGCCGTTGGTGAGGCTTTCCAGGGTATTGAACGGTGTCACTTGCAGGCCGCAATCTTCCAGTTGGTGTTGCAAGGCCTGGCGCGCCAGCTCGTGGTTTTCCAGCACGGCCACACGACGCCCGAGCAGCGGCGCGCAGGGCAGGTCTTCGGCGTCGTCGCGGGTCTTGGGCAGGCTCAGGCTGATCCAGAACTCCGAGCCTTCGCCCGGTGTGCTGTCGACGCCGATCTCGCCGCCCATCTGCTCGATCAGCCGTTTGGAAATCACCAGGCCCAGGCCGGTGCCGCCGGGTTGGCGCGACAGCGAGTTGTCGGCCTGGCTGAACGCCTGGAACAGCGCACGCACGTCCTGGTTCGACAGGCCTATGCCGGTGTCTTGCACACTGATGCGCAGTTGCACGCTGTCTTCCTGTTCGTCCTCGACCATCGCGCGGGCAACGATAGTGCCTTCGCGGGTGAACTTGATCGCATTGCTGATCAGGTTGGTGAGGATCTGCTTGAGCCGCAACGGGTCGCCCACCAGCGCCAGCGGCGTGTCGCGGTACACCAGGCTCACCAGCTCGAGCTGTTTGGCATGGGCGGCGGGGGCGAGGATGGTCAGGGTGTCTTGCAGCAGGTCGCGCAGGTTGAAGGGCACACTGTCGAGGACCAGCTTGCCGGCTTCGATTTTCGAGAAGTCGAGGATCTCGTTGATGATGCCCAGCAGGTTGTCGGCGGATTTTTCGATGGTGCCCAGGTAATCCAGCTGGCGCGGCGACAGCTCGCTTTTTTGCAGCAGGTGAGTGAAACCCAGGATGCCGTTGAGCGGCGTGCGGATTTCATGGCTCATGTTGGCCAGGAACTCCGACTTGATCCGGCTGGCCTCCAGGGCCTCCTTGCGCGCCAGGTCCAGCTCGATGTTCTGGATCTCGATGGTTTCCAGGTTCTGGCGCACGTCTTCGGTGGCCTGATCGATGCTGTGTTGCAGCTCTTCCTGGGCATTTTGCAGGGTTTCGGCCATGCGGTTGATGCCCGAGGCCAATTGGTCCAGTTCCTGGCTGCCCAAGGGTGGCAGGCGGGTTTCGAGGTTGCCGTCCTTGAGTTGGGCCACGGCTTGCTTGATCTGGCCGATGGGCGAGTTGATCGTGCGGCTGATGCGCAATGCCAGGGCAGCCGTGCAGATCAGGCCGATGGCGATCAGCAGCAGGCTGGCAAACAGGCTGCGATAACCGCGCAGCAACATGCCATTGTGCGACAGCTCCACTTCGACCCAACCCAGCAGGCGGTCGGACTCGTCAGGGATCAATTCGCCAGCGAGGTTGCGATGGCGGCCAAACACCGGCAGCAGGTAGCGCGTGGCGTCATTGCCGCTGCGCTGCAGCAGGTGCGAACTGTTGCCGACCGGCGCGAGGTTAAGCATGGTCGGGCCGGCGTGGGCCAGGGACGAGCGGTCCGGTGCGAGGAACGACACCGCGCGCACATCCGGCTGCTCCAGCGACTGGGTGGCGATGCGTTCGAGCAGGTCGGTGTTCTTGCTGCTCAACGCCGGGGCCACCAGCGGCGCCAACTGCTCGGCGATCATTTCGCCGCGTTGCAGCAATTGGGTCTGCAACTCCGACAGCTGCATCCAGGTGAAATAGCCCCCCAACAACAGGGCCATCAGGCTGGTCGGTAATAAGGTCAGCAACAGTACGCGGCCTTTTATCCCCATTCTTCTAAGCACGCCACTCTCCTGCTACCACACTGTTTTCGATGAGCTGCGCGGGCATCCGGCCCACGCCACCTGCGCAGTGTAGCCATTTGCGCGGTGTGGAACCTCGCAAATTAATGATCGGGTCAATCTCCGACGTTAATTTCCTAGCGCAATTTTTGCGCCATCGGCAGCCGGGTGGCGATTGCCTGTCACCGTTTAATCTTGAATAATCAGTCATTGAGAATGACTTGCAGACGCTAATGAATCCCGCAGTTGGCCTACCCAGTATCCTGACCATTGAAGACGACCCGGTATTGGGCGCCTATGTGCATGAGCACCTGGGCCGCTGCGGCTTCCAGGTCACCTGGTGCCAGAACGGCCAACAGGGCCTGCAGATGGCACGTGACCAGGCGTTCGACGTGGTGTTGATGGACATCCTGCTGCCGGGCATGGACGGTTTGTCGATTCTTACCCATTTGCGCCAGCACCATGCGACGCCGGTCATCCTCATGTCTGCGCTGGGCGCCGAAGCCGATCGCATCAGCGGTTTTCGCCTGGGCGCGGACGATTACCTGCCCAAGCCGTTCAGCATGGTCGAACTGCGCGTGCGCATCGAAGCCATCCTGCGCCGCGTGGCCCTGGACCGGCGGCCGTTGCCGCTGCGTTTACCGGCACGCGACGATGCACGCAGCCTGCGTTTTGACGATGAACTGTACGACGTGTTCTTTCAAGAACACTCGGCCGGGCTGACGCGCAGCGAGTACCGCCTGCTCGAGACCTTGCACCGTAGCGCCGATGAAGTGCTCAGCAAAGCCTTCCTTTACCAGCATGTGTTGCAGCGCGGTTATGCGCCCCACGACCGCAGCCTGGACATGCATATCAGCCAGATCCGCCGCAAACTCAAGGCCATCGGCTACGGCGAGCGCGAAGTGCGCACGGTGTGGGGCAAGGGTTATGTGCTGAGCGGTCATGATGAAGGGCTTTGAGCGGCTGCCCGGCCGGCACTCGTTATTCTGGAAGCTCGCCTGCCTGCTGATCGCCTTCTGTTTGCTGATGATCTGGCTCAGTTGGTCCTGGGGCCGCTACATGGAAGAGCAGAGCGCCTATGTGGCCGAGGAGTCCCGCGAGATTCTGCGCGGCTATGCCGCAGGCGCGGAATTGGCCTGGAGTACCCAGGGCAGTGCTGGCGTGGACGCCTGGTTGCAACTCATGGGCACGCGCGAATCCACCTGGATCGGGGTGATCGGCAACGACTTGCAGTCGCTGAGCAACATGCCGCTGAGCGACAAGGAAAGCCAGCGCCTGACCTTTCTGCGCGGGCTGGAGTGGCCGGTCAGCCGGCACGTCAAAGGCCTGCCCTGGGTGAAAATCCCATTCCCGGTCGACCCTGGCGCCGGCTCGCTGGTGATCGAGTTGCCCCAGCGCTTTATGCCGGGGCGCTATCAGGTGTTGTGGCGCGTGGTGACCAACGGCGTGATCCCCGGCCTGTTTACCTTGCTGCTGTGCGTGGGGCTTTATCGGCTGCTGATCATGCCTTTGAACCAGTTGCGCGAGCAGGCCAACGCCTGGCGCGCCGATCAATTGAATACGCGCATGTCCCGCGAGGCCACCAGCCGCCAGGATGAATTGGGGGAGCTGGGCCGCGCCTTCGACCACATGTCCGAGCGTTTGCAGGGCACGGTGGAGTTGCAGCAGCAGTTATTGCGGGACATGTCCCATGAATTGCGCACGCCGTTGAGCCGCTTGCGCGTGGCCTGTGACAGTGAGCAGGATCTAGCGCAGTTGCGCGAGCGCCTGGGCCGCGAGATCGACGCCATGCAGCGCCTGGTGGAAGACAGCCTGCAACTGGCCTGGCTGGACAGCGAGCGAACGCCGTTACCCGAGGAAGCCATCCAGCTTCTGGCCTTGTGGGACATGCTGCGGGAAAACGCCTGTTATGAAAGTGATTGGCCAGCAGCGCGTTTGCCGTGCCTGTTACCCGCCGACTGCTGGGTGCGCGGCAACCTGAATGCGCTGGCCCAGGCCCTGGAAAATATCCTGCGCAATGCCATCCGGCATTCGCCCGCCCAGGGGCGGGTGACACTGGATGGCTGCCGCGAGGGCGATGAGTGGCATATCTGGCTGCAAGACCAGGGCGGCGGTATTGATGAGCAGGACTTGGAACGTATCTTTGCGCCGTTCACCCGCCTCGAAGGCTCTCGGCCGGGTGATGGCGGTTTTGGTCTGGGCTTGAGCATCGCCCGCAATGCCGTACAGCGCCAGGGCGGGACGTTGTGGGCGCAAAACACCGCGCAGGGTTTGTGCGTGCACCTGCGGCTGCCGGCGCGCTAACCGTCAGCCACGTCGTTGTTTGCGCTTCTTCCACTGATGCGCGACCCACCAGCGCCAGTAGCCCATCGTCAGGCAATAGGCCAGCGCGGCCAATACCAACCCGCACACCACCGAACCCAACAGGAACGGCTGCCACAGCGTGCCCAGCTGGCTGCTGATCCACTCCCAGGTCAGGTTATCGGGCAGGCTGCGCGGCGGCGTGTTCATCAGCCACGCGCCGGTCAGGTAGGTGCAGAAGAACACCACCGGCATGGTGATTGGGTTGGTCAGCCATACCAGGCTCACAGCAATCGGCATATTGCCGCGCACGGCGATCGCCAGCACTGCCGCCAATAACATCTGCAATGGAATCGGAATAAACGCGGCGAACAGGCCCACTGCCATGGCGCGCGCGACGGAATGGCGGTTCAGGTGCCAGAGGTTGGGGTCATGCAGCAACGTGCCGAGAAATCGTAAGGACTTATGTTCCCGGATACTCGTGGGGTCGGGCATGTACCGTTTGAATAGGCGCCGGGGCATAAGGGGTCCAGGTCAGTTCGAGGGGCAAGTATGCCCGCATTCTATAAACAGAAAATTCAGACTTTGTGACAAAACATCAGAGGCCGCGGGAAGTATCCGACTAAGACTAGTGGATCACTGGAAAAGGATGATTCATGAGAACAGGGATGTTCGCGTTCGGAATGGGCTTATTGTCGCTGCGATTTTTACCCGCACTGCCAACTACCGCCTGGCTGCTGGCCATGCTGGTAATAGCCTTGATGCTGCTGCCGTTTCGTACTTATCCGCTGGCATTTTTGCTGTTGGGCGTGAGCTGGGCGTGCATGAGTGCGCAATGGGCGTTGGACGACCGGCTAAGGCCGGATTTGGACGGTCAGACTCGCTGGATTGAAGGGCGCGTCATCGGGTTACCGCAAACCACCGGCACCGGCGTGCGCTTCGAATTGACCGACAGCCGGTCACGCAAGGCCCGGCTGCCCAAGCGTATCCGGCTGTCCTGGCACGGCGGCCCGCCGGTTAACAGTGGCGAGCGCTGGCGGCTGGCGGTCACGCTCAAGCGGCCGGCAGGCCTGCTCAATTTCCAGGGGTTTGACTACGAGGCCTGGCTGCTGGCCCAGCGCATCGGCGCCACCGGTTCGGTGAAAGACGGCCAGCGCCTGGCGCCGGCTCGCCATGCCTGGCGTGACAGCGTCCGCCAACGCCTGCTGGCGGTGGATGCTCAGGGCCGCGAGGCGGGGCTGGCGGCCTTGGTGCTCGGCGACGGCTCGGGGTTGGCAACCGAGGATTGGCGGGTGTTGCAGGACACCGGCACGGTGCACCTGCTGGTGATTTCCGGCCAGCACATTGGCTTGCTGGCCGGTTTGATCTACGCGCTGGTGGCCGGGCTGGCGCGCTACGGCTGCTGGCCCCGCGCCTTGCCCTGGCTGCCATGGGCCTGCGGCCTGGCATTTACTGCCGCGCTGGGGTATGGCCTGCTGGCGGGTTTCGGTGTGCCGGTGCAACGGGCCTGCGTGATGGTCGGGTTGGTGCTGCTGTGGCGATTGCGGTTTCGCCACCTGGGTGTGTGGTGGCCGTTGTTACTGGCGTTCAATGCCGTGCTGGTGCTGGAACCGCTGGCCAGTTTGCAACCGGGGTTCTGGTTGTCGTTTGCCGCCGTGGCCGTGCTGGTGCTGGCGTTCAGCGGGCGTTTGGGCGCGTGGAGCGTCTGGCAGGCGTGGACCCGTCCCCAATGGCTGATCGCCATAGGTTTGTTTCCGGTGTTGCTGGTGCTGGGGTTGCCCATCAGCCTCAGCGCGCCGGTGGCCAATCTGTTTGCCGTGCCGTGGATCAGCCTGGTGGTGCTGCCGTTGGCACTGCTGGGCACCGCACTGTTGGCGGTGCCGTGGGTAGGGGAGGGCGTGTTGTGGTTGGCGGGTGGCGCATTGGATGGCCTGTTCACAGGCTTGGCGCTGCTGGCCGGGCTGCGCGCAGCGTGGGTGCCCGCCGACGTGCCTTTGGGTTATTGGTTGATCAGCGTCGCGGGCGCGGTGCTATTACTCTTGCCCAAAGGCGTGCCATTGCGGCTGCTCGGCTGGCCGATGCTGATGTTGGCGGTTTTTCCATCTAAGACCTTGGTTCCGCACGGGCAGGTGGAGGTGGTGCAATTGGATATCGGCCAGGGGCTGGCGGTGATCCTGCGCACGCGCCATCACGCCATGCTCTACGACGCAGGCCCGCGCTCGGGGGCGGTTGACCTGGGCGCGCGCGTGGTGCTGCCATCCCTGCAAAAGCTTGGGGTGGCGGCGTTGGATGCGATGGTCATCAGCCACGCCCACGCTGACCATGCCGGCGGTGCCGCAGCGGTTGCCCGTGTGCTGCCCGTCGGGCGGGTTATCGGCGGAGAGACCGAAGGGCTGACGGCCTCTCTCGCGGCCCAACCCTGTAACAGTGGCGAGCGCTGGGAGTGGGATGGCGTGTCATTCGAGTTGTGGCAATGGCCTGGCGCCACCAGCAGCAATCCGAAATCCTGCGTCTTGCAGGTACAGGCCCGTGGCGAGCGGCTGCTACTGACGGGCGATATTGATGAGGCGGCCGAAAACGCCTTTCTCGCTTCGCCCTTGGCGGTGCCGACCGATTGGCTGCAAGCGCCGCACCATGGCAGCCGCAGTTCCTCGTCCTGGGCGTTTTTACAGGAGCTTGCGCCCAAGTCGGTGCTGATTTCCCGTGGTCGTGGCAACGCCTTCGGGCATCCTCACCGTCAAGTGACGGCGCGTTACCAGGCGCTGGGCAGCCGCGTCTACGACAGCGCCGAGCAAGGTGCGGTGCGTGTGCAACTGGGCGGTTTCAGCGCACCGGTCGTTGCGCGCAGTCAACGGCGCTTCTGGCGCGAAGCGTTACCCTAATACAGGCTTACCAAACCGCCGGGCCTGCGACAGGCGGGCCTGGCGCCTGCGAACCACGCGGGTGAACCTATATGGTAAAGTGGCGCACTTTTTCGAGGGGACATTCACTGTGTGGGAATTGGTCAAATCCGGCGGCTGGATGATGTTGCCGATTATCTTGAGCTCCATCGCCGCACTCGGCATCGTTGCCGAACGTTTGTGGACCCTGCGCGCCAGTCGCATAACCCCCGAGCATCTGCTGGGGCAGGTGTGGGGCTGGATCAAGAACAAGCAGCTGGATAAAGAAAAACTCAAGGAGTTGCGCGCCAACTCGCCGCTGGGTGAAATCCTTGCAGCGGGCCTCGCCAATTCCAAACATGGTCGCGAGATCATGAAAGAATGCATCGAAGAGGCCGCTGCCCGCGTCATCCATGAAATGGAGCGCTATATCAATGCGCTCGGCACCATCGCAGCCATGGCGCCTTTGCTTGGCCTGCTGGGTACGGTGCTGGGCATGATCGACATTTTCAGCTCGTTCATGGGCTCGGGCATGACCACCAACGCCGCCGTCCTGGCCGGTGGTATTTCCAAGGCCTTGATCACCACGGCAGCGGGCCTGATGGTCGGTATTCCGTCGGTGTTTTTCCACCGCTTCCTGCAGCGTCGCATCGATGAACTGGTGGTCGGCATGGAACAGGAAGCCATCAAGCTGGTGGAAGTGGTGCAGGGCGATCGTGATGTCGATTTCGTTGAGGGCCGAGCGTGAAATTTCGCCGCAAGCAACGGGAGAATGTTGATATCAACCTGGCGTCGCTGATCGACGTGGTCTTTATCCTGCTACTGTTTTTTGTCGTGACGACCACCTTCACCCGCGAAACCCAGCTGCGGGTCGATTTACCCGAAGCAGTCAGTGGCTCACCGGCCGAAGACCAGCAAACCAAGCAGCTGGACATTGCGATCAGCGCCGACGGGGTGTTTTCGGTGAATAACCAATTGCTCGAAAAAAATGACCTTGCCAGCCTGATGGCCGCCCTGGAGAAAGAGTCCGGCGGCGATACCAACATACCGCTGTCCATCAGCGCTGACGGCAAAACCCAGCATCAAGCCGTGATCACCGCCATGGACGCCGCCGGCAAGCTGGGCTTCAGCCATCTGCGCATGACCACCGTCGAGGCGGCGAGCCCGCCCTGATGGCCATGTCCGATCGTTTGCTCAAGGCGTGGTACGAGGGCCATCCGGCACTCGCGCTGCTGCGGCCGCTGGAATCCTTGTACCGTCGTGTTGTGCAGCGCAAACGCGCGCGCTTCCTGGCGGGCGAGGGTGAGATTTATCAATCGCCGGTGCCTGTGGTGGTGGTGGGCAATATCACCGTTGGGGGCACGGGCAAGACGCCGTTGATCCTGTGGCTGATCGAACACTGCCGGCGCAGCGGCCTGCGGGTCGGCGTGGTCAGCCGCGGCTATGGAGCCAAGCCGCCGCAGTTGCCGTGGCGGGTCGAGGCCAGCCATAGCGCCGAAGTGGCGGGCGATGAGCCGTTGCTGATCGTTCAGCGCTGCGGCGTACCCCTGATGATCGATCCAGACCGCAGCCGCGCCGTCAAAGCCTTGCTGGCCAGTGAACCCCTTGACCTGATCCTTTCCGACGATGGCCTGCAGCATTACCGCCTGGCCCGCGACCTGGAACTGGTGCTGATCGATGCCGCCCGTGGCCTGGGCAACCGCCGCTGCTTGCCTGCCGGGCCTTTGCGCGAACCGGTGGAGCGCCTGCACAGTGTCGATGCGCTGTTGTACAACGGCGCCGGGGCCGATCGCGAGGACGGGTTTGCCTTTCGCCTGCAACCCACGGCGCTGATCAACCTGAAAACCGGGGAGCACCAATCGGTCGAGCATTTTGCCGCCGGCCAGCGGGTCCATGCCGTCGCGGGTATCGGTAACCCGCAACGTTTCTTCAATACCCTCGAAACGCTACACTGGCAGCCGATTCCCCATGCGTTTGCCGACCATGCGCCCTACAGCGCAGAGGTGTTGAATTTCACACCGTCATTGCCGTTGGTGATGACCGAAAAGGACGCGGTGAAGTGCCGCGCCTTTGCCCAGCCCGACTGGTGGTACCTTGCAGTGGATGCGCTGCCGTCACCGGCGTTTGTGGCCTGGTTCGACACGCAATTGATGCGCCTGCTGCCCGCCCGACTTTTGCCTTAAACCGCTTTTTCCAGGAAATACTCATGGACACCAAACTGCTCGACATCCTCGCTTGCCCAATCTGCAAAGGCCCGCTCAAGCTCAGCGCCGACAAAACCGAGTTGATCAGCAAGGGTGCCGGCCTGGCTTACCCGATCCGTGATGGCATCCCGGTAATGCTGGAAAGCGAGGCCCGTACCCTGACCACCGATGAGCGCCTGGATAAATGACCACCGCCTTTACCGTTGTCATTCCTTCGCGCTACGCCTCCACGCGCCTGCCGGGCAAGCCGCTGCAACTGATCGGCAACAAGCCGATGATCCAGCTGGTGTGGGAGCAGGCTTGCAAAAGCAGCGCCGAGCGCGTGGTGGTTGCCACCGATGACCCGCGCATCATCGAGGCCTGCAAAGGTTTCGGCGCCGAAGCGGTGCTGACCCGTGAAGACCACAATTCCGGCACCGACCGCCTGGCCGAAGTCGCCACGCAACTGGGGCTGGCGCCCGACGCGATTGTGGTCAATGTGCAAGGTGACGAACCCCTGATCCCGCCCTGCGTGATCGATCAGGTCGCCGCCAACCTGGCCGCCCATGGCGAAGCGCGCATGGCGACCCTGGCCGAACCGATCGAAGATATCGATACCCTGTTCAACCCGAACGTGGTCAAAGTGGTCAGCGATATCAATGGCCTTGCGCTGACCTTCAGCCGCTCGACCCTGCCGTGGGCGCGTGATGCGTTCGCCAAACAGCCCGACGTCTTGCCCGAGGGCGTGCCGTACCGTCGCCATATCGGCATCTATGCCTACCGCGCCGGTTTCCTGCATGACTTTGTCAGCTGGGGGCCGTGCTGGCTGGAAAATACCGAGTCCCTGGAGCAGCTGCGTGCCCTGTGGCACGGCGTGCGCATCCACGTGGGCGACGCGCTGGAAGCGCCGCCGGCCGGTGTCGACACCCAGGAAGACCTCGAGCGCGTCCGCCGCCTGCTGGGGGCCTGATGGAGGTTCTGTTCGTCTGCCTGGGCAATATCTGCCGCTCGCCCACCGCCGAAGGTGTGTTGCGCCATAAATTGCACGAAGCGGGGTTGGCCGGCCAGGTTGAAGTGGCGTCTGCCGGCACGGGTGACTGGCATGTCGGCAACCCGCCGGATCAGCGCAGCCAGCGCGCGGCGCTGGTACGCGGTTACGACCTGTCGGCCCAGCGTGCCCAGCAGGTTTCCCGTGCAGACTTTGCTCGATATGACCTGATCCTGGCCATGGACCACAGCAACCTGCGCAACCTCAAGGCGTTGCACCCAGGTCAAGGCAAGGCCGAGCTGGACTTGTTCCTGCGCCGCTATGACGCCGAAGTGGACGAAGTGCCAGACCCTTACTACGAAGGCGAGCAGGGCTTCGAGCGGGTCCTGGACCTGATCGAGCGGGCCTGTGATTTATTGGTGATCGAATTGAAGGGGCGGTTATGACCTTGCAGGTGCTTGCGCAGGTATCGCTCAAGCCATTCAACAGCTTCGGTATCGATGTGCGCGCCCAGTGGTTTGCCGAGGCTCGCAGCGACGCCGATGTGCGTGAAGCCCTGGCCTATGCGGCGGCGCAGTCATTACCGCTGTTGGTGGTCGGCGGTGGCAGCAACCTGCTGTTGACCCAGGATATCCAGGCGTTGGTGTTGCACATGGCCACCCAGGGCATTCGGGTGCTGCAGGATGATGGCGTGCACGTGGTGGTCGAGGCCGAAGCGGGCGAAGCCTGGCATCCTTTTGTACTGTGGACGTTGGAACACGGCTTCTGCGGCCTGGAAAACCTCAGCCTCATCCCCGGCACCGTCGGTGCAGCGCCGATGCAGAACATCGGCGCCTACGGCGTGGAGATCAAGGACGTGTTTGCCGGCCTCACCGCGCTGGATCGCCATACCGGCGAGCTGCGCGACTTCAGCCTGCAAGAATGCAACTTTGCCTACCGCGACAGCCTGTTCAAGCACGAAACCGGACGCTGGCTGATTCTGCGCGTGCGTTTTGCCTTGAGCCGCGCCAGCCACCTCAAGCTCGACTACGGCCCGGTGCAGCAGCGCCTGGCCGGGCAGGGCATCACTGAGGCGACGCCGAGCGATGTCAGCCGTGCCATTTGCAGCATTCGCCGCGAAAAACTGCCCGACCCGGCAGAACTGGGCAATGCCGGCAGCTTTTTCAAAAACCCACTGGTGTCCCAGGTGTTGGCGGCTGAGCTGAAAGCGCAGTATCCGGACCTGGTGGCCTACCCGCAGGCCGATGGGCAGATGAAGCTCGCCGCCGGCTGGTTGATCGATAAAGCCGGCTGGAAAGGCTTTCGCGATGGCGATGCCGGCGTGCATAAACTGCAGGCGCTGGTGCTGGTCAACTATGGCGCGGCCACCGGGCATGACATTGCCAACCTGGCGCTGCGCATCCAGCGTGATATTGCCGAGCGTTTCAAGGTCGATCTGGAAATGGAACCCAACCAGTACTGAGCGTCAGCAATCCTGTAAAACAAAAATGCCCCGTATCTTTCGATACGGGGCATTTTTTATTGCGTTAGCAATCAGTCATCGCGGCTCATGATGCCGAAGATCTGCAGCAGGCTGATGAACAGGTTGTAGATCGATACATACAGGCTGATGGTCGCCATGATGTAGTTGCGCTCACCGCCGTGGATGATGGCGCTGGTCTGGAACAGGATGCACACGGAGGAGAACAGCACGAAACCGGCGCTGATCGCCAACTGCAAGCCGCTGATCTGGAAGAACATGCCGGCAACCACTGCCGCCAGCAACACGAAGAAGCCTGCGGTAATGAAGCCACCCAGGAAGCTCATGTCCTTACGGCTGATCAGCACGTAGGCCGACAGACCACCAAATACAAGGGCAGTCATGGCAAATGCCGAACTGACCACTTCCGCACCGCCGGCCATGCCGAGGTAACGGTTGAGGATCGGGCCCAGGATAAAGCCCATGAAACCGGTCAGGGCAAACGCCGACACCAGGCCCCAGGCCGAGTCACGCAGCTTGTTGGTCAGAAAGAACAGACCGTAAAAACCGATCAACACGACAAAGATATTCGGGTAGCCGACGCGCATCTGCTGCGCCACATACGCCATTACGCCGCTGAACGCGAGGGTAAGGGCGAGCAAGCCGTAGGTGTTGCGCAACACGCGGCTGACTTCAAGCTGCTCAGCCTGCGCGTTACCATTCAGTGCGTAATTCTGTTCGCGCATGGCGACACTCCTTCAGTTTTGAAACATTCAGTCGCAAGGATCATAACAGACGCTCTGTAACAAGCCATGGCAAGAGTTTGACAGTGTGTTTCATTCGGGTATTATGGCGCCCGCTGACACGGGATGGGCTACTATAATCCTGTGATGCAAAAGGGAAATTGGCAGAGTGGTTGAATGCACCGGTCTTGAAAACCGGCGGACGTTAATAGCGTCTCCAGGGTTCTTATCTAAGGCTATCTCCAGTTGCACCTTGCAGTACCGCTTCATCGCGTCATCGGAATACACGGGAAATTGGCAGAGTGGTTGAATGCACCGGTCTTGAAAACCGGCGAACGTTAATAGCGTTCCCAGGGTTCGAATCCCTGGTTTCCCGCCGCGAACTCAACAAAATCAAGGGCTTAGGTTAATCCTAGGCCCTTTTTTTATGGCTTTTTGCACCGATCTCTCGTAAGGAGCTTCTCTCCCTTGCGACACCTTCATAAAGGCGCAACAACCTAGATGCGCCTTATGACGCGTGATCCGTTCTCAGAGAGAAAGATCCTAGCAATTGCAGCTTTCCGACGTCTCTCTGATATCCGCTCCCCTACATTCCTTGCGCACAGCGGTGACGGGTGGCGCCTACGATGTGCGCGCGCGTCCTCATCCTAATCCTTAGGAAATCATAAAAACTGCTCAGTCAGCGGATGTCTGAGATCTCTCATCGGGCATTCGCAAGCTAATCGTTTATAGGCGCGTGCCAATGTTGTGCGAACGTGATACCTCACCTGGCCGGGAAGGTCTGTGCTGCGAACCCTCCGAGTCTATAGCTCACCCTTGGTCATCATGATCGAAAGCTGGCTTGCTTACTCAATGCTGAACGATTCAGCTAGCCCCATAGCTCCCCATCTTCTTCAGCGTCTCGGCGTTCTGGTCGTCTCCACGCCTTGCCCCGCGCTCAACTGTAAGGCTCTTGCGCCTGGGGGAATGCTCTTAAGGTCGTAAGTGTTAGGTGAGGGTGGCGATTGTCCGACGGTCTCAAGGCTTTCGAAGCCTTCCAGCAGTGGAGGAGCAACGCGGGGACGCGATCATTCAGCAGGTTGTATCTTTAATTGGCGCTGTCACAGCGTGATAGCTCCTTGGCCGCCATTCTGGGGCAATTGCTTTGGGGTACAGCGGCGGAGGTCGATATCGAATGTAAGGTACCAATGCGGCCGATCTAGAATCGGTATGCTACGAGCATACTCTAAGATGCAATAAAGTTTGTTGCACCTTGTTGATCAGCTGTTCTTAGTGTGGCAGGATGCGTGCCACTTTAGCGTCAGTAATCACTGAAACTGCACAGAAGGATTGCAACTTTGAACAGAGTATATTTGCGTCAGGAAGTTAGTGGATTTTATTGACTGCGCGCTAGGTCGATAAAGTTACGATGCTAGTTGGAAAGTTTAGGATCTTTCAGCCCTGACTCCGCAGTTGATACGTTAATGATCCGCCCTTTCTCGAGGGGTGTGACGCACTATATGGTCGGCATCCTGTGTGAAAAATACGCTGTCGAATGCCAGTGCCTGATCTAAAGCTTAGAAGAAGATGAAATTAAACAGGATGGTATAGTGAATTCGAAATCAACTGAAAGACTTCAGGTGCGTGTTGATGTTTCAAACAAGGATATGATCCTTTGAATGCGCTTGCCCCTTTGCGCATGAACCATGTCGAGCTGTTTGAGACGACACGCAATGGAACTCCGACCTTCCGAATCATTTGCCCTGATCATACGATGACGGAGTTCTTTGATGAGTGGGCGTATCAACTTGCAAAAGTTAAAGCATTCAAAACTACACGTACATATTGTTACGCGGTGCGTGAAATGCTGAACTATATTCATCAAGTCAGTATTCAATGTGGTGGCCTCACTGCATTGCAACTGCGAGATGCATTAGATAGCTATGAGAGCTACTTGGTCAGCGGTATTTATAGCACATCATCCGTAGCCAGAGAGGCTGCGAGGGTGCTTGGTAGCAGAGAACTGGGTGGCGCTTCTATTGCAGTACATTTTGCGGGTGTAAATAATTTCATCACTGCTAGTGAGGCGATGAGAGAAGCCTTACTGCAAATGCAAGACAGTGGCTACGTCTCCGATATAGCTATCTCGATGATGCCGCTCACTACAACCAGGTACATGGAGACGCCTCGGAATGTCAGGGCTGCTATCAGGGCGAACAGTTGGATGGCCGGCTGCATCGCAGGGGGCGCCAAACGGATCAAAAAGAAACACCTGAGCCCGGTTTCTAAGCCCTCGACGGTAGCGCGCACTGATGAATTTGGAGGGGATGAAAAAACCTTTCCAATTGACAAGTGTAGGGATTTGATTGAAAGCGCTACGTGTCTGCGCGACAAGGTGCTGTGGAGCTTGCTAGCAGCATCCGGCTGCCGGATTTCGGAAGCGCTTACAGTGTTGTGGAACGACATTCATATCGATACCGATAATCCGAAAAATAATAAGGTATTTATTGTTGATCCTGACACGCGTCTAGATGTTTTGATCCAATACATCCCTGAGCATCAGCTCAAAAAGCTTGATCATAAGGGGCGGGTTAAGCCTGATACGTTTTTGATCCAGCCCTTTGCTTCAATGTTCTGGCATTACTTAGGGTTATATGACCAAGAACAGCGTGCTCTAGAAGCGAGTAGGCACCGTCCGGTAGCGCACAGATTTTTATTTCGTAATCTTCGAGACGGGGGCCCCATGGCGACGTCTTATCAGGCCGTTTACGAACGCTTCCGTTCAGCTGCACAGAAAATTACGGGCATGAGCTACGGCTTTCATTCGCTTCGTCATATGTATGCGTATTACCTGGTGAACCATTGCCCTAATCCGGTTGGTCATAACAAATTCGGACTGGATTTGAAAACGGTGCAAGTTTTCATGGGGCATAAGAGCATCAAGGCAACTGAGCGATACGCGCGTAAAGACATCAAAATGCTTGAGGCAACATTCGCGGCTATTAATATGCTTCGTATGTCAACGGCTAACTACAGCGTGACCCACGTTCAGATTCAGCATCTTGAGAATGAACTCAAACAACTTAAGCTCTCACTGCAAGGCGACAGTAACTAATGATTAATCTGCACCCCGCCAACGCAATTTGGCTCGTGGAAGAGAATGAGGTTGCTCCGCAGTTCGTTAAGGCTGTAGCGACAGTTCGAACCCTTTATAAAAAATATTATGGTGCGCAGCCTGATAGTGCTGCGGAGCGAGTAGAGACAATTTTCAGGCGTGCTCTAACCTTTGAAGGTTGGGAGGTGAGTCATGTTCAATTGACATTAGAGGCGACGTTCCGCGCTAGTAAAGTGTCGTGGAGTGAAGTTGATCCCAGGATTTCGGGGCTCTCAGTTAGCTACGAGGGGTCGATCTCTCAGTTTTTTCGTTTGGTTTTCATCACTCTCTGGGCGCGAAAAGTTTTCGTTGCGCCTCTCGGGATGCAGACTATCGCACATATGCCAGAAGTATTGGATGCTCTTTGTCACAAGTTGAATGTAGAGAGCCTGACCCTGATTCGCGGCGTGCATCCTGAATCCAGGATCAAAAGTCTTTTCAAAAGAGAAGAGTTTGATAGTGGGAGCAGTCGCGTAAACTTTTGGCTGAGACTTCTTCTAAGTACCACCGCTTACACCATTGAGGATCTTTCGCAATCCGATGCCAACAGCCTGTTTTCCGCTGCTAATGGATCAGGCCAACTGCCATTGCGGAGGTACTACGTCAATGATTTCCTTCTCACACTCTCGTCTCAGAGTGAGGGAAAAAAGCAAATGGTTGAGGATGTTATCAACCAATATCAACTGGAAAAGCGCGAAAACAAACCTGCCAGAGTCTATAAAGGGCGAATCCGGACTGGAAAAGTAAAAAAGAAAGCTGAAAGCGCGTATGAAAAATCTTATGCGGCAGCGCAAGAAATTGCGTCCGGTGTACGGAGTATCAATTTTGCTGAGGATTTTGGTAAATATTTTCCGTCTCACATGCTCAAGAAAATTTTCTATATTGGTGGTGAGGGTGAGGATTCGCATTTTTATGAGTCCTCGCGTTATCCTGTGAAAGTATTTTCCTCGATGGTAGATGGCTTTTATAAATCGTTCATGCACTCTATGAGGCTCCAGAACTCTACCAATCATGAGTTTGTACTCGGCTTGCTCATGAGCTATGTCATGTGCTATCTACCCAATTTCTTCCTTGAGCGGGATGGTGATCTCCTAGACTATCCTAAGAATTTGAACGACTTCAACTGTACCCTTTTTTTTACCCGAGAATCAGTTTTTCTTGATGGTGTAATCCTATATGAAAAGGAGCCCCCAAGATCATTTATTGGTTATGTTAATGAATTTTCTCGTGTGAATAACTGGGTCAGCGATACTCTGTATGCTCGAGTAGGTATCGTCGATCGTTTTTGCGACTATATTGAGGATAATAACCTGGTATTGCCAGGGGCTGATAAGTTTAGAAACAACTTTACGAGTTCATGCTACCCGGCTGTCTCAAAGAAATCAGGCACTGACAAAGTTCCAGTCCCAAGGCCTTATTTCTCGACGTTCATCAGCATGCTTGACAGTCTTGAATACCTAGTTGACCACATTAACGAAATGCCATATTACGATGGTCAATTGGAGCAAGATGTTAACTATGGAGTCCTGGATGGTAAGCTCTATCAGCCCTCCACAGCTGAGCTTATTCATAGTCATGCTTGGGCGGGATTGATTGGTCGTAACGTTAAGGGTATTGATGAGGTTAATCAAGGGTTATTGAATTATACGCCAATTTTTTATCATGAGGATAAGATCTATACTTTCAAGTTTCTTCCTCGTTTTTATAAGGTTGTCGACATTGAGATTCGGGGAGAGGTGGTGAGGCGTATTTCGCCCAATGAAGTTAGGCTAACGCAGCTGATGTGTCACACTGGTATCCGTCAGCAGCATCTGATTTGGCTGGACAAAGATAAGTATGATCGTGGGGTGGATCGCTTTCGCGCTCTTCCATTCCAACCCTTGTTTGTAAGCTCAGACAAGTCGCATGGAGAGTGGACTGCGATTGTTGCTATGCGTGCTATTGAGATCATGGATAGGCAGCGCAAGTGGTATGACGCGTGCACTTCGGCTAGTTACAAGCAGGACTTGTGGTATGGCATGGTTGAGGGATCCAAATTTGGTCGATACAAACCCCTGTTCAGGGGGCAAGGGAATACAGACTCTGATTGGAATAACTCTCGGCAGTTTCGTGTTTACATGTTGATTCTGCAGCATTTCATTCGCGTTCAGATGCAGGACACCTCCGGGGAAGACTTGGTTTCCGTCAAGTCTGAGGGTGGTTCGCCTGCTCCTTTTCTCGACTATTCGCCATATTTCCTCAGAGAGCTTGCCGTCAATGATCTGGTCAGCTCACACACACCCCATGCATTGCGCGCGGGGTTCGTATCTGACGCGATCAGGCTCCTACCGCCTTCGATCATCGGTCAATATTTGACAGGTCAGAGTGAGGCGCTTGTCTGGTATTACGCAATTTTTGATGGCGACAATTTGTCTGATCACCAACAGTTGCTCGCTGATTACATGATGAAAAACATGCAGAGTATTGAGCGGGGTGATGCTCCAGAACTTGCTGAGACCGTCCTCAAGCTTCATGCTAAATTGATGACGTCTATTGAAAAAGATCCAGTGCAGGCTATTAAAACTCACGGCTTGATCAGCCTCGCGGGTGTAGCGGATGACAAGAACGGGCTTGAGACTCTGCGCGCAAGACTTTACACCAAGCTCGCGTTCAATAACTGCCATATTTGCCCGTTCGATAATCGTTGTCCGAAGGAAGTAGTCTCCAAAATCGGTGGGCACCGTCAATGCGCGTTGTGCCCTTATGCCATCCGTGGTATCGATCACTTACAGGCTGTGAGTGCAGAAAAAGATAAAGCAAAAGAGATGATGAAGGTCGTGCTTGACAAAATTCAAGAGTATCGAGCTCTCAAGCCAAGCGCTCGCAATCCGCAAATTTTGGAAAATTTGTATGTTGAGTATGACCACCATGCTTTGGAAGCTTACGCCCTGGAGGCTATTGAGCAGCAACTGTATCTGATGGCGCAAACCGGAGAGGCAAATAGTTTTTTTCTCCGAGAGAAGGATGGACTGATGGCTCACTTCCAGAAAGTCGAGATCTCAGAATCCGACCACGTCCTGAAGCGCTTGGTCGATGTTCAGAACTTTCCGGATCTTTCCAGTCCTCGGCTTGATGCGCAGTTCGCCCAAATGAGGATGAGGATGCTTGTGAACCAAGGCAAGTATGATGAGCTACTGAAGCCGAGTAACAAACCTGCGAGTCATCAGTTGGCGTCACAGATTTCCAGCATGATGACGACGGGCATGCTCAGCGTCCGGGACGTTATGAAAATCAGTCACGACAGCGCCAATGTTAGCATGGTAGCTAGGCCCGCTTTATCACTTTCTGCTAACATGGGGTTATCAGAAATGGGAGCATAGCATTGGTTCAGCGACTCGATCCGTTTGATAATTATAGAGCAGAGCACAAGGCATTACGCATTAGACATATTCGTAGTGCGCTTGATATTCTGTCTAAAGCTACGTATCCGAACATCACAAATTTGGCAATCGACGTTGCTAAAATTGTGAAAGAGTTTGAATACCGAGATTTCGAGTCGTTGCCTGAAAAGACTAAGGTCAAAGGCTTTAAGCCCGTTAGCCATGTCACGCTGCTTAGGAATTCCGACTATCGTCTTTATCTAGATCGGAGCGGCAAGATAGAGGAGTCTGCAGAGGAAACTCCTGTCGTTACTACTTCGGATTTCGAAGCGCTTAAGATCCGCAATGCGAGTTTGAATGGCCAAATAGACCAGTTGAAACTCACGATCAGAAATATCGATTCTGGTGTTCTTCCTAATTCGCCAGAAGAAACGGATACGCTTCGTAGCGAAACTGAAAGCCTTCGTGACGCTTTAACGATGGTTTGTAGGGTACTTGACAACGTTTTGGGCGAGTGTAGTCAAGTCTTGATCACAGTTCCACCTGGGCAGGAAACTGAACAGCAACCGTCGCCCGGGTTGTGGGGATTATTCGATATCATCGCTACTTATGACGAGCTTTTGAAGCTTGATACTTTACGTAGACAACTCTGCAAAGTTTAGCCCTCACGTTTCCTTGGGAGTGCCCGGAGTCGTACATTACAATGACGCCGGGGCGTGGGGCGTTGAGCACCAAGTGTTCAGCATCAATAGGTCGCCCCAGGTCTAGCAACCTCAGGCGCTCGATGATTTTCAAAGACTGGCGATGCCCCGCCTTGATATTAACCCTTGTGAAAATCGTCCTTCTGCTTTCAAGTAGTGTTTATGCCAGTAAGTCTGGTAGGGTGTAATTTTAATCCAGATTTTCCAGCCGCTTCGTACTCGCCACTTCGCTATCAATTTAGAGCGGTCAGTCGGTAAGGGCTCTTTGCTAGCACATTGGCCTAATACAGTGCCCCAGAAATCCTTTTCGAGTCATTTCAGCTAACTCAACGGTGTAGCTTCATAGCTCAATCGTCCGAAAACGCTTATCCGATCAGCAACCAATGCACCGACTCGCTCTTGGGCAATTTTCAGTATATTCAGGATTTCTTGACTCACCTGTTTGGTGGACAGGTATTCCACGACTGGCTTGGGCGGAGGAGCAGCGTGACTCCACATTTCTATGATTACCTTGAGGAGCCCGTCTGAGCCAAAATGCTTGAGAGCCATTTCCCACAGCTGACCTTCCTGCACCATATCCAGGCGAGGCCTAGTCATAACGGAGTTCCAGCAACATGATGGTCTTTCTTGATTGCGAGTTTACCGAGCTCTCGGCGGCAGCGAAGCTGATATCACTGGCGTTAGTCGCTGAGGATGGGCACGAATTCTACGTGGAATTGCTCGATGCTTGGCAAGAAGAAGACTGCAGTGATTTCGTAAAGGAAACCGTGCTTCCACAGCTGTGGGGTGGGAGCTACGCGTTGCCCATTATTGAAGCCAGGATGTCGCTGCTCAGATTTCTGACGTCGTTCAAAAAAGAGATCGAGATCGTCACTGATGCCCCTCAGTTCGATTGGGAGCTTTTTTGCGACCTGGTATATGAGGACGAGCGATGGCCCAGAATCGTTCGTAATTTCCCTACTGACGCAACGACCCTTTCTCCGACTAGCGAGGGTGAAGAGCTGCCTCACCACGCCTTGCTCGACGCCAGGATCATCGCCGGCATGTTCGTATCTGTAAACCGAGGGCGTCCCGGTGGAACCTGAGCGGGTTAGACGGAACTATACCTCTAGCTGATTCGCTGGATTTTCTTGATCTCAGATCACACCAAATCTCGTACAAACCACAAAAAGTAAACTCAAATACATGGCTTTTGTTGGCAAGCCGAGCCGGGGCCTACGGCCCCAAATTAACGAGCAGGTTACAAGGTGCGTAGGGGCAACCATAAGCGATGGTATTTGCTTGAGAGTGAGCTTAAAAAGCTGTCATATCGAAAGGGTCAGATAAAAACGGCGGCCAGCGAACCAGTCTCATTTCCAAAATGAAAAATGGGCCGGTGCAGGCAACGCTGCTTTTCTTTTGAGTTCAAAATATAGATCTCCGGTTTTGAAAAACGAATTCAAGGGCAGAGATTTCATAATTTCTAAAAAGACATTAATGTCGCATTTGTGTAAATCCTGAATCAGGATCTGGCACCATTGCTTATGAGGTTCTCGTGCGCAGGGGGCTATGGATTAAGCCGGAAATAAGGTTATCCAGCGATCGAAGCCACTTGGCGGCAAACCGATCTTTCCGCTCGGCCTCGCGTTGTCGTGTAAGCCAAGCTCAATCTCAACGCACGGCCTCGAGCCCTTTGAGAGCACGTGCGTCAATCCAGCATTGTCCTCTAACAATCAGCTCTAGATTCGGTAGCGTTAATCCTCTTCCAATATCGATGCACAGTCGATAGAGCCAGCCCCGTCTCCCGCGCAATCTGCGATTGATTCATTCCAGCAGTCTTAAGCTCGCGAACGACGCTTTCGCTTCCCTTGTTCTGAGGCTTTCCAGGCTTACGGGGGGCAACCCCTCCATCAGTGAGCTGTTCAGCAAGAATTCCAAGACCTCCTTCTTTCTCAAACGCTTGCAGCTGCTTCAGGGCAGCATCCATGAGGACAGGGTAAGGGGTGCCTTGCTGTTGGGACATACATAGAGCTAGGAGGGCCAGAGGGTTTATTCGAAGGCCCTCAGCAAGGCTCTCGAACTTCTCAAGAGTAATGCTTGTTTCGCCTCGCTCGAGGGCGCTGAGTTTAGATTTCACGGAGGCGTCAGAAAGGTCTTCGTGCCGAAGTTGACGCTGCTTACGCAGTGCTCGGATGGCGCCTGCGAGTGCGATTCTAAGCTGCATGGCTCACTCAAAAGTCAGGATATAGCCACACAGTAGGGTTTCCGTTAAATACCAAAATGAGGTAGTATTGCGCATGTCGCGACCAAGACGGCTCATAGCGAAGCTTCCGTAAGCTCGTTTTGGCAATTTATGGATTTAGATGAGAGCGTTTCGCTGGGCATGAAGACCGGTATGCGGACTATCCAGCAAGCCTCTGCTGAGCAGGCGTATTGTTCGTAGAATATTTCGGAGGCTGTACATGGTTGGAGTGATCGATACAGGGCTTTTCGGAGACCCTGGAGCCTCTTTAGTTGGCTCAGAAGTTAGCCTCCAAGACGCGATGTCTGCAGCCAGAAAGCGCTACAAATGGATGCCTCTCTGCGCCGTAGAAGAATGGACAATCCTAGACGCCGTCGTCACCGACGAAGAGCGAGCCAAAGTATCCGCCGCAGGCTGCCAGCCAATGTTTATGTTTGCCCACAAAGTGTTGGATGACGAGCAGAGGCGTTTCGAGCCAGGTCATTGGGTGCGCTCCAGCATGGGCACCGCTTTCAAGGAAGGCTACCTATTCGAAACACGCAACACGGTCTACGTGTTGCTCGGGCCAGGCCATCGCAAGTCTTCCTCCATCGAAGCGATATTTTCCCTTTTCTGATTTCCCACGGTTCTGCTGGGTAACTGACGTGCTCCAGCAGTTTGAGGCGACACATGTTCAGAACCTTAGACAGCGACCTGATAGGCGTCCCAGGAATGTTCGGGGAGGGCGTGTCCCATTGGCGCGGATTCTCAAGGCTGCTCCGAACGCCTTGGTATCACTTAACCCTTAGCGTCGAAAACGAGGGTCGGCCCAGCGAGTGCGCGGTGATGATTGACGACACCCAGCAGCTTCAGAAAATGTTGGTAAGCCAAGGTGCGGATTTAGCTATCACCGAGATTATGGCTGTGACGCCATCTTGGATGAATAAGTCCGGAGGCTGGCAGATGGAGCGGTTAACCAGAGTAACCGTAGGTGAGGACAGGTCTGGTTCTGAGGTTTGCTTGCTGGAAGTGGCTAAGGGGGCGGTGTATCACACGTCACACCAGCGAGACTTCAAGATTGAAGCGCTGGTCAACCTGAGGCCCGTCTTTCTCTCAAGCATGATTCGATCTGCCTGAAATTTACCAGTAATCCTCCACGGTACCAGCGCGCCTGGTTACGTGTGCAATTCTTGATAACTCCCTACAGGCGGCAACCGGAGCCCAACAATGCTCGACACCCTAGATGTGAATTTTCACGGCAAACGCCATACAGATTTTGATCTCAAGCGAATTATAAAAGCTCAGGCCCAGGGCTTCGATGAACCGGTGACCGCTTACCTTTGCGGAGTTTCCATCAGGTCGCGCGCAGGCATCGGTGTTGTTTTTGGCCACAAGCGCAAAGACCAATACGGGCGGTTTGGCGATGGTCACCTAATCAGAACTTCTGACGTGGTCAAGGTCGAGCGTGAAGGCAGGTTTTGGGTAATGACGACCGAGAATTCTCGCTATGTACTCGCCACGTTTCAGCGAGGTAATGGTCGTTCGAGCCTGCGAGAGTTCTTGCGCCTCTCTCGAACGCTCCATCCAACACCTCGGGTTCTGCAGTGATATTCCGTCGGTCTATCGGCAATACATTTTCCTACCCAACCTGATTTTGGGGGAATGTAAACACCACCTCAAATTCGTTTCCGTTAGGTCTATGAATTATACCCTACGTAGCTTTTCTACAGGGCTCGTTTGCCAGCAATGTTAGAGACTGAGAACTATCCCGCGAGGTATTTTCTCTGCCATATAGCGAGCATCTAAATTGTTCGGCGCCGGCGCTCGTTGCCGTTTAGTACATGGCACGGTTTGCACAACGCTTGGAGAGTCGCGGTCTGGTGAGCATCATGGAGGAGCTGTAAAGCATAGTGTCCTGGTGGCAAAGAGAACGGCTCTTTGTCCAGCCAGTCAAAGCGGGAAAATATCTCCTCAATCTGGGAAGTGCTGAGCGTCTGAATGATCTGGGCGACCATAACCTTGAACTCGGGGGACACATGGTCAACTTCGGTAGACGGATTGTTCTTGCACCGTTCGCATACAGGGTGCATCGCTCTGTAGCTAGAAATTATAGGATGCGCAGCATCCCGGAGTGCGCGATCCAACCAATCCATTTCGTCTCGAGGGTTGATGCACTGCGTCCATGAGACTGCGTGCCAGCCATGACCCGGAAAGTAGCCTTGGAAATCGTAAGCGGCTCCCGGTCGGGGTAGCTTTCGAAAGTGAGTAGGGCGCAGATCTTGGGCTGCGCAGTGGTAATGCTTCTGATGTATTAGGTCGGCGATGATTGAGGACTCAAAATCTTGTCCGAAATCGACCTCTGCGATCTTCCCTTGGATCATCTCTTTGAGTTGCGTCTTCGTCATTCCCTGGAAGAAATCTATGCCTCGGCTCATTTTAATTCCCTGAGTACGGTGTGTTCGAGCAGTGCAGCGAGTAGCCAGTGTCACCGGGATAAGTGGCTTGCAAAGGTGGTCGGCTCAGAGAGCGAACGGTAGGTGTGAGGCTCGTGTGCCACCCCCCCAGGCAAGAATCGATCAACCACCTCCATGAGCAGGACACAATTCGTCTGATAGCGAGTCATCGTCCCTACACGCAAGCCTAACTGCCTCGGCGACACTGAGAGCGCGGGTGGGTATCCAAAGGTTATCCATGACTAGATACCTCTGCTGTGTGGCTTGGTTGCGCAGCTTGAGGGCTTTCAAAATGTCATCAATAACTTTCAATGTTACGTTTGCAGGCGCTGTTTCGAACGTAATGTCGAACACCGCCGCATCTAACTGTAGGTAGTTCTTGCTGTTCGTCGGAGGCATGATAAACGGGGTGACTTTATCAGCAGGTAAAATCCTTCCATTCAGTTCGTCGAACTCAGTCACTGGAATCCAGCCACTGTTGCCACCTGGTAGCTCGTACCCTCCTGCGCCGACAGCTTTTGCGACAATTGTGCGAGTAGCATGGGCAATTGGCTTCTGCGGTGGATAATCTACTTTGAAACGCTTAACGATTTGATCTGCTGGACTATCGTTTCTTAGGTCGAAGTCGTAATAGCGGCCATGTGGTTTAACGAACGATAGCGTCACGTCTCCAACCAAAAAATTGTAGGCTGTGGTCATCAACAGACTGAAAAGTCCAAGCGATGCCAGAGCAGCGAAAGCTTTGGTGAACCATAGTTTTGGGCGACCATAAGGGGCTGGTCGTTTGAACGATTTTGGTGTTTTTGCCGTGCGTCGATTTGCCAAGATTTCGAATCCATTACTGGGTGAGTTTCATCCCTGTTGCTTCAAGCGCGAGGCGCGCTCGCGGTACTGAGATGAAAGTCTACCAGCTGGGTCGCGAGAAGCTAGGTTGCCGGCTTTCACGGCACGTGGAGTCAACGGGCTGCTTTCCTTTTTGTCATGAAATCTATCAGATCTTTAACAACGACATTAGCGGCGTTGTCACTGGATAGCTCGGAGGCTCGTATCCTTCTAACCTCTACGCCCTCCCACGTCAAAGGAACCAAGCGCTTATCAGCATCTGCAGGTGATTCGCGATGATAGGTATCTCCGTCGACCTCAATAATGAAAGTCAGACCTTTGAACACCACTACGAAATCGGGCTCGAGACGATTGTAGGCTTTGCCTATCCGTACGAAGACTGGAAGCGGAGCGACTGCGAGCTGTGCACGTGTCATTGCCGTGAACAGAGTGACCTCAGCCTGAGAGCGAAATAGAAGCCCCTGATGTTCCCTCGAGGCAATATTGTCGCTTCGCACTCGTCCCTGGTTGGTGACACCTTCACCTTTCACATATCGGATAGCTTCTTCTCGCCAATTTTCGGAGGCTTCCCCAATACGTGGGGCAATGGTCACGCCGTTTAGGGCCTCGTCATGAAGGGTTGAGTAGAACGGGGTCACTACGTCACAAATCGCTTTACTGGTAGCTTCGCGTTCTACATCTGTCATGGCGTAGTACAGGGGGATAGGAAGAGCCACCATGAGCTGCCAATAATTGACACCGAAATCGGTGTTGATCAACTCAGCTGTGCATTCGCCTGATACCAAAACGGCAATTGCACGAGCATCTCCGAGCAGTTTGAATGCCTCGACCGCTCCTGCTGCCAGATCTTCCATGTTGAACGGTGAAAACATTAGGTGCCTCCTAGCCTATGACGAAAAGGTGAGAGTCTCGCCTGCAAAACTTTAGGTTGATTCATTACGGTATAGCCCCCCAAGGGTTTTAGCCTTTCCACGCATGCAGCGAGCAGGTTTGATGCCTAGCAACGTGGCTGACGAACTCGCCGTGCTGAGTTCTTCGCTCGTCCCATCGCTTCTTTGAACTTTTGGGTCGAGGGCGTAGCTCAGAGGTAGTCAGCACGAGCCTCTGCTTCGCCCTAGAAACGCCTACGAAGAAAACGCATCGCTCTTCTGCAAGCTTGCCCCAGAAGGCCTGTTTTTCAACTGCTAGGAGGATTACAGAGTGAAACTCTAATCCTTTGCTCTTGTGCATTGTCAGGAGTCTGACAGAGTCACTATCGGACAATCCCGCCAATACCTTGAGCAGATTCGGCTCTTCGGTAAGCAGGGCCCGGATACGATCTCGGACGTCGTGTACGACCTCGGTTAGACGTTGGCGCGATTGGTAGTCGGGCGAGAAGGCCGCTAAGTCGGATGCGCTCAGTCCCTTTAACAGCTCCAAAACGAGCTTCCACCAGGAAACATATGGAGTGTGGGTCTTGCTGTCGGCGACGACTTGTTTTTTGTGAGACCGAAATAATTCTTCGAATATCTGGGGCGCGCTGCCTTTACTGTTGTCGTCTTCAAACGGCGCAAGCTGCGACATCAACCTCGACCATGCCTCTGACTGCCCGGGCTCGTATAGGCAGCTTAGGTAGTCAACCACGAGGCCTACTGCAGGTTCCTTAAGCAGGTCTTGTAGCTCGTGATCATTGCGAAACGGTATGCTTTTTCGCGAAAGTTGCTCCATCAACGCTTCAGCATATTCCTCTATTTGGCGAGGCATCAGGATTGCGATTTCGCTAGGTGGAATGCGCTCCTCAACTATCCAATGCTGAATGATTTCTGCGAGAGCCTCAGCCTCTTCAGCTGAGTTTCGGAAGTGACCGGTGAGTATGTCACCGTCGTCACCATCCACGAGATCGTCAGGCATCACAGCGGCAGCTTCAATCTCTCGGATCACATCGTTCTGCATGCGCAGCAAACGAGGTTGAGAGCGGAAGTTCAGGAATAGTCGAAGAGGGCGGGCAGAGAAATCGTCAGCGTAGGTTTTGAATATTCCATCCAGTGCTCCCGCCCAACCCATGATCGTCTGCTTGGTATCACCAACGGCGGTTAGAATAATAGAGGTGTCGTGGAATAGCAGCTTGATGAGTTCGTATTGATCGCCAGTGCAATCTTGAAACTCATCGAGAAACACATGGGAATAGGTTGCGCGTATCGCATTGCGGGCAACCTCACTGCCCTTCAAAATTTTCAAGGCGAAAGGTAACAGCTGCTTGAAGGTTACTTGTTTTCCGGCGATGTACTCGTGCCCGATTACGTAATCTTGGTCTAGCGATTCGTCCACCAATACAGGCCTAAATCTATCTATGATTCGCTTTGCAAAGCCGTGAAAAGTCACGCTATCGAAGCGTGAAGCATGTTCTATGCCGCAACGCATATGTATACGTTGCTTGAGGTTCCGACTCGCGTCTGTTTTGAACGATACGGCGAGAATCCTTTTAGGGTATCGGCAGCTGTTGGTGCGCAGGAGAAAGTCGGCACGTTGAGCGAGAACTTCAGTTTTACCTGCGCCAGGCCCGGCAGTCAGCACGACTGATCTTTCGCATTCCCGAATCACCTCCCAAGCACTTTTCTCCAGGCGAATTCCTGGGGAGGAAGTCCACCGATCTGGATTGATCATTCAGGCGACTCCTCCAGCTTTGCAATCACTCTGTCGGCCAGCCGGTCGAGTGCTTTGGGAAGAGAGGCTAGGAGCTGCTCGTCGGTAAGTCGTCCGAGCGCATCTAGGTGTGCAGCTGGTTTGCTGCTCAGTTTGAAAAGCTTGTGGTAAGCAGCGAACCAACTCTGCTCTTCCTCATCATATTGCTCTGGATTGAAGTGATTTTCGCCGAGCACTGACGTGTGGTTTTTTGCGCTAGCTGGAATCGCTTCTGCTCTGTATGCCTGAGGGAAGGCCACTAGCATGGCGAAATCAAGATCTAAAGGAGCCGAATAGAAGACATCACGTTGTTCCAGCTCGGTGAAAATATCGAATTGATCGCCATTCCCGGTGCTATAGAAATGATGCTTCCGTATCAACAAACCAGGGTCATTCCAGGCGGGACGAGCCCAACCGACTGGTATCGTGAGACCAGCCGCGTGCTCAGCCAATTGGTCGCGAACATATGAAAGGCGGCCCCACCCACCTTGATAGCGTCCAGTATCCAGATCGAGAAGGGTGATGTAGGGAGTACCGATTGCAGATAAGAGTTTCCAGAAGTGGTTCACGTGCCGCCCCCCTAGGGGGGCGATGGCTACTGCAAATTCGTCAACAGGAGCCCCCTTAGCCTGAAGGATCCTGGGCAGGACGATTTCCTCGCTGTCGCCCTCACCCAAAACGACCAGTCTTGCGAAATACACCTCCGGAAACGCCTGAACAGCCTCTCTCACAAATTTGTAAGCATCACTGCGTTTGGGTGGCAGTAAGATCTTCGTGACTTGGGTTTGTCGATTGCTGTTAAGTCGAAGGTAACGGATGTGCTCCGGCTCTACTCGACGCAGCATCGACGGCGCTTGCGTTGCAATCAACGCTTGAGCATCAACACCTACAGAGGATTTCAGGGAGTTAACGATACGACCCAAGTAATGAGGTGAGAGGCTATTTTCAGGCTCTTCTACCGCAAGGATCGTGAACGCTGGTGGCTTGAGTTTATGGGGGTCAAATGAAGTGTTTTTGCCAGATCTGACTTCCCTCCCGATCGCTAGTGCTGAGAACACAAGAGACAGATACAGCATGGACTTTTGTCCATCGCTCAGGCGTACAAAATCCACCTGGTTTTCACCATGACCTGGGCTGAACGAAACAGATAAATGCCTAAGCAAAGCCTCTATTTCGGAGTTTTGAAACGTCAATCGCGGGGAGGCAAAGAAATCGCCCCTGTGCAATTTTTGCCAAGCTGTGCTCAGGCTATCGCTCAACGCTTGCACAGACTTATTGCTTGTAAGGCACTCGGTAATTTGCTCCGTCAGTTCTGCTACAGCTTCGCGATCGTTATTCCAGTTGGCTGCCCGCAGTAACCGACCAAGAAGGGCAGTGGCGCCATATGCCACGTGGTCAGATGGATCGCGGCGTGCGGGAAGGTAATGAAGGTGGATTTTGTCTCGATGTCTCTTCGGAACTGACGCGGTGGATGTAGGGTTGCCTGCATCGTCTGTCTTTGTCACAAACAGAAAACGCTCTTCGATTTCACCGTCCTCGTACATCGTCGCTTCTAAACGAAAGCGTACTCGTGGCACATCGTCGAAGGTGCGTAGGGCCATCTGATTGAAAAACTCTGGAACGGTATCTGCGTCCTCATCGTCCTGTGTTTCTTGAAAGCTGAAATCGGCCTCGAGCGAAAGCTCCCTTTGCTCTGGTGGATTTTCCTCAGATGCCGGGACGTGGAAATCAGAGCGGCGGATACGTCGCAGATTTGGTTCAAATGCGAACATCCGACAGAGGCCTTGAAGCGTTGCTGTTTTGCCTGCCCCGTTAGGGCCTAGTAAATAGGTCACGTCCTCAAAAGTAACCTCTTCCCCTTCAGGCCCAAAGGATTGGAAATTGTTCACCCGCAGACTACACAGCTTCATCGATAGTTTCCTTACTGAATGTTTGGGGTACACGCTTTCCCGAGATCATTGCATCCGGCCTTTGGTGCGGATGTACGGTTTCAGAGCTGAACGAGGATAAATTTACACAAATTTCAAAAGGCCACCATTGAAATCGATTTTCAAAAACAGAGATCTATTATTTGAGAACAAAAAAAGCTTCGGTGGCCCAGCCTTCCTAGGCTGGAACGCTAGTGTGTTTTGGCCTTGTTTTAGGCGTTTTGCTTTACCTACTCGTGCCGTGGCTGTTTTTGGATTCACGATTCTAAGATCGAAACGGGGGAAAAGTATGGTGGTTGCGGCTTTGTTTAATAGCTCGTCCGTTGGGGCCGCTAGGCCCTCTGCTACTATTTGTGATCAAAAATAACAACTAAAAAACTCTATTTTTGCGAGGGTATCCGAGCTTGTTGAGTCGCGGGATCATTCCGTCTTGCGACGTTTGAGAATTTTGTCAGTTTTTTGCGTATTAGCTGCTTGCGCTTCTCGTGCTCCATTCATCCAAGCACTCAGCTAATGCTCAAAAAAGCGATTTGGCAGGGAGGCTTTCACTGAGAACTTGTGAAAGGTTAGGGGCTCCTAGCAGCATTGTCGGAGGGCAGTGGGTTAACACGCTGTGTTCGACCCACGACCGAAGCAGTACGGAATAAAGCCGTAGGATCCGACTAGCTTAACTGGGTGGCGAGCCGCTGTGCGCGGGCAGGCTGTCGTGACCCGAGCTTCGGCGTACCGCCGAGTCTCGGCCCTGCGGGCTTCCATCCTTCACGCCTTCTGCCGTACCGGCCTGCGCGCTCCGCTTGCGAGGGCGTTGAGCGGCGCTAACAATCAATCTTGCTTTTACATTAAACCATCTCGCAGCCATGCCATGTCTGCCATTGAAACGTCAAAATAAAAGGTGAGGTATGAAATTGGATTTTTTTGAAAGTGGGCTGTGTTTTTACTGCGATTTAGCACAGCGAGAACTTCAGGAGCTTGCGGACTTCCACTTTCTGACTGAAAAGCTATGGCGCCGTGAGGATGAAATTCTTCAGGAAGAAATCGCAGGGATACTGAAGAAGTATCCGAAATCGAGCGAAGAAGATATCGTCGATTCTTACGCTTGGGATTTACATCTCAATCAATTCAAATATCCCGACATACATCGATCGACTCTCGTTATTTCCATCTATGTATTCGTTGAGGATCAGTTGAATGGTCTTTGCGAAACCCTAACTACTTCGATGGGCACACCTCTCAAGCTCACGGACTTGAGCGGACAGGGCGTTGAACGAGCGTGCCTGTTCCTAACGAAGGTTGCGGGGTTTGATCTTAGCGGGGTTTCAGGTTTGTCATTCGTGAAAGAAGTGAATCGCCTACGGAATAAAATGGTGCATGCAGGAGGAGTTTTATCTGCAGATAGCAACGACAGGCTCAATAGGTTTGTACAAGCTACAGAAGGTTTGTCGGGGGATCCAGGCCATCGCGTGCATATTCATCAAGATTTCATCACTCATCTAATTTCTGAGCTGGGGAAATTTTTTGATGAGCTGGATATCGAGGTTCAAAGGTTCATGGCGCGTTTAGAGCTGCGCGGCTGAACTGCATTCCGTTTGCTGAATAGCACCAATGCCAGTCCTAAACAGGACTGGCTCGCAGATCAGCGTTTGGAAGGTGGTGTCTGCCGATTTACGGCAGGCTCTTCGGATCTTCGCTGGTACTCCGTGGTAGGAGGTGGGGGGGGAGTTTTGTTTTCGTTATTTTGCACTGCTTTTTCGGTCATACAGTGAGCTCTCTGATGGTTGTTAGAATCGCGAGTAGCATGAAGCATCCAGCACCGAAGACCAGCTCTTGGTAAGCCAGTTCCAAAGGCTTGGATTTGGCGTCGATGGCCGTTTTTAGTTCTTCAAGGGTGTCGACATAGCAGTTGTAGATGTGGAGCTTTTGCTTCTCAGAGTCGACGGCCAAAAGGTATTCGCCCGCACGACGACTTGAGGGAAGGCTTGGGCAATCGCTAATGCGTAAAGCACTGAACACATGCCCCCATGAACAAACCACACAGATAGCAGCGCCGGTGAATGACAGGAAAATCATCACGCCTAATGGAGATGTCACCTGGAACAGGATGCCATTTTTCAGGCCTGACAACGCGCTCAAGGCCGCAATCACAATCGATACCGCAGTCAGAAGTTTTGCGCATTTGTTTTCAAAATGATCGAAGCGACCTGTTCTTCTTTGAAACGCTCTTTCAGATAGCTGATTGTCTCGTCCATGCCGTTACGTGTCCGTTGAAAATTCATGAAAGCCGTATAGAAATTCGAGTAGGCCACTGTACAGGGATTGCTATGATCAAGCTTTAGTCAAGGAGCGGCGAATGAGCATTGAAATGTATCGAAGGCAAGTCAGCACGTGTCAGCAAAACATCGCAAAACTGCAAGCTGACAAGGGAAAACTCTCCTTTAAAGCCGCTGCGGCTTTGAAGAAAAAGCAAGACGCTTTGGCTGCCGCTGGCAGGTCGACTAGCTCTTCTACAATCAACATGAAGCTGCGAGAAGCGGATCGTTATGCCTCTGATAACAGCAGGGCCATGGTCGAAATGGCAAAGCTTGATAGCAAGATTGCCGATGAGCATAAGAAGCTTGTGGCCGCGCAGAGCAAGGTTGGCCAAGAGGAGGCCCGCGAACAGAAGAAGCAGGACGTGGCTAAGAAAAAGCGCGATGCCGATCTCAAGAAACAGCAGGCCGACCATAACCGTACAGAGCAGGCCAGAGAGCGCCGTATGCGTGAGATGGGTGCAGGCCTGGCTAGGCATGAAGATTTGCACGCAGACACGGCCTTGCAGATTCAGTTGCTGAAGGCATTACCTGAACAGATCACCGTACTTTTCATGGCTTCGGATCCAGGAACAAACAAGCTAGCTCTGGATGAGGAGGCACGATCAATCGGGGAAAAACTCCGGGCTTCAGAGTATCGGGATGCTGTGAATTTTCAGACGCGCTGGGCGGTCAGGCCGATGGATATTCTTCAGGCTATAAACGAACTCCACCCCACCATTGTGCATTTCAGCGGCCATGGCACTTCGGCAGATGCATTGGTTCTTCAGGATGACCATGGTAAGCCGAAGCATGTTTCCAAGGAGGGGATCGTCAGCGCAATAGCCTTCGGTTCTGACAGCGTGAAACTTGTGTTTTTCAATACGTGTTTCTCTTTCAATCAAGCGCGAAGCAGCGTTGAAAAGATAGATGCTGCCATCGGTATGAATCGTGAAATCGGCGATGAAGCTGCTCGGGTATTCTCATCCCAGTTCTACTCCAGCATTGGCTTCGGCCACTCAATCCCGAAAGCATTTGCACAGGCCACATCTGCGCTGATGATGGAGGATCTCACTCAGTCCGATATTCCTGAGCTCTATCTGAAGGAAGGGCTTTCGGACGAAGATTTGACGCTTGTGCGTCCTTCGGCAAAGTCAAATAAAAGATCCTGACTTTATGAGTGTTAGTGAGCGATGGGTAATGAAGTTCGCTGCTTGGCGGCGCCTTTGATGCATCAAGGCGCGATCGAGCATGCAAGGATTTAGACCGGTATCGCATCTCTCTCAGGATTCCAAAGCCGCTCAACAGCCCAGAGCGGCTGACGCCCCTGAAATACTCGTATAGCTTCGATATAGGCGTCGTAGGTCGCACGATCAAAGGTTGTCCAAGTGGTGCCCAGTTTCCTGGCGGTTTTGAGCTTACGATGAAATTCCTCGAGATCGCATTCTTGATCTATAGACTCCGCTGAGTCCAGGGCCTTCAATAACACTGCATCGAGCGGTGGGTGCACACCTTTCGTGTGCGGATGATCATGATGTCCAGCGCAGACGATTTTCAGTTTCAAATACATGTTTACAAGCTTTTGAGCACGACCGTAGCTGCAGATTAAAGGCTCTGTGGTGTTAGGCCCGTCTTTCGGACGCTTTGTGTAAGTGAGGCCTTGGGACGCTGCCATGACAGCTTGGATCCGCCCATTCATGAATTCGTCCATCAGCTCAGGAGGGGGCAATTGATCCGCTGTTTTGATTGATCCCAAACCAGAACGCTCGATTAGATATCTCGCGACTGCGATGGTGTGCCCAGGCCCTTGCCGAGAATAGGCACGACCAGCTCCCCAAACGGCCACACGATGCCGGTGCTCATGAATGTCGTACATAATTAGTTCCCGTTTCTCAATCTGCTTCCGCAAGAAGCTTATCCACGTGTGAGGCTTTCAATGCGCTGGCCCCGTATTCCACTCAGTGTTGAATGCGTAGGGCCAATCCAAAACATTCTCTTCAATTGGCTGCGGTGGTAGTACCCGGAGCGGGGCCTTCACTGAACGTGTAGTTGATGACCACATCGTTGCGAATTAGTACGTCGAGCGTTTTCTGAGTACCCGTAGTCGTCACCTTCATGGTGACCAGGTAGCTCTGTGCATGGGCTGAGCCATTGGCATAGGTGTAAATCCACTTCTCGTCAGTCTCACTGACTGCGCTCTTGGCGTAGGGCTCACCAAACAGCGACTTCAACTCAGTAGTCGTCGTTTTGCCTTTGGTGATGCTCGCTACACTGGCCGACGGAAAGTCTCGTCCTGCGGTGTAGTGGGACGTAGCGCAACCGCCAAGTGCGACACACATCCCAATTACTGCGATGAGCTTTTTCATACCCTTCCTTGATCGTAGAAAGCTCCAAATCTAGCTCGCAGCCAGGCTAAAAGCCATCGCCACCTCGATCTTCCGCGCTCGTACTCGCCGACAGGGCATTACGCATAGAGATAATACTCGTGTCCATGGTGACCGGAGAAAAAGCTCCGATTATTGAGCTCTAAAGCGAGCTAGCAAACATTCTACCTACGCGGAGGTATTCTTGCAGGTGCGTATTTTCTAATTTATCGCTATCTTCCTTGGAATCACTCTAGAGGGATTACGCACATGGATGTTGGAATGGCCCACGCAATCGAGGCCGCAGAAGCCGAGTATTTGTGCTCTCGCGTTGAGAGCTTGTCGCGGGTAAGCGGAAATCCTTTCGGTGCTCGCGTGTTTTTCAACGGAGCATTTCCATGCTTTCAAGTGAAGGCGTCGCCTAGCCCAATGTTCAATCGCATCTACGGCGACATCAATGGCAGCCCTCAGCCAATTTTGAGCTTGCTCAAAAGGTCAGCAGAATATTCGACCGTGACGCCTCTTATCGGAAAGCCCTCGTCCCTGGAGCATTTAGCTTCTGTGGGCGAGACCCGATTAGAACGCCTGAGGGGTTGGACGCACCTGCAGCTTGGGTGCGCTATCAACGACATGGTCTTAAGCCAGCACTTGTTTGAGATCGAAGAGGCCACCTCACACACACTTCCTCAGTTCGCAGCTGTGCATGCGAGCGGATTTCATACCAAGCCAGAGCATCGTCAGTTGAGCCAGGCCTCTTTTGCAGGGCTACTGTCAGATGATCGTCTCAAAATCTACGTCCTTAAAGCTGATGGAGATGTAGTTGCAGGAGCGTTGATGTACCTGGCCAGCAATGGGGTTGCCTACCTCGGGACGGCTGCCACCCGAAAAGATGCACGAGGCTTGGGCTATCATGGGGCCCTAATATCTCACCGCATAGAGCAAGCAAAGAGGTACGGAAGCCTTGTAATCGCCGCGACGGCGCTCCCTAGCTCGCAAAGTCGTCGAAACTTGCAGCGTACAGGGCTAGCGACTTCCCACGCTCAAGCGCTATATCGCCTAGTAGATAGCTGAAGTATGCTCTTGGCCGTAAGCGGTCTTTCACACCCCCGCTGATTTATAGTGCCTTTAGCTTTTTGCCGGCTCGTTACTTAGCCTTGACCGTCCACAACTGATCCACCTTTGTCGTGTAGCTCTGACTCATCAACTCTCGACGCATCGCCCAACCTGGCGCCACCGGAACACTCGCAACTCGTAAAACTCCCTTTCCCCAACGTCCATTGATCTCATCCAGAACGCTCATGACCTTGTCTGCCATCACCGGCTGCGATTGCGCGAACAGATCATCGGTGAATTCCCCTGGCTGTCGTAGATCCATCAGCAGAACCTCCGCCTTGCTGTACTTGAAGCCTGGTCGGAAGAGGCGATTGACGGCTTCAGTCGCAGCCTTGGTCATGAGTCGAACGTCGTTTGTGGGGTAGGGGAGTTCGACGAGTGCGCCGTTCGCGTACTTCGCTTCTTCGGGATTGAACATGCCTGTCCTGATACTCACGCGGATCTTCTTGCACAGCGAGTTTTGCGCTCTGAGCTTTTCTGCCGCACGCTGGGTGTAGGTAGCAACGGCCTCCTTGATCGGCTGGATCTGCGTGAGTCGGGTGCCGAACATCCTGCTACAGCAAATCTCTTGCTTGGGTGGGTCTGCTTCACCCAGTTCCAGACATGAAGTGCCGGCAAGCTCGCGAGCAGTCTTCTCGATCACCACACTGAATTTCTGGCGAAGCATCGTTGGATCGGCTTTCGCCAAGTCCATTGCGGTCTTGATGCCCATCGTTTCCAGGTGGGCCTTCATGCGCTTGCCAATGCCCCAGACTTCGCCGACATCGGTGTTGCGCAGCGTCCAGTCGCGTTTGAACGGATCGCAGAGATCGACCACACCACCGGTGATATCTAACAGGCGCTTGGCGGTATGGTTGGCGAGCTTGGCCAGTGTCTTGGTGCGTGCGATGCCTACACCGACAGGAATGCCTGTGCGCTTGAAAAGAGTGGAACGCATATGCCGCCCAAAGGCAGATAGATCGCCTGGGAAGCCAGTGAGATCGGCAAACGCTTCATCGATGCTGTAGACCTCGAGCGCTGGCACCATCGATTCGATGATCGTCATGACCCGTTCGCTCATGTCGCCGTATAAAGCGTAATTACTGCTGAAGGCCACGATTCCATGCCGGCGTAGATGGTCTTTGATCTGGAAGTACGGCTGGCCCATTTTCACAAAGGGTTTGGCGTCGTAGCTGCGCGCAATCACACAGCCGTCGTTGTTGGACAACACCACGATAGGTGTCTTTGCCAGGTCGGGTCTGAACACTCGTTCGCAGCTCGCGTAGAAGCTGTTGCAGTCAATCAGGGCAAAGACGGGCTCACGTGTTGTCATGATCGCGCACGCTGTATTTCACTACACCCCAGATCACCAGATCATCGCCCTCCATCACATGCCTTGCCGGGTACTTTGAGTTCTCTGACAACAGCATCACGGCGTTCTCGCGCAAAAGCAGACGCTTGCAGAAGGGCTCGGAGTTGAGTGCTGCGATGACTATATCGCCGCTGACCGCATCGATGCTTCGATCAACAACCACCAGATCCCCTGAATAAATTCCGGCACCCTGCATGCTATCTCCGTCAATCCTCACCAAGTACACGTGCGGCGCGCGGATATCGAATAGCTCATCGAGGGAAATGTGCTTTTCGATGTGATCAGCCGCAGGGGAGGGGAAGCCCGCCGGTACCCTGGACGAATAAAGGGGCAGCTTTTTACCGCCAGTAGCGAGAGGGCCGAGGATGGTGACGCTCATGATGCAAGCCTTAGATTGGTAGACTGTACGTATATACAGTTAACGATTTGCTTCACTTGTGGTCAATCTCATAAGCATCACTATTCGACGGGTGACAGCATGTGCGGACGCTACTCGATCTACGAATCGATGGATCACTACCTGAAGGAGCTCGCGCCAGAGCAGTTGGTGATCAACGGCTACGATCTTTGGCCAGTAGAGCGATACAACGTCGCACCCTCGACCCGTGTGGAGATCATTCGTCCAGTGGACGACCAATTAAGCGTAGATAAGGTGAAATGGGGATGGTCACCATTTTGGGCGAAAGGAAAGCGTCCTGACCCGATAAACGCCAGGGTTGAAACAGTCATGACTGGGAAGTTTTTCAATCAGCTCTGGCCAAGCGGTCGTGTACTGGCACCGGCAAACGGGTGGTTTGAGTGGGTCAACGATCCGGCTGATCCAAAGAAGAAGCAGCCTTACTTCATATCCCTGAAGGAGCAGGCTCCGATGTTCTTCGCTGGGTTAGCTGAGGTTCACCAGGGCTTGGAGCCAGACCCTCGCGACGGCTTCGTCATCATCACCGCCGCCAGTGATCAAGGGATGGTAGATATCCATGATCGGAAACCGCTGGTTTTGGCCCCTGAGCACGCCCGCGAATGGATCGCCTCAGATACCTCCCCTGAACGCGCGCGGGAAATCGCGATGAAACACTGCCGGCCTGCCACCGATTTTCATTGGTATAAGGTGAGCAAGGCTGTGGGTAGCGTTCGTAATCAGGGCCCAGAATTGGTTAAGCCGCTCTCAGGGGCGTCAGACGTCGATGAATGATCAACCTAGGTCGTACATCCTATTGGCTGTAGATGTTGATGGACGGCAACTGGAGCGTTGTCATGCCTGTCCATGAGTAGTTCTTGTCAGCTTTCATCAAGAACGGACATCGCTTAGATCAACCACCAGTTTTGACACCCGGCATACCTGAGACCGCCCAGGTAGCGGCTGGTACCGTGGGAGTCATATGGTGGAATTATTCGCCCCGAAGAGTTGGACACCATTCGGGTGGCCTGACATAAATTAAGGACAAAATATGTTCAGCAAATCTCAGATCATTACCATCCCAGTCATGATCTCATCGGTACTTTTACTCACCGGCTGCCCGCCACCAGCGTCTTTCACCCAATGGAAACGCGCTTCTACCTCCGTCGAGGGCGTTAAAGCCGCAATGGCAGAATGTGGTGACCCTGTGGCAGGGCCACTAAACCGTTTCCCAATAAACGAAGAGATAATTCACTTTCAGTGCATGCAACGTCTCGGTTTTACCCGTAAAGACGGCTTTGAATACTGTGAAATAATGAAGAACATGCCTGCCTGCGTCGAGGAAAGGCAGGGCCGTCTGCTCAGTTTGTCGCAGCTCGAAGCGTTGCCGTTTGTAGAGGACGAAGCCTTCCATCCAATAAAACCAAATTCAGGTCGGGATGAACGTATGCAGGTCTCATGGCGTAAAGCGGGAGCATCACTCCATTTCTCAGTCCAGGTAGCAAATGATAGTGAAGCCTTGCCGGTGATGTATGCGTGCGGCTATGCGAAGCCACTTGGGTCGAATCTGGACGTCGCAAGCATCGGGCGCACTGCAGAAGTGCAGCGCTGCATGATTGATCATGGCTTTGAGCCCAAAAACAAAATAATGCAAGTTTGCCAGACTTACCCTCAAGTGACGGGCTGTTCGTCGACAACTCCACCGAGTTGATGCAGGCAGAGAGCAGGGCCGAGAGGGACTTGCTCGTTCAAGATAAGGGAGCGTCCTAGACGCACGACCTTTCAACTCATCGGCACAATTGCGGTTTCTACATAGATTTAACGGATACCACATCCACGTACTTGTACTTCTTCCTTGCAGCTTTCACAGCTTCCTGCTCAGCAAGCAACGAGCTCAACGTATCGGCCTCGTGAATCAACTCGATCATCTTCCCCTCAAAGTCGTTTCCGACACGTAACGTGACCCTCAGCCTGGGCGTGAATGCTTTCGCGACCTTCTTCTTGGCTGTTGGAGCGACAACGGGTTTCGCGAGCAAAACTTCTTCCACACGCTCATTTACTGGAGGAGCAGATATCTGCTCTTCGGGCTGAGACGTACCGAATAGGGCACGACGCATTTCTTCTTCAGTTAATTCAGAGCTCATAGAACATCTCAAAGTGGGCGGTAATCAGCTCGACGAATTCTACTAGGATGGCGGCTCCAGCGTGTCCTCTGGGAGCATGTATGGTCACTGTGAATTCGGGCTACGTGGTCACAACATTTCAACGTGGTAGTGGGCCTGATAGCGATAAAAATGATGCAACGTAAGCTAGGCTATTGAGGGCTTAAAGGTTCACCATGGTTGTCTGGCTTCGTCTTCGACAACTGAGTGAACTGCTCCAATGCGTTTTGGAAGTCCTTCAATGCAAAGCTTACAGGCTCGCTCTCGGCGATCCATTTTGTCGAGATTCCAACTTCCAGTTTGTCCGAAATACTTCGACCGAAGCGCCGCTAGTGTACCGTGTCAGCATCGATTACCTGCTCTGCGACCAAGACGATACAGTCAAAATTCATGTCATCGCTACAGACCAGCAACGGCACGATTGTGGAGCTTCCATCCTCCGCCGGGATAATGCGACGGTTCGCAAGAGCGTCTTCGTCTTCGTCGATAAGCCAGATCAGAGAAAGACCAAGGCTTGCGACGTCTGACCATTCGAGATGAGTGGACAGCCATTGCTCAATTCCAATGCCGTCAATCATTAACCATGCGCAAGCGCTCCTGGCGAATCCAGGTCGGTAGTAAGCGGCGCTGATAACTTGATGCATCGCGAAGTCCTTCAATGCAGTGCGGCGGTGTCACAGAGAATGATGATACTCCAGTGATATCACCCTACGCGTCAGATCGCTACTCTCGGACGCTTGAAGGGCAGCCTATATTGCACCTGGACGGACGGGCAGATTTCAACCTTGGTACAACGATGAGGACGAGGTCGGATTGTGAGCATCTTTTTCCGTCGGGCTTCCCTGACAAGCTGCTCCTCCGATTGTAATCAGTTACGATCCTGACGACTCATCAACAATCGAGATCGTGTCATGCAAGATGGCTGCTGGCCCTTCCATCTCTTCGGTGCCAATTTTGCCACTGAATCCGAGGCGAAGAAATTTGTGTTTGAGCAGTGGGAGCCAGAGCCCCCCTGAAAGCGTAAGCGAAGCCGAGTACATTTCGTGGGAAGACCGCAATCCAACCTGGCGTCTAGCGGAGGAGCTGGGGTTCTCTATGGATTCAGATTTCGTTGAGCTTGCCGGCACCCCACAAGACGTCATAGCGCAAATCCGCAGTCAGTCCGAGAGATCGTTGGTCAGCTCTAGGGTAGGAGAGTTCACGCATTTTATAATGGTGGGTTCGAATGCCATCTGGGGTGACCGTCGTTCGACTTCTACCCAAGTAGAGCCGCTGGTGCGCTTGCCGGAGAGCACTGCAACCATCACATATCTCGGCCTGTTCAACTGAGCTGACGGCCTCATAGGTTAGGCCCGTTTTTGACCAGGGGCAGGCACTGGATTAAGGCTAAAATTGTCCTCATTTGGGGCGGATGACGATTCAACCAGACGTGAAATTATGACCAGACAGCTTGTCTACCAACGAATACGAAATCGAATTGTCGAGCTACTTGAGTGGCTGATCGAGTGCGAGAATGAGCCACCTCGGTGTGGTATGAATGAGTTAATCAATTCATGGGAAGATTGGGTGCCAACTCCGTCGCCAAAAGGATACTTCGTCGATCAGGGGTTCACTCCAATGCAGAGCGTTTTTTTGGTAAATGTAAGCGCAGCCATCGAGGATTTTTGCGAAGCAACACCTGAACTCATAGAGAACGACGCTGCGGCAATTGCGCTCCCTCAATGGCGCCTTGTCATCGCTGCTGCCAAGCCGACGCTATCTGCGATGAAAGCGAGTACCAAAATGTCGGAGGAGAGTGACGACAGGCTCGAGCGTTGAGTTGCTCGCTCTTTGAGCAAGGTATTGCGTACGATTTTGCCAGGGTGCAGCAATCGGTCAGAAATAGGTAAGCGTCCAATCAAGTCATCTACCGATCCAGTTATCAGCACGAGGATGACTGCTTTTCGCCCATGCCGTAAGGTTCGCTACGAAAATCGCCACAGCCTTCCAGTGGTGGTAATACAGCAAGGAGAGCGAACAATGAACACCTTCAAATCATCAGTTCAAAACGTAGCTGCGGCCATAGGCCTCATCGCAGCAGTGACAGTCGGCGGATGCGTCATGATCCCTTACGACACGCCGGAGTCAAAAGCCCAAATCCAGCGCGATCTGAAAATTGCACCATCGGATATTCAAGCCGTATCGGAAACTAACTGGTGCTTGTTCCCATATGGAAGCGAAGGCAGCTGCAGGGCCACTCAAGGCCTGGGAGTGTTGACCAGCAAAGGCCTGATCCTCAGCCTCTACAACAACCACACCTACACTGAAACCGCACGCATCCTCCCAGAACAAGTGCAGTGCGTGAAGACAGTTGGTGGTCGCACTGGAGTCGAACCGTTTGTTGTATTCACCAAAGACCGAGCGGTCATGCTCGCCGTCATTACGCCGGGTGGGCAAATGAATGTGCCTGTGAAAGTCAGTTTCTTTGATTATCTGACGAAGCCAGGGCAGCACGTCTTCACTGGGACGGATGGCGGATATGTGCGCAAGTCGGGTCGAAAGCAAACCGTAGGCGGAATGGTGTCAGGCACTGCCATCCCGTGGCATACAACACTCGACGTAACCGAGGTTTTTAACCCTTGCCCGCAGGTTACAGATTAACGAGGACTGGCGCGTTCCATCGCGAGCGGTGCGCGCATGCCGAAGCCCGTAGGTGTGAAGGATGAATGCCCGAAGGGCCGAGCCCCCCCGGCGGCTCGGCTCGCGAAAGCCGCCCTTGAAGAGGCTGGTTTCGAATGCCGTCTGGGGCGACCGACGTTCGACCACTACCGATGTAGAGCCGCTGGTGCGCTTACCGGAGAGCACCGCAACCATTTCATATCTCGGTCTGTTCAACTCAATTGTAAGCGTACGGGGAAGGCGTCTTGACACGTCAACCAGCGTACGTTTCCGCTCAGAGCTGCGTCCTCAGCACTCCCCCGATCCGACCATCAGGTTTCCAACCCCCCAGCAACGATGACGAAGTGCTCACCATCGATTCGGTCAAGAAGCCTCCAGTCTTCGTCTACCGAGCTGTCGGGAAACACCTCTAAGGCAAATCCATCATCGAAATTCAAACGAAAACCGGCTAAAGAATCACTTTGAACGGATTTCACTTTTGATGGTGACGTTCTTCCTCTGTCCTGACGGGGAAGTCGATCCACCACGCCTGTGGAAAAGCTTTACCTACCGCCGGAATAAGTGGGTCGTTATGGATCAATGCCAGCATGAAGGCTTGACTGCGCGATGCTGCATTCTCTGCTGCGAGCCCTATACCCATTGTTGAATGATGTCGATATGATATTGTTTGCACGCAATTTTTTTGGATGAATTAACGGAGATAGGCAGATGTGGTTTTCCAGGGGCAAGGATATTCCTGGCTACGAGCATTATAGATTGAAGCATGTCAAGACAAACGCGGTCTGGGAAGCCCCATCTGCGGTGACCAGCGCACCCATGAATTTGCACCCGGCCCATTTTTTATATGGATCAACTCGATCGTCGATAATGGGGAAGCGGTTAGGCCTGCGAGGGCAGCTAGCTGGTCTTGGATTAGGAAGTGCGGCGCTTTGTTATTTGAGGCCTGACGCACCCTCTGTTCCACTTGGACGGTTGAGTCTGCATGGGAACTTTAATAACGCTAAGGATTTCGTTGGGACTACCATCAAGGGTGTAGTGGGAGCGTCTCTCGCGTATTGGGAGATGCAGCACCTAGGCTATGCTTGGGAAGGACATTGGGAGGACTTTTTCCCACCGTCCGCTGTACCGGGGCGTGCAACTCCGGCGCCGGACTTCATCTTTGCTTCAGACACTGATGTTTGTCTCGTCGATGCGAAAGGCTCATCTCGACCGTTTTCTGAGATCGGGTCGATTGCAAAAGGTGAATGGAAACGCCAGATCTATCCAAATAGAAATGCGGCGTTTAAACCCGGAGGGCTGCCCACCGAAGGGAGAGTGATAGCCTCGGTGCTGGATCCTAACCATACAGGAGTGGGTTTGGTTACTGCGTACGGCAGGTTTCGTAAAGGGGTGGTGCCAGCTGTCGGAAACGGTGCGGGCATAGCGTTATCCCCCGACGATCCAAGCTCTTCATTCTCCGCAATTAAGGCCGTTCAAAAGGTAAACTTTACTAATGTTTTGTTTTTGCTGGGTCTGTACGAAATTGCGGGTTTCTTAATTAATGACCAGCAAACGCAGCAAAGTGCTAAAGCACAATTTGGCCTAGTGGCGCAAAGGACTGTGGAGATTGGCGGTATCGGCATGGTCTATACAGGGGCTAGCAGGTTTTTTGATCTGGGCGATCAAGGAGGCTGGGTCATGCGACCGTTTTGCCATATTGATACGCTTAGAGAGGTCTATGAGGCTTTTGTTCTCGGCCTGGGCGGCGAGCTATCCACAAAGCAACTGATTTTACCTAAGGATATGAGCCCGGTTAAAGTTGGTAATGAGCCAAAGCCGAAAGAGCGGATGGTCGTGCAAAGCCGGGATGGGGTGGGCGCTGTCTTCGAACGTGTGGTTAACCCATGATGCGTGTCTCACGTCATGTCTACTGGAGTTGGATTCTACATGCAGTGCCACTGTTCAGAACGAGATACTGGGCCCTGCCTTCAATTTTTTGGCTTGTCTGGCTCTCCACCAAGGACTCCCGGAAGCTACGAATTCGATGCTGTCGTTTAGCTCTGACTGTATGTGCTCAAACAGCGTCCCCAGCCCGGGATACTTTCCGCTGGCTTGCAAGCGCGAGACTAGCTCTAAGAATTCGACTCCGGTTTCCATCGGCATTTGGAGGTCGATAGACTGTATTTTCTGGCGTCATCTCAGACTCCTAGGGCATCTCCGAACAAGTCCCGGGTATGCGAAAATCGCCTGACCACCTGATCCGAGCCTCCCATGAGCCAGATGAGCTTTTCCGACTTCGAGTACGCCGGCAAGCGCAAGCAAACCCGCCGCGAACGCTTCTTTGCCGAGATGGATCAGGTCGTACCCTGGGCAGGTCTGCTGTAAGCGTCTGCTCAACACGTCTTGCTTAATGATCAGCGTTTGTCTGGAAGCAAGAAGTCTACCTCGTAGATTCCCCGCGCCGATCGGATGGCCACTGAGTGTGTGACTGGTCTTAAGTCACTCAACTCCCATGCGAGCCGTCTTCAAAATAACTTGCACAGGCCGCTTGCATGTCAGCGAGGACGAATGGGCGCACGGCTTTCACGCGCACAATTGCGACGGCAATACCGTTATCGTCTTCGTCACCATCGTTATGAAGAAACCTCCCGTTTTCGACAATCAGTAGATCCTCGAAAGGATCCAAGTCTGGATACCAACGACGAACTTCGAGGGTTTTCTCGCCAGAAGCGATTCGACCGCCACTGGGCCGTACAATTGATAAAGCCTTGATGGTTCTCTCCTAACAGTTGGGCGCTTGGAAAATAGTCGCCTTGATGGGATTCCACTTATGCGGCAGCAACTGTTCGATTTCACTCGCCCGCTGAGTCGGCAGTCGCGTAAGAACATCCTTCAAATAGGCGTACGGATCATGACCATTCAGACGTGCCGACTGGATCAAACTCATGATCGCTGCTGCCCGTTTTCCACTGCGTAGCGACCCCTGCAAAGAGCCAGTTCTTTCGTCCAAGAGCCCACGGCCGGATCTGGTTCACGGCCCAGTTGTTGTCAATGGGTACAGCCCCGTCAGCGAGGTAGAGCGACAGCGCTGCCCAGCGTTTAAGGCTGTAATCGAGTGCTCTGCTGATAGCAGAACCTTCGGGCACAAGATCACGCTGGGCGATCATCCAGGCATGCAGCATATCCATCACCGGTACGGCTTTTTCTTGCCGTATTCGGCACCGTAAATCCGGCGCCAGGTCGCGGACTTCGCTCTCGATTTCGTACAGCAACTGTATGTAACGCAGGGCCTGCTCGGCGAGCTGACTCTTGTTAGTAGCGTGCAATTCGAAGAACTTGCGCCGGGCATGGGCCATGCAGCCGATCTCTGTTACGCCAAGTTCAAAACTGGCCTTGTAACCACCAAAATCGTCGCAGACCAGCTTGCCCTTCCAGTCTTTCAGGAAGTTGCGAGCATGTTCTCCGGCACGGCTAGGGCTGAAGTCGTAAACCACCGCTGCCAAGTCCGAGAACTGGCTGGTAGCGTAGGCCCACACATAAGAACGGTGGGTTTTCTTCGAGCCCGGAGCGAGCATCTGTACCGGTGTTTCATCGGCGTGAATGACCTGCTGCCTGAGTACCACGTCGCGTGGCGCATCGACCAGAGGCTGCAATTGGACGCCAGTAACGCCAACCCATTGAGCCAACGTTGAACGTTGAATCGCCAAGCCCGCTCGACCGAAGATCGATTCCTGACGGTAAAGGGGCAGATGGTCAGCGAACTTCGCGATCATGACGTGGGCAAGCAGCCCAGCGGTGGGGATGCCCTTATCAATGACATGCGCCGGAACCGGCGCCTGGATCAGTGTTTCGCAGTCATCACAGACCCACTTACCACGGACATGGCGTTCGACGGTAAAGACGCCAGGCGTGTAGTCCAGCTTCTCGCTGACGTCCTCGCCGATACGCTTGAGTGCGCAGCCGCATTGGCAGTGAGTATTGTCAGGTTCGTGATGGATCAACGTGCGTGGAAACTCTGGTGGCAATGCAGTGCGCTTGGGCTTTTGCTTTTTCTCGGTCGCCACTGGCACTGTTTGCAAGGCCTGAAGCTCTGCTTCAATCGCCGCGATATCGGTATCGATCAGGTCATCTAGCAGGCTGGCCTGCTCAGGATTCATCTGCTCGCTACGCTTGGCAAACTTCAAACGCTTAAGTTGGGCAATCTCGTGTGTCAGTTTCTCGATCACCGTTTGATCGCGGTTGATCTTCTTGCCCATGGTGTCGACTTGCGACAGCAACTACGCAAGCTTATGACGCAGTCGATCAGATACCCGAGTCTATGCGAATCCGTCTGCTATCACTTCGTGCATCCACTGATGATGGGATGATGCTCAATGCCGACGTCGTAGATGGAATAGCGATAGAACCTGTTGTTACTCGGATGTTTGCTGATCCAGGGGTTAGTTACATTCACGTTCACAATGCCAAGCAGGGTTGCTACTCCGGGCGAATAGATAGGGCGTAGTCGCCGCAATCTCGGTGGCTCGTTCCTCTTTCGACTTTTCTGGTCACCAATTTTCCGCTATTGGCCGATTTCTGCCTGTCGTAGCGGGCAGTAATCGGCCAGAACCGGATGTTTAAAGCTGGGGCAATGAACTCGTCGAATTTCTTCCCGCTTTAAGAGTTTGCCGACGCGCTTTTACACACTCTGGGCTGGCAAGTAGAGTTAGGAAATCAACTCGTCCCTTTTTATAAAGTAGGCGCAAATGGTGGCTCCCTTCGTTCTCCAGGACTTTGATGTTGGATGGGTGGCCACCGACGCCGTCGGGCAGGTTGCGCTCTTCACTACTGGGGGGCCGGGGCCGGTTCCTGATTCAGCAATGCCCTCCGTCGAAAACTCCGAAGAACTTGTCCTTTCATTGCCGGAGGTGTCCGATGTAGATCGGGTCACTGCCAGGGCTGGCGTAAACGCTTTCGTTGAATTTGCCAAACGTGGGTTCTTCGCGTACGACTGGTCAGGCGTTCATCGCGATTCACGCCAGGCCTTGAGGGGGTATGAGCTGCAATGCCGCCAACTGAATCCACTGACACTTTTCGATTTGCCTGCCCCTTTACGGGCATTAGCTGAGGCTACTCGGCTATCTGATGTAACCTTCGGAGCACCCATCATAGTGATAGGTGATCAGGTTTTTTAGCCTTCATTCGGCGATTCGGAGCCGCTTTTTTGGGCCGGAAGCTTTCAGTCGCGTACCGCAGCTCCCGGCCAATAGCTGCGCTTCGCGATTGACGACTTTCGACCCGAAGCTGCCGTTGGCTAAAAGGCAGAGTTCGGGTGATAGCGACCGCTTCCGCTCCCCGCCTCGTGTGCTGCGTCTACCCTGCTCAGAACATTAATGATACTATTTTGACATCGTAGGAGTGCTAATTCTAGGGACAGAACATGATTGAACCGGCGGTCATCGAAAGCTTAATCGAACTTGACGAATCTCCTATTTTAGAGTTCAAGCGCGAATGGTATTGGACATCCACAACCGGTGATGGAGATCTGGGCCCTAAATGGGGTGAATTTTATAAAGATCTCACCAGCCTATGTAATGCCTACCTAGAATATGCGGGTCACGAAAGATATCTAATTATTGGGGTTTGCGAAGAGACTCGAGAATTATTTGATGTCGGTTTCGAGCAAATCTCGGCTTTGCGAGATCTTAGACAGTTCAGGCGCAAGATAATCTCTCGGCTTGAACAGCTACTTAATTATCCGCCACTTGATCTCGAGATAGAGGCGATAACCATAACCGGCAAGCAACTGTTGGTTATCAAGATTCCTTCACCTCGACGCCTTGTACAACTCAAAAGTGAACTTACAACTAAAACAAGGACGCTAGATTCGGGGGCAGTGCTCGTAAGAAAGGGTCAAAATAGCGACTCGATTAGAATCGCGGATCCTCGAGAGATTTCAGAGCTAGAAGCTCAATTTGAAAAATATAAAATCCAGGTGGAATTGCAAGGCGATGCGGTCATTCCCAAAAGAGATCGCAGTATTTGCAAAACGGTTCAACTCTATATTGAAAAAAATGCAAGCTGGTCAATTGATGTGGGTTTTCCAATAATTGAGAAAGATTGGAATAACAACATCGTGTATGAACTGTTTAAAATTAGCGAGGCATTGGGGGGGTCGAAGTTTTTTCTTTATTTGCACGAACACGCCAGCCAAGGAAAGACCAGCGCCCACATTAAGAAAAATGGTTATCTTAGCCAGGGCAGCCCCCTAATAATTTTGACCGACTCTCCTGCGATCAAAGATAAGGAGAAGAGGAAAGAGAATATCGCCCAAGTATTCGGCAGCAATCACGTTTACTTTATTGAAGAGTTCGGCCTAAACTTCTTATATGGCGACTTCATACGGGGCTTTGAGCGATATAATCTGCCGATATTCGTGGAAAGCCTTACAGATGAAATGATTGAAGGTCATAATTCGGCGCTCAAGGCTCTTGATAATTGGTATGCGTGTCCAGCATCCCCCCTTATGGTTGTAAAAGGTTACGGGGGTATTGGTAAAACCACTCTCGTTAAGCAATTTTTAGACAACATCAACAAGGCCGACAAGGACGTCGGTTTAATGTTTATTGATTCTACTGAAATAATTGATAGCTTAACCCGTGCCGCTAGGGCAGAAAAAAAGATTGATGATCTTTATGACTTTTACGCAGCACAGAAACAACGCGAAGAACTTGTTACAAAGAGCTTCAGCAAAGATCTACTTCGTTTATCCGTAGACAACGGAAGCCTCGTGATCGTTCTTGATGGTATCGACGAGGTTATTGCAAAACTTGGATCCAGGTTCGATATCGCCTCGTTCATTTCTTCAATTGTTGGAAGTTATTCCGATAATATGGAACGAGGAAAAATTGTCGTTACTTGTCGAGATAATTTCTGGCGCGATGTAGATCGCGATGAAGTAGTCAAAGAAATCACTCTTCTGCCGTTCAATGAGAACTTGGCGGAAGAGTTTTTCAGGCAAGCGTTCAACAGCAAACGACCTAAGGTTAGCCGTGCTATGGATATGGCGGATAAGCTTGCCCTCAAAAAAGGTATGGTGGATGTTGGTGAGGCGATCTACATTCCGTATATTCTTGATTTAATCGCCTATCTGATAAAGCATGAAGAAGAGTTTGGCGATGAAGATGTTCGGCTTGTAACCCCTAGTAAAATTCTTAATCCTCAAGTTTCCAACGATTACCTAGTAGGGAGTGTGTGTGGTCGCGAGATAAAAAAACTAAACAATTATGATATTGATACTCAGATCAATTTTCTCATGGATTTTTCCGTATCTAAGCCTGGGTATATCAGCCTGTACGATGTGAAATCTGCATTTGAAAAATCGACATCTTTACAGGTTAACGACGAGTTTGTAGAAAAACTTACCGGCCATCCGTTATTGTCGTGCGCGGATAATAAGCTGTACTTTAGATATGATTTTTTTTACGACTATTTCAAAGCGCTTTATCTTGTCAGATACTTAATTAGTGCTGACGTCAATGCAATGGGTGATCAAGTCATAGATATATTGCATAGTTACGTCGGTTTTGACAATGCGTTCAGCCGCTCTATCTCAGATCGTGTCTTGTTCAGCGAGGATTTTTTAATCCTAATACTAGAGACTGTTGAGGCCCTGAAAACCAGACTGTCTAAGGAAGATGTGCCCGAGATGCCGATGTTACGAGGAGCGATTTCTGGCGCACTAACTCTGCTGCTGACATTGAAATGGCGCCAGCGAAATAGTCTCGATATAGAAACCAGCACCCAGTTGCTACAAGAAATATTTTTGAATGGGGACTTCTTGGAAGGAGTACATATCGTAGGGTTGAGTGGATCAGATAAAGCCAAGCCAATCTTCGACTTTCGTGGAAAAACTATACAATCATCGTACTTTGAGGGATATGAATACTTCTGGGATTGCCCTATGGATGAGGCAACAAGATTTATTTCTTCCTCATTCATTGATTTAGAGCCGCGTGCGGGTGTTCGAATCAATACTTTTCCGAATACTTTTGATCCAAGCTGTGATATATCGGATATCTCTATCCATATTGCCAGGCGCGAAGAAGAAGCCGTTGATGAGCGCGCCGAATTAAAAGGCCGGCTTATGCAGTTTTTCAAGATATTCCATGAGCAAGGTAACTTCTATCCGAAAAAGCAAGAAGATGTTCGGGCACGTATATATACCGGAAAGCTGCTGCCTATCCTCTTGAAGCATAAAGTCGTTATCGAATACAGGGACACGAAAAAAGGGCTGCTTAAACAATACAAAATTTCTGATAGCTACAGGCCCATTGTCAAAATATTCGAGCAGGGGGGGGAGGCTACATTGGAGTTTGAGCGTGTGGTTAGCATGTTTATCTAAGGGTTCTTATCTGCATTTGGGGAGTGGTTTCACCACAACTGAGCACTAAACACCTAGGAGATTTAAACTCTCACGATGCATCGTGAGCAAATGGCCGATACGAGCTGTCCCAGCTGAACCGGAGATGTTGAAGAATCCGACTAACCTCAACTCAAGTGCACAGCGACATTTACAAACTAAACCCCTATCCAATGTCTGCCTCTGGCCGATAGCTGTCAGTCGTTCCATAGGCAGCACGCCGTCGTGAACTGTGCCGGAATGCGTCTGAAGCCGGTGCTTTTCTTCCGTGCTGTGCTGATTATTGAGCGGGCAGTATTGGACAGGGGAGGGTGGGTTAAGGTTTATCCAAGCGCGGCCATCTGCATGTAAAACCAGGCGGGTCAGTCATGGGATTCCCCTTGTCTGTTCGTACTTGCGCCTTCAATTGTCCGACGTTGATCCGGGGCGTACTTTCCACCATTGGCGCGGTTGAGCTGCAGACGCTTGGAACGACCCGCTATGCCTGTAAGTCTACCTGTGTCTACTCACGGGTAAGGTACAGTGCAATGGATAAGACAATCACCGTCGATCAACTGGCGACCACTGACCTGAGATCAATCAACGAGATATGGCTCGGCGGGACTCATACCCAGCTATGCCTATGGCGTGGCGAACAGGTCTTCACCCACGAGATGATGAGCGAGGGCACCCACGATCAGAATGTCAGACGTCTTTGCGTGAAGGTGTTCAACCCTGGCGATCACGCTGCTGTGGCCAACGTTGAGTCGATGGTGCGCGAACGGCTGGAAAAGATGGGGAAGGAAGGCGAGTTTTATCCGGCTGAGGAGACGGACACTCATCGATAGCACCCAGCAGCTCTGGTAAAAAAATAGGGTCTCGGCTAGTCGTGAGTGCCTCAGTACGCCATTTGAGCATGTGTTGCGATTTCCGCTTTATGGGCAAACTGCACTAGCTCTGTGCTTTGGCGCTCCTGTACTGTTCGTTCCACCAGATGACAAGTTCAGCATGTTGCTCGTGAGTGATCCATGCGAAATTTGTTTTGTCCGCCGGGTCGCCCCCAAAGACTAAGGGCTTCGTATACCACTTGATCTTGCCAGCGAAACGCTCGTCCGGCTCAAGGGAAATCTGCTGGGGAAGGGCAAACGGCGCGGCATAGGACGCATCGAGTGGCAGCGTCGGAATGGTAAACATTACTCCGGAAGAGTTGATGACGATAAAGTCGTCCCATCCTCTTAGACCTAATAGCGTGTACCCCGGAAGATGATGATCAAATCCGTAGGCATTCATGGCAGCTAAGCTCTCATCCTCCGTGAAGATGATGAAATAGTCGCCGTTTTGCCAACCTTCGTTCATGAGGGGATGACTCACTTTTGGCAGATAGGGAGGTACTCGGTGTGCTACCAGCGTCTCGTGGCCGACAGAGAGCAACGGTTGCTTACAGTCGGATGATTGTCTGATCACAGAAGGGCTGCATTGTTTTGGTACAGGCGCAAATCACTGGGAGCGTAGACGTTGCCATTCATTCCAGCAGTCCTCCGCGACGATGTCTGGATAACCACGATCTTCTTCCATTGCCAAGGCTGCGCTAAAAGGCAAAGCGATGCAGGTGGATCTGTCTCGGATTTCACACACCTCAATCTCGGTAAGCGGCTGGCACTTTTTATCCTCGGCGGCTTGCAGCACTGCCGCCAGAGCCGGCACAAAGACTAGACATAATGGATCTGTAGTCATCAGTTTCGTCCCTGAGTCGATTAGAAATTGCATGGTAGGCCAGTTTCGGACATCAACATTACCTCGAAGTGCGAACGTCAAAGTTAGCGTAGCGCGCTGCTATGTGGTGGCAGGAAGACTTATTGTCGCTTGGCGGCAGACCTTCAATGATGATCCTGAAACGCTTAGGATTACTCACTCAATTCAGTACCAAAATGGAGCAGGCCACGGTTTATGGATATCGAATTTCGCGGTAACGGCAAGCGTGATAATCCGTCTGTAGGTACATGCGATGAGTACGGCGTGAGCGGGATTACCAGCTTTGACGATCTGACCGAAGCTCGTCGTAAGATTGCTGAGGCGCATCCAGGCTTTAAACCTCTGTTCTCGCTCGATGATCTGCACCAAGCCCGCTACACCTCGGGACATGTGCGCAATAATTTAGGGATGGACGATGCATCGGAGCAGGACATAGCGGGCTTGCCTCCAGAGTGCTTTGAGAATGGTGAATACATAGGCTATCCGACTACGAAAGAGGAGTTCGCAATCTGTCTTCGCAATTTCATGACCATGGTTGCAGCCACGTCTTTCGAGGATGCTTGTACTCATGGTTTGACGCTAGATCAGCAGGCCCTGCAGGAGTGGATCGGTTACCAGAACAACCCTATCTCTCTTCTAGAGCAGCCCCTTTCAGCGCTCCTGGTACCCGTTCAGCAGTCCTGCCAGGCACTCGCGGCTTTTCCGAATGGCTATTTCACTTCGGATCTGGATCCCGCGAAAAACTTTGCCGTTGCGCGTCGTTTTTCAGAAGCGCATGGCTATGAGTTGATGGGCGTAGGTGCTTCTTACATCGGCTTCATTCGTGCTGAACCGCCTGATACATCACTTGCTAACGTCGTAGCCAAAGACTTCTGTGCGCTCTATAACACTAGCGATGAAAACCTACAGGGACGTGTTTCCAAAGTTGCGCAGGCGATCTCCGGTCGGACGCATCTTTGGCTCCGTTACGTGGAGTGAGCTTCGTCGCATCCAAAGTCCGGCTGAATAGTTAACAAAGCTTGTGAGAGGTCTGGAGCTTTTTGCCGCCTCGGAGGAGGGCAGTATCCACACATCCACTACAATCAGGCACATGATTGGCGCTGCTCGTTTTCCGCTACGTAACGTCAATTTCGTCTGATAGCTGTCGATATGGAGAGCAGCAGTCCCAAGCTCTGAACAAGTTTAAGCCTGCCCAATTCCCGCTGTTTACAATTGCCTGCTGACAAAAAGGATTCTGTACATGCTTTTTTCCCTGCTCGACAAATTCTTCAATCGACCGCTAACTGATGAAGCATTTGCCAAAAAATTTATGGATTCGACTCGTAAAGCTGGCTTCAGCGAGAATCTGAATTTTGAGAAGAACGAGTTCCGCATCCGCCATGGGGATGGATCGTACTTCAATCTCCATAATGCCTTTCGCGACTATCAAAATGCAGACAAAGCACAGAAATCCGCCGTTCTGACCGGATACGTATCGACGCTGTTAGAGGCGGGTAGAAAAACCGAGACTGTGTTTGATAATGTCAAAGCACAGCTGCGTCCGGTGATTCGCAACCTTGCCATGCTTGAAGAAATTCGAATGGAACACGCCCGTAAAAATGGCGACAAGCAGTACGATTATGTTTCACAGCCTTTGGGCCGAGACTGCGTTATTCTGCTTGCTGTCGATTCGCCCGAGTCCACTGCCACCCTTACCAATGGCCCCGAAGCACATTGGGGTGTGACGATGGAAGAGGCGGTAAAGATCTCCATCGAGAACCTGCGTGATACGACAAACGAAGCCTTCGGAGAGATTATTCCAGGCCTATACGCTGGGGAGTGGGCGGATGGGTACGACACCAGCAGGGTGTTGTTGCCAGATGTCCTTCAGCGCGTGCCAGTTAAAGGTCGGCCAGTGTTCATGGTGCCCAGTCGAGACGTCCTGATGGTCACTGGAGACAAGGACGAACAGGGAATTCGTCAGAAGGTAGAGCTTGCTTTCTAGGCTCTTGAAAGGGGGCGTGCTGTCTCTACCGATATTTACACCTACGAAGGTCGCGATATCATACCGTTTAACTGTGATGATGAAGGGGTCAGCAGTCGGTTGGTTACACTGGAGCATTTGCTGCTGCAGAGTAATTATGCCAATCAGAAAGAGTTGCTCGACAAGCTCAATCTGGAAAAGGGCATCGACATCTTCGTCGCCTCCTACAACCTCTTCCAAATGGCTGACCAACCAAACCAGACGGTATCGATGAGCGCCTGGACAAAAGGTGTGCTGACGCTGTTGCCCAAGACAGATCGCGTCGCGTTGGTTGAACCTGTTGAGGGTGGGGAAGCGACAGTCAAAACCGTCTCCTGGAGTGAACTTGAATCCGAGCTTGGCGATCTGCTGGCTACAGAAGCGGGCTATCCACGTCGCTATCGGACACTGGGATTTCCTTCGGTTGAGCAGCTTAATCGCCTGACTACCTTGTGATCAGTGCTCTACTACTCTGGCGCACTGCAATGGAGGTATCGCTGAGCTGGCAAAGCAGCAGTCGCAATTTATCATTACGATACACTCCCCATTTTGATTGCTTATCCTGGTGGGAAAATTTGGGAGTTTACCGATGTGGGGTTGGTGGCTTCTCTAGCGCTACTGAGTCGGGCCGCAAGATCTGACTGACTTACTTCAGTTGGCGAGTCGCTGTGCGCGGGCAGGCTGTGGCGAACCGAGCTCCCGCGTCCCGCCGTATCTCGGCCCTGCGGGCGTCCATCCTTCACGCCTTCGGCTGTGCCAGCCTGCGCGCTCCGCTTGCGTTGGTTACTCAGTGCGATATGGTCGATACGCCAAGCAGCTCGTCATTTCTCCGATGGGGAAACCACATCTTGCCAGCCATCAATCAACTCCATATTTTGCGCAACGAGCTGGCAGGGCTTGCCAGTTGCCTTGCGACAATTGCTAAGCGCCTGCTTTCGTGCTGTCTTGAGTGAGCGCGCGCCGTAGTACCAGTAAATGCTGCTACTTTCCTTGGACATGGCCATGGCTTTCTCGGTAACGCTCTGAAGATAAGCCTCAGCGCTCGCACGGTCTTCGGGCGCCAGCTTCGAAAGCAGCAGCATTAATGCGCTGTCGTCCATGGCAGGAAGCCGGTTGCTCCTGAGAAAATCTTCGATATGAGGCTTTAAAAGGGTATTGGCCTCTTGTTTGTAGAGCGAGTGCCCATCCCTACCGAATGGGGGTAGCAGCGCCAGTTCAGCATTACCTCCCGCCGAGCGGTAGCCCGCGATCATCCGACCTACAAGATCTGGGCTGAAAAACGGATCATTCTCGGCGTAAATCCAGAGCGTTGGCGTTGGGTTGCCTTTGCCAAATTTCGTGAGGTTTCGCACAAGATCAGTTTGATATAACGAGCAATTAGAGTCCGCAGAGCCCACATTTGTGTAGTGGTAAACGCCGCCAGAGATGTTAACTACCGCCGTCAATGGGTGACTTGGTTGAGCCGCGAGGTCTAGCATTGACGCTCCGCCGATAGAGATACCAACACCTACTGCCAAGGATGGATCTACATCTGGACGCTCACGCACAGCCGCCAATGCGGCGCCAAGCTCTCTGCCATGCGCATCGAGAAATCGTGCCACGTTGGGATTGGTGCAAGTTCCCCCTTCATTCATGAAGTTTCCGGTCGAACGACCATAGCCGGGCCATACAATAGATGCGGCAAGCCAGCCACGGTGCGCAAAGTCGTGAGCGATATGAGCAAGCCAATCGGCATGTGCGGCGGACGGAGATGTTGCCGCCGAGCCGTTAACAATCAGTGCAATGGGGTACTTACCCTCCTTTACGGGACGAACGATTAATGCTTCGATTTTCTCAATATGTGAGTCAACCTGGATGGGCAGTAAGAGTTGTTCTTCGCTTACCAGTGAGTCTGCACGGGGTTGGCTTGCAAAAAGCATCAGACCAAACGTGATAGTCCTGAAGCGTAGTATTGATTGCATTTAGAACGCTCGCTGATACGTTAGAAGCCAAGCTTAAACTGGTGCGACAATAGCTGATCGTAAGGTTCTGTCCAACACGTCTTGTGGTTAGCCCGGGATGTCTCATCGCGTATCACTCAATCCAGCACCGTTGGGAAATAGGTGATGTGGAATTAACCTGCTGACACGTGGTGACTTACGCCATTAGTTCTGGAGTTCGGAGGGGCTGTTTCCGGAACTCTTTAGTTGTGTCTGCATATGTTCCGATTAGCAGCTAATCCAACAGGAATTCGTCCTGTTGAGTTATCTGCAAAGCAGTCTTCTCCAAACGCAGTAAAAATTCTTTTCGGGGCTGTCCTCCGCCATATCCGGCGAGTGCTCCATTCGTCGCTATGACACGGTGACAGGGAACGATAATGGATAAGCGATTGTGTCCATTTGCATTGCCCACTGCTTGGCTTGCACCTGGCTTACCGATGGCCCCAGCGATGGCACCGTAGGTTGAAATGGTTCCATAGTCGATTTTTAAAAGCTCTGCCCACACAAGCCTGTCAAAAGAACTGCCTGGCATATGGAGCGGTACTGAAAATTTCTTTAGCTTTCCCTCAAAATAAAGTTTTAGTTGCACTTCGATTTGCTTGATGTGGAGATGCTCGCCAGGCGCAATTGAATACCCATGACGCCCACGCAGTTCGTTTAATTCAGCGGTTAGCGCTGGACGGTCAAGAAATTCGAGGAGTACCAAACCTCGTTCCTCTGCCATGGCAATCATTGGGCCCAACGGTGTAGTCAGATGGCGATAAAGCAGGAGGGACGTTTCAGTTGCCTTACCGGGGGGCATTTGAAATGTTTTTTTGAAAGCATCCCTAAAGCCACTCAATGACTCGTATCCTAAGTCAAATGCTGTGTTATCCAGGGTTTCGCCCGAAGAAATCCGGCCTAGGGCGACACCGAGCCTTCTAGAGCGCATCCATGCATGAAAAGTCATGCCAAAATTTTGTTTGAACCACCTGCGTAAGCGTAACGGATCGATACCACGCGTAGTTAGTTCAGCATCACTCCAGCGAGCGTCAGGTGATGCAGATACAGAGGCCAGTAGCCCCTTGACCCAATCTGGCGCGGAAGCCGCGAGATCTAATGGCTTGCATCGTAAGCAAGGCCGATAACCTGCAGCCATCGCTTCGTTGGCCTGCGAAAAGAACTCTACATTCTCGGGCTTTGGCTTACGTGCACCACATGTAGGGCGGCAAAAAATACCTGTAGTTTTGACAGCAGTGAAAAAAACGCCTTCATAGGCGGTGTCGCTGCATAGCATCGCATTTACCATCTCGCTTCTGGGCGGAAGAGCGGGATTGTAAGATCTCATTAGAGCGTAGCCTCGTCTTCGAATGGGTGTGAAAATCGCTTTCGAGGTGCGGAAAACAGCGGCGATTTTCATGCGGATCACAGATTAATAGGGCGAAGATAACTTTTCGCTTAGGTGTTTTTTTGCTGCCATAAGGTTATTCAGGTCGCTGTAGGTATATGCGTCCAATGGATACTCGAAAAGCTTTCCCGTTCGCAGGAAGCTCTTGGCGAACGCCTTGTTGGCGCCGCATAAGAATTCAGCAATGCTGGAACCAGCGCTTAGCCGTTTGACGCCTAGACTCGTTAATTCATCCATGCCGGGTTGGCCGTTCCAGGCAAGCAGGTTGACGGGTAGCCGCGTTGCCTCGCACAGTGTAGCAATGTCGTTTTCCTCAACCATTCCAGCCGCAAAGATGCCGTCTGCACCTGCTTGCTCGAACAGCGATGCACGGAAGAGGGTCTCTGGCAATTGTCGCGCTGGCTCTACCAAACATCTCAGATAAACGTCAGTTCGTACGTTCACGAACAAGTCTATTCCATGCTTGTTTGCTACCTTCTTTGCCACTTCGATTTTTCGCAAAATCAGATCAGTGCTGCCTGTTCCGTCCTCAATGTTGATTCCAACGGCTCCAGCCCTAACTACGCAGTCAATAACTTTAGCAACCGACTCAAGGTCGTCGGAATAGCCCCCTTCGACATCGACCGTGAGGGGGACTGTAAGCACTCGAACCATTGACTCAACTGTAGTAGTCAGCAGTTTTAGGGGAAGTTGATTGCCATCCTGGTATCCATGCGCCCAAGCAACGGCGGCGCTGCTGGTCGCGACTGCCTTACTCCCTACGCTCTCGACAATACGTGCGCTGCCAGCATCGCTCACGTTGGCGAGTACCAACAAATTATCTTGGTGAAGGTTGCGGAAAACCGCACTTAGTGGCGTCATTCAGTGGTGCCCCGGAGAGAGAAGACTGATGCAGATCGCGCTATCGTAAGCTGACTACACAGACGTCTCCACCGAGAAATCGACAGTGATTTAAGAGCTAGCGAATATAGTTTCTGCGGGCTAGGAATGGGTGAATACCTACTCAAAAGCCTGCTGAAAGACGTTGCCGTACACATCCAGTCATTGCAGGGATCGGATAGATGATTACGATCTTCTTCCATCGCCAACGCTGCACTGAAAGGCAAAGCGATGCAGGTGCATCAGTCTCGCTGGAATAAACCCAGCGATCTTTAAGGATGCATGCGGCAGGCACGTGGATCTTCATCACTCGTGCAGAGGACACGTTAGCGCTGCAGCATGAGAAGGATAAACTGAGCTCACTGGCTAGAACGACCACGCGGTAGGCTTATCGAGTAGGAATCTTTGGCTTAGTGGCAGGTTCTGCACTCTCGAGAAAGCCTCGCGCCAACTGCTGATACAACTCAGGGCCCATTCTTGAACTGACAGCCTTGGCGATCAGGGCTACCGCCATGAGACTGATCACCATGCTGTGGCTATTAATCATCTCCATCACAATGATTGCGGAGGTGATTGGCGACTGAGTAACGGCAGCCAGAAATCCGACCATGCAGAGTGCAATAGTGGGCTGCGCGGCCAGATGGAATAGCTCTGCGGTATTGGCGCCGACTGCGGCCCCTACAGCGAGCGAGGGGGCGAAAATACCTCCTGGAATACCAGAGAAGTAGGTCACTACGGTCGCTAAGAAGCGAGTAATGGGGGCGTGCCATGGCAGGACTACATCGGATGCGATGACCTGAGAAGTAATGCCGTACCCACTACCGAACGACATTCCGCCGCTCAACCAACCTAAGATGGCGACGACCAATCCACAGATGCCGGCAAACCACACCGGGTGCAGGCGCCGCCATTGCCAGATGATGAAGTGTGGATGCCGCTGCGGCCATAACAACATTCGACTAAACAAACCACCCAATAGCCCGCATCCAATTCCTATGACTAATGCCGGGACGACAATGTCGAGGTTTATGTCCTGAATGCCGAAGTGACCGAAATAGTTGTAGTTTCCCTGCAAGGCAATGGCAACCATCCCAGAGAGGATAATGGTGCTGAGAAGAACCCCGCTGGTACGGGTCTCCAGCTTGCGTCCAAGTTCTTCTACCGCGAATGCGATCCCTGCCAAGGGCGTGTTGAATGCTGCCGCAATACCCGCTGCACCTCCCGCCAGAATGAGATCCTCGCTGCGCACGATTCGCGCATTGGGCAGGAAGCGGTGAAAGAATTGCATGATGGATGCGGCAACTTGCACTGAGGGGCCTTCACGCCCCGCCGAAAAGCCGCCCGTCAGCGCCAGAGTTCCAAGGCTTATCTTGGCGAAAGCAATGCGCAATGAAACCAGTCTGTTAATGGGCTTACCTTGACGCGCAAGTCGTGTTGCTGCGATTACCTGAGGAATTCCGCTACCTTGGGCGCCCACAAAAAAGCGCGTTGTCAGCCAGACTACGAGCATGCCGATCATTGGGGTGTAAACAAGCGGAAGCCACGCTCGCTCAGCGGTCTGTTGAGCAAACTGCGCCAAGGCCATGTCTGCCAGCCTAGCGAAAGCCACCACCAGCAGCCCAGCAATGGTTGCTGCAATCCATAGCGATACCCTGGTGCGCCAGCGTATGGAGGCGAAGCCTCGGCGTAACAGCATTATCGGCTTGATCACCCGAGGAGCTCCTCTTGAAGTCGCTGTATTGACCGCAAGACTAACCAAATAAGCAGCTCGTTCCAAACAGCTTTGGCGGAGTCGCTCGACAGGCTTTTTTCGCGCCCATGGGTATTCACCTATTCATTGATAGGACTAATACCTCCAAAAAACCGGTTTTACGAGTACCAGGACGGTGAGTATCTCCAGCCGTCCCAGCAGCATGCCAATGGTAAGCAACCATTTTGCAGCGTCAGGTAATGACGAGAAGTTACCAGGGGGCCGATGATTGTGCCTAAGCCTGAGCAGGGTCGAGGATTCGCGGTGGTCGCCGACGAGGTTAGAACTCTGGCCTCGCGCACACAAAACTCCACTGAAGAGATCCGCCGGATTATCCAAGAGCTGCAACTGGCAACAGGCGACGCCGTCGAGCAAATGAAAACGGGAAAACTGCGCGCGCAGGAGTGCATCGAATCCGCTGATCAGGCCTCTACCAGCCTGGATGCAATCAATGACGGCGTTGAGCAAATCGTAGGAATGAACACCCAGATAGCCAGCGCGGCGGTTCAGCAGCACGCCGTCTCGGAGGATATAAATCGCAATGTGACCGAGATTCGTAACGGTAGCCTTGCATTGATGGAGGGGATAGAGGACAACGCTGTGACTGCGGAAGAACTCTCGCTGCTGGCTGGGCAACTGCGTACTGTCGTTTCGCGTTTCAAGCTGTAACGCGACAGAAGGGGAGCTCAACTTGTTGCCTCCCTCCAGCTTTTGCTTACGCTCCTACCGATAGCGCGTTAACACCCAGCATTTTATAGGGGTCTAAGAGTTGAGTCTTCTCCTTCCTGCGAGTGTCTATTCTCTCGTAACGTGACAATACTAATTACTCAGGAAACTCCCATGTCCAAACTCGCAGAATTCCGCCAACTCGAAAAACATCTAGCTGAACAACTCCAGGCGCTCGAAGCTCTCAAGGGCGATGCAGGCCTCAAGAAAGAAATTGAGTTTGAAACGAAGCTCCGCGATTTGCTCGCAAAATACAGCTACAGCTTAAAAGACGTGATCAACCTGCTTGATCCGCAAGCCGGTCGACGCGCTCCGGTAGCGGCGCCGAAAGCGGGTACGCGTAAGGCCCGTCAGGTAAAGGTCTATAAGAACCCGCATACCGGCGAGGTCATCGAAACGAAGGGCGGCAATCACAAAGGTTTGAAAGATTGGAAAAGTGAGCACGGCGCGGCGACTGTAGAGTCTTGGCTCGCGAAGTAATCTCTATTGATAGAAAAGGGCCCCTAATGGCCCTTTTTTGGCTCAACTTTTTGTGCGCCGGCAGCGCTCCGAGCAATAACGAACTTCCTCCCAGCAGCGGGCCCATTTCTTCCTCCAAGTGAAAGGAAGGCCGCACGTAAGGCATGTTTTTACCGGAAGCTCGCTCTTTTTCACACCGGCACCCACGTTGATGATGGTCAGCAGTTTACTTCGATAAGAAGTATCCGGTGGTGCGCAGTTGAAGGCTGTAAACCCAGATCCCGAAAACCAAAGCGTACTCCTTGAACATCGGAAGGGTGAGCAGGTGGACTATAGAACCGCTGCCCATTCGGCTAATGGAAAACGTTACACCTAACGCCAAGGCAAGAATGAAGCAAAGCGAACTACTCTTTTTCCTGGCTAATAGCATCAAGCCGCCAACGAACATCAGCAGCGCTACTACGCAGATATTGAGAAACACCGAGATAGAAATGTCACCAAAGCGAGTTTGCTCGAAACCTTCCTCCACCACCCAGACGCCAGCTTGAAGCAGGACGATGAAACAGTAGAAGACGATCATGAAGACGGGGGCTGGACGAGTGTTGTACCAAGGCTGAGGCATATTCGCTTCCATAGTGATTAGCTCCTGGGGAGATTGCAGGCACGGATTATAGGATGGTGGCTATGGACTACACCATCGAGGTCGCTGTGCCCATTAGCTCCCTGCGAGTCGCCGCAGCCCATTAGGACTGGTGTGCTGTGATGGAGATGGAGTCAAACACCGTAACGTTTGTTCCCCCCAGAAGTGATGCAGTACCGACCGCCTCTAGGCCCGATACAGACGTTTCCGGATGAACAAGGGCAAGAGGATCCATAGCTCGGCGTTTGCCGAGGAATAGGCTGAGGAGCAGGTCTCGTCTGACGCACTGGTTCCTGCTTGGAGACTGCGTAGCAATTCGCCCCGTCACAGAGGCTTTTAGATGATAGCCATTTAGCTGGCTGACCATCCACGCTGATGCGAACCCAATCATTTTTCTTTTCGAAGACTTGAATCCTGTCGCCACGTTTCAAGGTCGAGATAACCTTTCCTCCAGGCTGGTTCCGCAGGTTCAACCTATCCGCATTTACAAACTGATCGACTGGTACGCTCTGTACTGGCTGGATCGCTGGTAGCGGAGCAGAAATTAAGGCGTTCGGCGTGGGCTGCTTGTTGGGCGGAACCTTAGCGGGAGGCGTGTCTTTCTTGCTTATTGCCCAAAAGACCACGAAGAGAATTACAAGCGGGACTAACCATGACTGGGATTTTTTGCGCATATCCATTGCCCTCGTACAGTTCGCACCAAGCTGCTGGTTGCGTGCCGGTATTCACTGCAAGCTTAGCCAAGCCTCCACTTTCTGCAGCCTGCCAACCTAGAAGAGCTCCGGCTCTGCCACGTCGAGTACCTTAAGGAGTTGTTGTTTCTCTGATGGGGATGGGAACCACTCATCAACCTCGAGATTGCAGTTAGCAGACTCACTAAATGCCCACCGCTTGATCATGTCGGCGGCGGCTCGATAGTGATCCGCCATGTGTAACTGTCGACCTTCTACAGACCAGCCAGGCTTCGCCATTTGCTCAGTGACATCGATGATGCCCAGGTCGCTAAAGAAGGCGGTGGTGTCAGGATAGTGAATACCCGCGAGAGATACCTTGGCTACGCCGGACACTCGGTCAAAGTAGGACAGGTAATGCCAACCACCCGTTGTGCTTCCTGAATGCGGAAAGTTGATGGCTGCTTTCCCTGTGACGTAGTGCTCGCGTGAGACACGTTTGAGATCAAAATCAAAAAGCGGCTGCCTCATGGGAGTTTTTTGAGCCGGGCTAGACCTTGCTTGATATGTCCGGCGTTTTCGCCAATGGTTTCAAGGGCGCCACGGACGTTGTTTCCTACATCCGCATGTCCGTGAGCCTCCACATGGAGGGTCAATTCCATGAGTGCAGCTTCGAGAGCGAGCTGATTTTGGTACATCCTTTCCAGCACATCCGACAACGAGTATTCCTTTGGCATTGATGTGGCCTCCTTCAGGGAAACTCAGCATAGCGCAGCACAAGAAATGAATACGTTTCTAGACAAGGCGAGCTGTCAGACTACTAGCAGTGGATGGGCAAGGGGTTTTAGAAAATATGGGTAGAGCCACGATAGCCTAGAAAGCTATCGCGGTTGCTCTGCGTTTTAGCGGTTAGCGTCGGCTAGGCCAGCCTCAATGAAGCGAACCGAACTCTCCATTGCCCGCTGACCTTCTGGCAGGATGGTGGCGTAGAAGTGCCAAGCGTGGAACATCGCAGGCCATACTTCCAGGTTTACGCGAACGCGGTTATCAGCCAGGTGAGTTGCAAGGCGCATTGCATCACTCAACATCAGCTCGTTCTCGCCGATCTGCACCAAGATTGGTGGAAGACCGGTGACGTCCGCGAACACAGGCGAGGCCAGAGGATGATTAGCCAATGTGTCGCCTAGGAATGCTCTGGCGAGGATGTCCAAGACAGGCTTGGAGTTCAGAGGATCCAGACCTTCGCGGTTGCTCATGGAAGCACCGGTGTGTTCAAGGTTCGCCCATGGTGAGATGGAGGAGCCAACCGCAGGCAATGGAAGCCCTTTCGATTTAGACGCGACCATGACGCTTACAACCATTGCGCCGCCAGCCGACTCGCCAGAGAACGCAATTTTGTTAGCCGGGATTTTCTGCTCAAGCAACCATTCGTAAGCGCGCAATGTGTCGTCAATTGATGCTGGGAACTTGTGCTCAGGAGCGAGGCGGTAGTCCGGCATGTACACACGAGCACCAAGCATTTTCGCGTAGTTGCCGCCGATACCGTGGTAGCCGTCTGGACGTCCTACTATGTAGGCGCCGCCGTGGATGTACATCACGACCGCGTCGGTTTTGATCTCGTCCGGAGTAACCAGTGTGCCGGGTACGCCACCCATGTCGACTGCTTCGAATTTAACGCCAGCTGGCGCTGGATTTTGCGCGAGCATTTTTGCGTAAGAGTCGCGGATGTCGCTCATTTTTGTCGTGGTATCGATTCCCTTAAGAACGGGTACCAGATCGCTAAGGCTATTGGCCCAGGTTTGGACGGCTGCTTGGACTTTAGTGTTCATAATGACCTCAATTGATCGTTGGGAGTGGATTAGCTAATTGAGATGCTATGCTTAGTATTGGGGAATAGGGTTCCCCATAACAGGTGCTAAGCCGCCCGAACGTTGAGACCACCGAGGCCGTATGGAACTCCATAACCTGAATGACATTGCCGCGTTTGTGAGCTCGGTAAACGCTGGAAGCTTCACTGCAGCGGCAAAACAGCTTGGCCTTACGCGCTCTGCAGTGGGGAAGTCGATAGTCAGGCTCGAGGCTCGTTTACAGGTACGTTTACTGAATCGCACTACGCGCAGTTTAAGCATGACGGATGACGGCCAGGTTCTGTATGAGCGCTGCGTGGGCGTTCTTCAGGATCTGGACGACGTGGAGGATGCCCTTGCGTTTCGTCGTTCGACACCCAGTGGGCGACTGCGGATGAGTCTGCCGGTTGCGCTGGGCAGACTTCATGTCCTTCAGCATATTGAGTGCTGCCTTAAGGATTGGCCCTCCCTTAGCGTGGATATCACCTTTTCTGACAGGCTGGTCGATTTGATCGATGAGGGATTTGATTTGGCCATGCGCATCGGGCCACCGAAGGAAGATTCTCGGTTGTTAACGCGCACTGTGGCCTACCAACAAATGATTACCTGCGCTTCCCCCAAATATTTGGCTGAGCACGCCGAGCCTAAAACGCCGGAGGATTTATCCGAGCACCAGTGCCTGCATTTCGTGAGTGGTGGGAGATTGCTTCCTTGGAATTTTCGCGTGAATGGTAGCTCTGTGTCCGTTACTCATGGTGGAAGGCTACAGATGGACAGTGCTGAGTCATTACACCAGTCAGCTGTAGCTGGCCTGGGCATCGCGACTCTTCCTTCCTACGTGGTGAACGACGATTTGAGGAGCGGCAAGCTTGTTCAATTGCTCGCTGGGTATGCAGAGGCCGCAGAGCCTATTCGGGTGATCTACCCTAGCAAGCGGCACCTCTCTCCAAAAATTCGACTCTTCATCGATAAGCTCGTGGAGGCTTGGTCACCATGCCCACCATGGGAGCAGCATTCTGCGGAAGGCATTCACTCTGCATGACCCGTGACCTGCTGATTAACGGCCAGTATGCATTTCGAATGCAGGGGGAACATTCCAGGGGCAACCTACGAGGGAGAGTTTGTGGACGCCAAGTGGGACGGTCACCCCTGGGTAATACTCGCGGGTGTGCTCTGCGACCTATCCATCTTCCGAGTAAGCCCTGCGTTATATCCAGTTTCTGTACGAAATCGAAAGCGAAGTCCGCGATCTGGAGCCTGATTTAAGGCGTCGAATACGACAAGAAAAAGCTGTACGGGTGATGAACATGCTCCATGCCTGGATGAGCGCCCAGCGCGATCTGGTGCCCGAAGGCTCAGCCATCAGCAGAGCACTCGATTACAGCCTGAAACGCTGGGCAGCGCTATCATGCTACATCGATGACGGGGCAGTACCCATTGACAACCATTGGGCCGAAAACCAAATCAGGCCATGGGCTCTTGGGCGCGAAAACTGGCTCTTCGCTGGATCACTGCGCAGCGGCAAACGGGCGGCGGCAATCATGACCTTGATCCCGTCTGCGCGGCTGAATGGTTATGATCCATATGCGTATCTGAAGGATGTTCTCACGCGCCTACCGACGCACCGGGCGAGTGAGATCGATCAGTTGCTACCGCATAGTGGGTGACCAATTAATCACAACTGGTAGGGGTAGTCAGTATTCCTGTCGCTATAGCATCTCTGTACGAGTTAAACAGCCGGAGAGTGACGGGGAGTACGATGACAATTCAGACACCACAAGACACCGGTGACCAGAAGTGCAATCGCCGCAATTTCATGTAAGTCGGGCAGCCGATGCTCCCATAGAAATCCAAAAACCAGCGCCGCTAACGTCTCAATCACGAGCACTTGTCCGCTTAGTGCCAGTGGTAGAAGTCGGCTCGCCTGATTCCAGCACGCATTACCCACAACCGAAGATAAAAACGCTACGCCACCGGCTACCATGACAAAGTGTAGCCATTCGGAGTTGTCATGCGTTCCGACCTGCCAGCCCAGGACAGGTACCGCCAAAAGCAGTGACTGAGCGCCAGTCATGACCCCTGTCAGCAGTGCCCAGTCATGGGCGGAAACGCTGGTTACCTGAGCCAGCCGCCGAGCGTTGCTCACTGCGAACCAACTCCATGTCACTAACGCGCCCGCTGCGCATAGAATTCCGGCCACGTTTGTCAGTATATCTGGCTTGTCGCCGTTGATCAGTGCGTGCCAGCTGATGAGTACGACCCCGCCCACAGCGCAGAACAGCGAGGGAGTTAGCTTGCGCAAAGAAATTGCGTTGACGTCATGACGACCTGCCAGCGTGACGAACACGGGAATGAGTCCGACGATCAGAGACGTTGTGGCAATGCCAACCAACTGCACACCGGTGCCCACTAGCGTGTAGTAAATGAGGTTCCCAATCAGGCTAAGCCAGAAGAGTGACTTCCAGTCGGCGATAGTGAGATTGGCGCAAACGCGCCTCCAGCGGGGCATAAGCAAGGCCACCGAAATCGCGCCGTAGCAGAGAAATCTCAGAACGGCGAATTGCAGTCCGCTCAGCCCCGGGGTGAGCTGGGGGCCGAGGAAGATCACTCCCCAACACAGGCCCGCGCAAACTCCGTAGACAATGCCCTTTAGCAGTAATCGGTCAGCAAACATTTCATCCGCGCTCCAAAGCGTTATGGGTAAAGTCTGGAGCAACTGATTCGGGGAGTATTGTCGGTAACTACGGGATTTTTTACCCAGACTGTTTTTGCGTTTTACGATAAACCGCCGGGGTCGTGGCCCTCACGCGCTGCATGGCACGGGTCAGCGATGCCTGGTCGC